>CAZWVG010000325.1:0-6083 GCA_964637355.1 uncultured Gemmatimonadaceae bacterium
TCCAACTTCCTGCGCGCGATACTCGGCGGCGAGGAGAGCATCGTCGTCCCGCTCTTCTCGTTCAACATCGGACTCGAGTTCGGGCAGATGGCGATCGTCGCCTGTGTTCTGTTGGCTGGAGCGCTCGCCTGTGAAGGCGCAGGCCTAACGCGGCGGCGTTGGGCGACGGCGCTGTCGGCGGTGATTGTTGTCGCGGGAATGCAGATGATATATGCTCGGCTTTAGAAGACGCGTTTTCTCTTCGAGAAGACGAGTTTTCTGAAGACGAGAAGACGAGACTACTTCTTCGGGCTCGGCTTCCTGGTTGTGGCTTTCCGAGTGGGAGATTTCTTCGCGGCGGGCGTGGCTGCCGACTTCTTCGCCGCCGCCTTCTTCACCCCACCCTTCTTCGCCGCCCCCTTCGCCCCCGCCGCCTGAGTTCTCGTCTTCTGAGAACTCGTCTTCTGTAGTCTGCGCTTTACCACGTGCGGCGCAGGTACCCCCGCCGCATTCAGCTCGAGCGCCCTTCTGACGTATCCCGCCAGCACTTCGTCCGGCGGGAGCTGCTCGACCGACGTCAGCTTGCCGAACTGCCCCATCCCTTCACCCTTGTTCTCCTTCTCGGGGACGACGAGCGCGCCCTTCCAGAAGAACAGGCCGCAGTGCGCCTTGAAGGCGCTCATCGAGCAGACGATCTGACCATCGTGCGTGAAGAACGGCGAACTCCACTTGATCTCCTCGACGATGTCGGGAGCGGCGGCGTGCACCACGGCGCGGATGTGCGCGAGGATGGGGCGCGCGAAGGGTGCTGCCTTGGCGATGTACTGATCGACGCGTTCGGAAGACATTGGTGGGGAGAAGACGAGTTTTCTGAAGACGAGAAGACGAGGGAATTCTCAGGCAGTAGGGTGCAACTCAACTGATCTCCGCACCAGACTTCCTCGCGCACACTTCACGACGGGAAATCATGGAGACGGTAGCCTTTCTTGGGACGGGACTGCTCGGCGCGGGGTTCGTCGAGGGGATGGTGGCGCGCGGAGGTAGCACGGTGCGCGTCTGGAACCGGACGCGATCCAAGGCGGAGCCTTTGGCGGCGCTCGGCGCCACCGTCTGCGACACTCCTGCCGAAGCGGTGCGCGGCGCGGCGCGCGTCCATCTGGTCCTGCTCGACGACGCCACGGTCGATTCGACGATCGAGGCCTTGCGTCCCGGGCTCGCCGACGGCGCGATCATCATCGATCACACGACGAACCTCCCTGCCCTGGTCGCCGCCCGCGCGGCACGACTCGAGGCTGAGGGCGTCGCGTACGTGAGTGCGCCGGTCTTCATGAATCCCGACGCCGCGCGCGGCGCGACCGGGCTCATGATGGTCGCCTGTTCGCAAGCACGTTTCGACGCGCTGCAGCCCCACCTCGTCGTGATGACGGGTGATCTCTGGTACGTCGGCGATCGCACCGACCTCGCCGCCAGCTACAAGCTGATGGGGAACGCGCTCCTCCTCGCGATGGTCGGCGCCCTCGCCGACGTCTTCCACCTCGCCGATGCCATGCACGTCGACCGCGAGAACGCGTGGCTCCTCTTTTCGCGCTTCAAGACCGAGAACATCCTCCCCATCCGCGCGAGGAAGATCCTCTCCGAGGACTTCACGCCCAGCTTCGAGTTGCAGACGGCGCGGAAGGATGCCCGCCTGATGCTCGATTCGGCGGGTGAGGAGCCGGTGCCGATGCTGAGCGCCGTTGCAGCACGCATGGATGCGCTCATCGCCCAGGGATTCGGCGCCGACGACCTCGCGGTGCTGGCGCGCAAGGGTGCCTGACGAGCGGAGTTCTTCGCATCAAGAGCAAGACGCGTCGCGCGCCTAACGCCTGACGTGGCGCGACTCGCGCAACACGGGACGCCGCTCGCCTGGCATCCGGCTCTTCCCAGCGCGAACAACGGGCGACGCTGCGCGCCTAACGCCCCACGCGCAGCGACACGTACACCCGCCGCCCCGCGCCCGGCTCGAAGAAGCGCCCGCGCGTCGCGTTGGTGACGATGTTGGCGGCGTAGGCGCGGTCGAAGAGGTTGTCGACGCCAACCACCGGCTGCACCCGACCGCCGGCAAGCTGCGACGCGCCGACGCGGGCGTTCCACAGGACCCATCCGGGGGCGTAGTTCGCGTTGGCGTCGTCGGCCGCCGTGCGCGCCCCCTGCTGCATCTCCACCGTGGCGAAGCCGAAGCGGCGGCGTGCCGTGGCAAACAGCGACGACGAGAGCGGCGCCACGCCGGGGACCTTCTTCCCGTCGAGTCGCGTCGTCCCGACGAGGTAGTCCTCGTAGGTGTAGCGCAGCGTCGAGACATTGCCGCCGAGGTCGAACGCCCCGAGCGTCGTCGAGGCCGACAGCTCGACGCCGCGGCGACTCGTCTCCCCGGCATTCCTGAAATACCGCCGCCCGCCGCTGTTCGGGATCTCGAACGGGATCAGCTCATCCTTCGTCGCGATGGTGAAGAGCGCGAAGTCGACGAAGACGCGCCGCGCCACGATCCCCTTCGCCCCAAACTCCAACGTGCGCCCGCGCTGTGGCTGGAGGTCGCGGTTGAGCCCAGCCGAGCCGTCGGGGCGGTTGGCCAGCTCCGTGGTGGTCGGCGTCTCGAAGGAACTCGCGACGTTCGCATAGACGGCCAGCGTCGGTCGCGCGCGCACCGAGACACCAAGCATGGGCGTGAAGGCCGACATCGTCCGCGACTGCACCGCCCCGCCCACCGCGTACGTCGCATGGTAATCCCGCACGCTGAACGCCGTCTGGTCGCCACGCAGCGTCCCGGTCACCGTGAGGAAGGCGCGGTTCACCTCGCCGCGCGCGAAGACGCCGGCGCTCCCGACCTTCTCCAGCTGATGGATGGACTCCACGCCCTGCATCTGCGTGGTAGGGCAGTTCGGGAGGGCCGGCAGCTTGGCGATACCGGCGCAGTTGGCGAAGTTGCGGCGATCATCGCGCTGCGACTGCACGTCGGCACCTAACGACAACCGCCACAGGTGCTGCCGCGCCATCCCGCGCTGCTCGAGGCGCGCCGAGGCGCCGAGCGTGCGCCGGTCGAAGTCGACGATCGCGAAGGCCTGCGGGTTGTCCAACGAACGCCACCCGGTGAACAGCGTCGCGCTGGCGCTCCCGCTCTCCCAGCTGCGGTCCCCAATCAGCGACAGCAGCTTCTGCCCCACGGCCTTGCTCGCCTTCTTGCGGATGTCCTGCGAATCGGCAACGGTCGGCACGGTGCGCAACTCCGTCGCGGTCACCGCGCCGGGATTCTCCGCGCTCGGCGCATCGTACCAGGTGAACTGCGTGCGCAACGTCCCGGCTTCGCCGCGCCACGCCGCATCGCCCGTGAACGCCGACGAACGAAAGGCGGAGTAGTCGCGCGGCCCGTCGCCATCGTTGCGCGACGCGGTCGCACGCCAGCCGAGCGCACCATCGCTCCCCGAGCTCGACGCCGACCACCGTGACACGTCGGCGTTCGCCACGTATCGGAGTGAAGGGTCAAAGGCGCGAGTCGGGTAGGGTTCGCTCTTGAGGTCGAGCACTCCACCGGACGCATTGCCGTAGAGCGCACCCGCGGCCCCGCGCATGACCTCGGCGCTCCCCACGCTCTCGAGATCCACGAAGTCGACCGCAGTCTGTCCGTCGGCCTGGGTGAGCGGGACTCCGTCGCGCGTCACGCGCACCCCGCGGATCCCAAACGCCGAGCGCGAACCGAAGCCACGCACCGCGAGGCGGGGGTCCTGCGTGGGGTTGTAGCGGTTGGAGACCGAGAGCCCCGGAATATTGAAGAGCATCTCGGTCAGCGACGCGCGCCGGATCCCGGCACGCCCCGAATCGACCGAGACTCGCGAGACGCCGAAGGGGAGGTCGAGCGTGGAGCGGGACGATTCGCGCGTGACGGTGACGCGCACCGGCTGGAGCGCGCGCACGCGGGTGGAGTCCTGCGCCAGCACGAGCGAGGGAATCGCGAGGGCGGCAAAGGCGACCCCTGCGACGGCGACGGCAACCTTGGGCGCCACCTCCAGGCGGAGGTGCGGGGTAGATTTGGCCACGGGTGCTGTCCTCACTCCTCGCATCTGGGAGGTGAATCTGCGTACGCGACAGGCGGGGCGGGTGCGCGCGTCAGCAATCGTATCGTCCCGCGCTTCAAGGCGATACGCCCTCATCGCCGCACTCGGGGTAACGCTCGCCCCCACCTTCTCGCTGGGCGCGTCTCGCGCCGGTGTTGCTCTCTCAGCGCCCGCGACCACCCCCCTCGCGCTCCGCGGCGCGCACGACCTCCACCTCACGTATTCCCGCGTCGAGATCACGGGAAATCGCATCCAGTGGCGCGTCCGCCTCTTCCGCGACGATCTGGAAAAGACGCTCCAGACCTACGCGCACCGCCCCGCGCTCTCCGCCGCCACCCCCGCCGGCGACTCGGTCTTTGCCGCCTACTTCAACGAGCGAGTCCGGGTCCACGCACTCGGCACCGCGCTCACCGGGCGAGTCGTCGAATCCGGGCGCGACGCCAGCTCGCCAGAACCCGAGATGTGGTGGTACCTGGTCGACCTTCGTGCTCCGGCCCCGATCCGCTCCCTCTCGGTCAACGTCGCGCTGCTGTTCGAACACTTCAAAGACCAGCGAAATGTAGTTGCGCTGACGAACGGGCCAGGGACGCGGCGAATCAGTCTCTACTTCGCCGCCGGGGATTCGCTCGCCAGGGAGGTAGTTTTCTGAAGACGAGAAGACGAGACCCACCCCCCCAAGGGTTTTTCTCGTCTTCTCGTCTTCAGATTTCTGAGAACTGAAGTTGACAGACTGCCTTCCCGGCTTACCGCCTGTCAGAAATACAGTCGACAGGCTCAGAGGCCGATCATTTCGGCCATTCGAGTGTGGCCCAACGCCTGCCTCTCCCTCCCTCCGTGCGAGTCCCTCGCGCATCACCGATTCACTTCATGGAGGCATTCGTATGGTTACCATCACGCCAATCAACTCGATGCTCGATCGCATGGTCACCCTCGGCCGGGCCATGGATCAGGCCTTTGTCACTGGCAGCGCCCCCGATTCGGTCGGCAAGACCGTCGCGCAGCCCGCGTTCGTCCCCGAGCTCGACGCCTGGGAGACCGAAGGCGAGTACGTCGTCCAGCTCGACCTTCCCGGCGTGAGCGCCGAGTCGGTCGATATCAACTTCGAGCGCAACACGCTGAGCATTCGCGGCGAGCGCCAGCGGAGCATCCGCGCCGCCGAGAAGGGGGAGACCCGCGTCTTCTTCGCCGAGCGCGACTGGGGAACGTTCACCCGCTCGCTCCGCTTCCCGCAGCATGTGGCCGGCGACGGCATCTCGGCGAACTTCGACGCCGGCGTGCTCACGGTCCGCATCCCGAAGACTGAGGCGGCCAAGCCGCGGAAGATCCCGGTGACCTCGGCTGCGGCCGCTGCGCCGAAGCAGGTCGAAGGGTGATTGCGCGAGGGCTCGCAATGCGCACCCGTATGATCGAGTGCTAGACGCACGCTGATCGCTCCCCAAGTTCGGGGAATTTCCGACCGGGCGGCGCGCACGCGCCGCCCGGTCGTCGTTAGGCTCGGCCGAACGTCCGAGGGTACGCTCAGCCGAACATCCGATGGGCGGATTCGCCAGGGACTCGCACATTGCCCTCCGTCACCCGGCGCAACCAGGCGCCCCTCTCCGTGCGAGGCTTTTCGATGTCCGATTCCATTCCTTCTCCTTCCGCCCCCGCGAGCATGCTGCAGACACTGTCCGACGACCTCGCGGGTGCCGTCGCCAAGGCGTCCCCCTCGATGGTGGCGATCCACGCACGCCGGCGCATTCCGTCGAGCGGCGTGATCTGGCGCCCGGGGGTCGTGGTCACGACCCATCACACGATCCAGCGTGAGGACAAGATCACCGTCACCCTCGCCGACGGGACCACCGTCGGTGCGACGCTGGCCGGCCGCGACCCGACGACCGACGTCGCGGTGCTGCGCCTGAACAGCGAGGTCGGGGTTCCGTTCGCCCGTGGTGCGACGCCGGCGCGGGCAGGACAGCTGGTGATGGCGTTAGGCATGCCGGGGTCTGCGGTGACCGCGGCCCTCGGCGTGGTGAG
>CAZWVG010000326.1:0-6057 GCA_964637355.1 uncultured Gemmatimonadaceae bacterium
TGCCGACGAGGTTGCCGTTGTACAGCGACTTCATCTCCACGCCGTCCATGTAGAGGTTGATGAAGCGCAGGTCCGGCGCACCACCCGCGGAAGGGAGCGCGCGCCCCGACTGCGGCGCGTAGCTCTTCACCCCCGGCGCGATCGCCGCCAGGTTCATGACGCCGCGCGCGTTCATCGGGAGATTCTCGATCTCTTCCTTGAGCACGGGCGCCGAGATGGAGAGGCGTTGCACCTCCACCTGCTTCACCCGCTCGGCGGTGACGGCGACGCCCTGAATTTCGGTCGCCCCCTTTTCCATGGTGATCGTCAGGCGGGCGCGCTGCCCGATGACGAGCTGCACGGAATCCTGCACCGGCTTGTAGCCCAACGCCCGCACGTCCACCGCGTACTTGCCGGAGAAGAGTCCGAGCACGCGGAACTCCCCGCTCTGGCTGGTGACGGTGGTGCGGCGTTCACTGGTGGCGCGGTCGGTAACGGCGATCTGCGCGCCGGCGACCGGCGCGCCGTCGGTGCCGACGACGGAGCCTTCGAGGGTGATGGTATTCTGCGCGTGCGCCTGCTCCGACGCGATTGCACAAGCCAGCGTCGCGAGGGCAAGGGCGCGTACGACCCATGTTCGCATCTGGTGGATTCTCCTGGAGGTATCGGGTATGCGTGAGACGTTCGGCCGGGGAAGAAGCTCGCAGCACGACGGCGTCGAGCGTGCCGTTGTTTCGTCGCTGCAGCGCAGCTTTGCGTTCGCACTCGTTATGGCCGCGATGGCGTGCGCACGAACGACGGTTTCCCCGCCGCAGCCAGTGACCATTCACCGGTGCGTGAGCGATACGCTGCACCTCCCCGATCCGCTGGTGCGTCGGGAATTCGTCGACACCATCCTTCCGGGAATCACCTACACGTGTCTCCTGCTTCCTCAGGGACCGTGGCTCGTGCATGTCGCAACGATCGAGCTCGGCCGTCGCGATCTCGCGCTCGCTGCTGTGCGCGCAACAGATCATATGACTGGACGCGAGCGCGTCAGCGCGATGGCTTCGCGCCTCGCGGCGCGCGACGAGCGCCCCATCGTCGGGATCAATGCCGATTTCTTCGACCTCGGCACGGGAGAGATCGAGAACAACAACGTCATCGATGGCGCGTGGGTGAAGGGAACGATCGCCACCGATTCGCCCCACGACGAATTCGACAACGCGCATACACAATTCGCCGTCGATGCCAATGGGAAGGCGCGCATGGGCCGGTTTGCACTCGACGGAGCGGTTCACGCGTCGTCAGGCATCACGCGACTCGTGGGGATCAACTATCGGCCGCCGCGCACGCCGGGGCTCGTGCTCTACACCCCGTGGTACGGCGCACGGACGTTGAGCGACACGTCGTCACGCGCGCTCGCGTCTCGCCCCCGCGATCCCGACGCTTCATCGTCGGCACGCGCGGGCGCGCCGCCATCGCCGGCAGCTGCAACCGCACCGCCGAGCATCCAGCAACTGCGCGCCGACTCGGCGCGACGCGAGACGCTGGCCGCGACTCGTCAGGCGGTCGAGCTCGCGGTCGTACGAGCGGGGCGCCGGGGCGACACGCTCGTCTATCGGGTGCGCGACGCGCAGCTGCACACGGGAGGGGACACGGAAATTCCCCCCGATGGCGGAGTGCTGAGCGCCACCGGCGACGCGGCGATCGCTGCGCTGCGCGCGGCGGCCAGGACGGGCGAGCTGCTTCGCGTGGTCGCCCACCTCTCGTCAGGCGTAGGTTCGCCCCAGCTTTCGGTCGGCGGGTGGCCGCGCGTGGTGCAGGGGGGGCGCAACGTCGGCGCCATCGCCGATTCGCTCGAGGGGACCTTTCCCAGGTTCTCGGCGGCGCGCCACCCGCGCAGTGCGATCGCGTTGTCGCGCGATTCCACTCGCCTCATGCTGGTGGTGGTCGACGGACGCCGCCCCTGGAGCGTGGGGATGTCGCTCGCCGAGTGGGGAGATGCGCTCATCGCGCTCGGTGCCGGCGACGCGATGAACCTCGACGGCGGCGGATCGAGCGCGCTCTGGATCGCGGGGAGTGTCGTGAACTATCCCTCCGATCCGACCGGCGAACGCGCGGTGGGGAATGCGCTGTTCGTCAGGCAGCGGGGCTCGACGACGACTCGTCGCTGACGAACGCGTCGTCGGCAGGCTCCACGCGTACCGGGAAGTTCACCGAGTTGGCGATGAAGCAGAGCGCGTGCGACTCTTCGTGCAGCTGGCGGATGCGCCCGGGATCGACCGGCGCCGCATAACGACAGCGCGGGCGCAGCGTCACCTCCACGAAGCGCCCGCCGCCGTTCGCCTCGATGACCATCGTCCCTGACGCATCATCGGTGTACTCCTCGATCACGACGCCGGCCACCGCGCACAGGTGCAAGTACCAGAGCATGTGGCACGTGGAGAGCGAACCGACGAACAACTCCTCGGGATTGTAGCGCGTCCCGTCGCCGCGAAACGCCGGGTCCGACGAGCAGGCGATGACTTGCTTCCCGGGGCCGGAGAGTTCGTGGCGCCGGTCGTAGTCACGGTACCCCGAGGTCCCCGTGCCGAGATTCCCGGTCCAGGTGAGCGCGATGCGGAAGTGATGCGATGAAGACACGAGGTCCAAATGGCGGAAGCGTGTGCGAAGCGGTCGTCAGCGCGGCGGGTCGAACACCACGACTCCCGCACTCCCGAGCGCATCGGGATCCTGGTCGCGCGGTCCCTTGGGTCCGCCGGTCCGCCGCTTCGCGCTCGCCTCGACGATGTCGATGGCCACGAACGAGGTGGCCGAGAGGTGCTCCTCGGGAATCGGCGCGTAGTCCACTCCCGCCGTACGATCGGGGAAGTAGCGTGCCACCAGCCCGTGCGAGACGCGACGCTGCTCGTCGATATCCTCGACTACACGTGCGCTGCCAAAGCAGACTGCGCTCCGGTAGTTCACCGAGTGGTAGAGCGCCGTACGCGAGTACACCAATCCGTCGACGAGCGTCACCGAGACGCACACCGGAGCGCCGCTCGCCACGTGTGCCATGAGGCGCGAGTGGTGCGCCCCGTGGATGTAGATGCTGGTGGGCGCACCGGCATCGACGTGATAGGTCATCGGGATGACGACCGGACCCTGCTCGTCGGCGATGGCAACGTGCGCGACGAGTCCGTGGAGCAGGATGTCTCCCACCTCGTCGGGAACGGAACGCTCGGGGTGAATGCGCACGCGCGTGCGGTCGCTCGAAGCATCGCGTGCGCTGGTGGACGGGGGCATGGCAACAGGGCCTGAGGTGGAGCGTGCCTGGCGTGCGGGAATTCGCGCTCGCTTGCGGAGGGGAGCGGCGCACCACGAGGTTACGCACAGACTGGTTCTACGAAAACAGCCAGAATCGTGCAAATGCATCAGTCCAGTCCTGCGCAGAAGAAGCGTCGAACGTCGCCGCGAGCGGCCGTCCTCACGTTGGCGCTCGACCCGCACGCCACGCATTCGCTGCAGCGCCAGCTCTACGATGCGCTGCGCGCCGCCATTCTCGACGGGCGCCTGGCCCCTGGTGAATCGCTCCCCGGCTCTCGCGCGCTGGCCGCTTCGTTGGAGGTCTCGCGAACGACGGTGGCGCTCGTCTTCGACCAGCTGCGCGCCGAGGGATACCTGACGGGGCGCCCACGCTCCGGAACGTTCGTCGCGCGTGTGCTCCCCGACGCGCACCTGAGTGCTGGCACGCCCGCGCCAGGCGAAGCGGCGGCCGGGCGCCCACGCGAGGCGGAGCGCAGCGGAAGCAGCCGGGGCGCAACACACGCGCTGCCGGCGGCGTCGCGCGTGCGCGAGTCGCCACCCATCGCGCCGTTGTCGCGCCGCGGTGCCATGATCGCCGCACTCACGGTCGGGACGACGCCGCGACTGGGCGCCACCGGGAGCCGCGCCTTTCGCATGGGTACGCCGGCACTCGACCACTTCCCCTTGCCGCTGTGGGGGCGGATCCTCGCGCGGCGCTGGCGCGCGATGGCGGCACCGCAGCTCGCCTACGCCGAGCCTAACGGGTACGCGCCCCTGCGTTCGGCGATCGCCGCGTACGTGCGCCAGGCGCGCGCGGTGCACTGCGATGCGGAGCAGGTGATCGTGGTGAGCGGCGCCCAGCAGGCCTTCGACCTGGCCGCTCGTGTGTTGCTCGACGAGGGAGACGTGGTGGCGATGGAAGATCCCGGGTACCGCGGCGCGCGCGCAGCGGTGCAGGCGGCTGGAGGCATCGTCGTCCCGATCGCGGTGGATGGCGAGGGGATGAACGTCGAGCGGTTGCCCGCACTCGCGCCCACGGCACGCATGGCCTGCGTGACGCCGTCGCATCACTTCCCGTTAGGCGTGACGCTGACCGCGGCGCGCCGGCTCGCGCTCCTCGAGTGGGCCCGCAGCAGTGGCGCGTGGATCGTCGAGGATGACTTCGACAGCGAGTATCGCTTTCGCGGGCGTCCGCTTCCGTCGCTCCAGGGGATGGATCGGTCGGGGTGCGTGATCTACGTGGGAACGTTCAGCAAGACGCTGTTCCCGGCACTACGGCTGGGCTACGTGATCGTACCGCCGGCGCTCGTCGATGCCTTTGCCAGCGCACGCGCCGTCGTCGATCGTCATCCCTCGTCCCTCGAGCAGGCGGTGCTCGCGGAGTTCCTCGCCGAAGGGCACTTCACGCGCCATGTGCGGCGGATGCGCGCGCTCTACGCCGAGCGGCAGCAGCTGCTGTTGCAGCTGCTCGCCGGCGAAGCGGGGGAATGGATGCACGCCGAGCCCGTCGACGCGGGGATGCACCTGCTGGCCTGGCTACGCCCGGGGATGGACGACGCATCGCTGGCCGCGCGCGCGCTCGAGGCGGGCGTGGTGGCATCGCCGCTCAGTGCCCTGTCGATCGCCCCGGCCGCGCGCGGCGCACTGATGCTCGGCTTCGCCGCCTTCGACCGGGAGACGATGGCGCGTGCCCTTGTGACGCTCTGCGCCATCGCCCGCGAATCCCCCATAGACAAGAGATACGCACCCGGTCAGGTTGTGGGCGTGCTTCCCCCGACCCGTCTGCCATGACGCTCACCGCTCCCTTCGCTCCCCCGCCGGCCGACTCGCCGGAGGCGAGGCAGCGGTTCCTGCACGAAGGGCTGCGCTTCTTCCCGGCCTCGCTCTTCCAGTTCGACCCGCGCATGGCCGAGGGGTGGTATACCGATCGCTATTTCGTGCGCACCGCGAACACGATCGCCTTCGACCAGCGCGATCCCGTGGTGCAGATGCAGGTCTTCGCCAAGCAGCACGGGATCGTTGCCGGCGTGTACGAGGTGATCCGCATGCTCGAGACGCAGCTGGCGCGGCACCCCTACAACGGGCGTGAATACACGGTCGACGAACTCACCATCGAGACGCTCATCGATGGCGACCCGGTGTCGCCGCGCGAGACGGTGCTGCGCATCACCGGCCCCTACATCGCCTTTGCGCATCTCGAGACCGACTACCTCGGGGTGCTGGCGCGGCGCTCGCTGGTGGCGACCAACGTGCGCCGCGTGATGGACGCGGCCAACGGGAAGCCGGTGATCTTCATGGGGGCGCGGCACGACGACTGGCGCATCCAGACCCCCGACGGGTACGCCGCGCGCATCGGCGGCGCCGGGAGCGTGTCGAGCGATGCTGGCGGCGCCTGGTGGGGCGCCTCGGGCGTGGGAACGATGCCTCACGCGATGATCGCCGCCTTCGGCGGCGACGCCGTGGCCGCCACGATCGCCTTCACCCGTTACTGCCACGCGCGCGAGCCCGAAGTCACCATCGTCTCGCTGGTGGACTACCACAACGACGTGCTCAACGACGCCATCGCCGTCGCCCGCGCGATGCACGAAACCTTTGGACCAGGCTCGCTCGCTGGCGTGCGCGTCGACACCAGCGAGAGCCTGGTCGACAAGTCGCTCACCGGCGCCGCCGCGGCGCGCGGGCGCGCGGGACTGACCGGCGTGAACCCCGAGCTCGTGCGCCGGCTGCGCGCACGCCTCGACGAGGCCGGCTTTCCCGAGGTAGGGATCATCGTCTCCGGCGGCTTCACCCCGTCCAAGATCCGGCGCTTCG
>CAZWVG010000327.1:0-6054 GCA_964637355.1 uncultured Gemmatimonadaceae bacterium
CCGGCATCGGGCTCGTGCAGTGGACGACGCACCCCGAAGTCCTCGTCAGGGCCTAGCGCTCGTCTCCACGGTCAGTTCGCCGCCCGGCTCCTCGAGCGACTCGCGGGCGAAGGCGAAGGCTCCAGCGACCGAAAGCAGCCACGCCAGCACGCCGGCACCGCGCACGGCGCGCGCGATCTCGAGATCGCGGGGGAGGAGATCCCACTCCGTGAGGAGGAACCACCAGTCGTGCACGGCGTTCTCGCCGCCGAGGAGCGGGAGCTCCTGCGCGCGCGCGTCGCCGATGTAGGTGGCGACGTTGAACACCGAGGCGCCCACCCAGGCCATCACGATGGCCGCGGCGAATCGCTGGCGGCGCCGCAGGAAGTACGCGACGAAGGCCAGCGGGACGATCACCTGGAAGAGCGAGCCCCCGAACGTCATGCCGTGCTCGCCGAACGGCTGAAATACGACGTGCCCCGCCTCGTGGATCGCCAGGTTGATATCGTCGAGAAAGTCCCAATAGTCGGGCGCGCGCAGGCGATGCACGCCGTAGAGGGCGATGCAGGGGACGGCGAAGAGGCGAAGGGCGAGGCGCGTGGCGGGATTCATGAGGAACGGGGTTCGAGCGGAAGACGATCGGCGACGCGCCGTCGGCACCGACCTGTGCCCTCCCTGCCTGCCTTGACTTGCCGCAGGCGCCCGCGTAGAAACCCACCCGTGCCGCGAGTTCCGCGCGCACCAAACGCGCGTCCGCGCGAGCCAGTCGTCTCGTGACAGGTGATTCATGTCCAGCGTGGTCTATCTCAACGGGGAATACCTCCCGCGCAGTGAAGCGAAGCTCTCGGTGGATGAGCGCGGCTTCTTCTTTGGCGACGGTGTCTACGAGGTCACGCGCGCGGTCGACGGGCGCCTGTTCGAGTCGGCGCGCCACCTCAAGCGTTTGGCGCGCGGGCTCCGCGAGCTGCGCCTCGATCCCGCGCAATCGCTCGATGAGATCGAGCAGATCTCGCTCGAGCTCCTGCGACGCAACGACATCACCTCGGGCGAGGGGACGGTCTACCTGCAGATCACGCGCGGCGCGGCGCCGCGCACGCACCACTTTCCCCCGGCGGGTACGCCGTGCACCGTCTTTCTCTCGGCGCAGCGCTTCGCGCTCCCGAGCGAAAAGCGCGCGAGTGGCGTGGCGGTCGTCACGTATCCCGACATTCGTTGGTCGCGTTGCGACATCAAGACGGTGAACCTCCTTGCCGCGGTGATGGCCAAGCAGCACGCGGTCGATCACGGTGTCTTCGAGGCGATCTTCGTGAAGGAGAGCGCGATCACCGAAGGGTCGCACACGAATGTCTTCGGCGTGATCGACGGCGAACTGCGCACCTATCCGTCGAGCAACATGATCCTTCCCGGGATCACGCGCGACGTGGTGCTGGAAGTGGCGCGCGAGGTGGGCGTCCCGGTGAACGAGACGCCGTTCCACATCCACCACGTGCCCCAGCTGCAAGAGTGCTTCCTCACCGGGACCACCACCGACGTGATGCCGGTCGTCTCGATCGACGGGACCGCGGTGGGCGACGGGACGCCGGGGAAGGTGACCATGGCGCTGTACGATGCGCTCGCCGCGCGGATCTACGGTGCGGTGCCGGCAGGGGGGCGTTAGGATGACGACGTGCGTTCGTCTAGGCGCCGGTGCATTCGTCGCCGCGTTGGCGGTGGCCGCCCCCGTCGCGACCCTCGGGGCGCAGGGCGCCGTCGCGATTCCGCGCGAGCACCCGGGGATCAAGTCGGCGCTGGCGGCGATCCAGCGCGACAATGCCTGGACGCTCGAGCAGCAGTCGTCGATCTGCGAGATCCCGGCTCCTCCCTTCAAGGAAGAGGCGCGCGCCGCCGAGATGAAGCGGCGTTTCGAGTCGTTAGGGCTGTCGCCGGTGACGATCGATTCCGTGGGGAACGTGATCGCCCAGCGCAAGGGATCGGGGCGTGGACCAACCGTGGCCATCGCCGGTCACCTCGACACCGTCTTCCCTGAAGGGACCGAGGTCGCGGTGAAGAAGGAGGGGACGAAGATGAGTGCCCCCGGGATCGGTGACGACTGCCGAGGGCTGGCGACGGTGCTCGCCGTCGCTCGCGCGATGCAGAACGCGAAGATCGAGACGCCGGGGACGATCCTCTTCATCGCGAATGTCGGCGAAGAAGGGCCGGGGAACCTGCGCGGGATGCGCTACCTCTTCCGCATGCCGCCGATGAAGATCGACTACTTCATCTCGGTCGACGGAACGGGGCTCGGCCTCACCACCGGCGCCGTCGGGAGCCATCGCTACCTCATCGAGTACCACGGGCCGGGGGGGCACAGCTACGGCGCCTTCGGGATGGCCAACCCGATCCACGCCATGGGGCGTGCGATCGCCAAGATCTCGGAGTTCCAGGTCCCCGCGTCGCCCAAGACGACGTTCAACGTCGGCAAGGTTTCCGGGGGGACGTCGGTGAATACCATTTCGCCGTTAGGCTCCATGGAAGTCGACATGCGCTCCGAATCGCCGGAGGAGCTGGCCAAGGTCGACGCGCAGTTCCAGGCCGCGCTGCAATCGGCGCTGCGCGAGGAGAACGCGCGGTGGCCCAACGCCCGCGATACCGTCTCGCTCCGCATCACCGACATGGGGATTCGCCCCGCGTCGCAGGTGAACGACACGTCGTACATCGCGCGGACCGCGCTCTCGGCCGGCAAGGCCCTCGGCTTCACCGCCCCCACCGGCGCATCGAGCACCGACTCCAACATTCCGATGAGCCTCGGCATCCCCGCGATCACGATCGACGGCGGCGGCATCGGGCGCGGCGCGCACTCGCTCGCCGAGTCGTACGACGATGGAGCGGAAGGCTACAAAGGCCCGCAGTGGGCGCTCCTGATCGTCAGCGCCCTCGCCGGCCTCACCAGCGGCGTCGTTCAGTAGGCGCGTTAGGCAGCGCGTTCGATCCGCGCAGCAACGATTCCGGAAGTTCGGAGACGAGTAAGGTAGTTCGGAGACGAGAGGTGAAGAGTTGGACGAAACCTCTCGTCTTCTCGTCTTCTCGTCTTCTGTATCCTAGCGAAGCGCGTCTCTGAGCTTTTCCAGCAGCGCCTGCGGCGTGAATGGCTTCTGGAGAAACGCGTCGCCCGCGTCGATGATGTCCTGCTGGCGAAGCGTCCCTGCCGTGTAGCCCGAGACGTGGAGGACGCGGAGGTTCGGACGCTCGCGCCGCAGCCGTCGCGTGAGCTCCCCTCCTCCCATGCCCGGCATGATGACGTCGGTGACCAGCGCGTCGATCCGGGAACCGAAGCGGCGGGAGACTTCGAGCGCCTCGTCGCCGTGGCTCGCGGCGAGCACCGCGAACCCTGCGCGCTCGAAGACCCGCTTCATGAGGAGGCGGACCGCGACATCGTCCTCGACGACGAGGAGCGTGCGCGACCCCTCCTCCCTGTCGTTTGCCCGCGATGCGGTGCTCGCCGCGCTCGCGGCAGGGGGCGCCGAGGCGGGAGCGGGCGATGCGACGGGAAAGTAGATGCGGAGCGAGACGCCCGTCGGCGCCGGGTCGACGACGACCGCACCACCGCTCTGCCGCACGAAACCGTACATCGTCGCCAGCGCCAGCCCGGTACCTAACGACGGCATCTCGCCGCCGGAGAACGGGGCGAGGAGCGGCGTGCCGTCAACCGAGCTTCGCGGCACCCCGGAATGACGAATGCCGATCGTCACGTAGGTGCCGGGCGCGATCGGGTCGGGGAGGGCGAGCTTTGCCTCGTCGAGGCGCTGCTGGCGCACGTCGATCGCGAACGAGCCGCGCTCGCCGATCACCTGCGCGGCATATGCCGCCAGATGCAATAGCGTGCGCTCCAATTCATCGGGATCCACGCTCACCACGCTCGAGGCATCGTCGTAGATGAAATCGACGAGCACCGAGCGGGCGAAGGCGTCGCGGATCGTACCGGCGACGTTGCGCACGAGGGCGTGCACGTCGACGGCGCGGGCCTGCAGCACCTGCTGCTGCGACAGCGCGAGCAGTTGCCGCGTCAATTCCCCGCCGCGGCGTGCCGCGCGGCGAATCGACTCCGCGTCGTCCATCGCGCGATCCTGCCCCGGGCACTGTTCCGCCAGGAGTTCGACGGTACTGAGGATCGTTGTGAGGAGGTTGTTGAACTCGTGCGCCACGCTTCCCGACAGGAGCGACACCGCGTCCATCGCTTGCGCCTGGCGGGCGCTCGCCTCGCGATGCTTTCGGTCGGTGATGTCGCGCTGCGACCCCCACGCCTCGGTGAGCATCCCGTCGCGCACCACGCCGACGATGGAGTTGAGGAAGATGCGTCGCGCGCCGTCGGGAGTTCGCTCCACCGATTCGTAGCCATCGAGCCGGTACCCCGATCGCACAAACGATGCGAGCAATTCCTCGTTCTGCGGGTGGTCGTCGATCAGCAGGTCGCGAACGGTCACCCCCGCAAGCGCGGAGGAATCGGCGAGCCCGTACATCCGCACCATCGCGTCGTTGCAGTCGACGAGGTGCACCGTATCGAAGATGAGGCGCACCTGTGCGTCGACGGGGAGCGTCACCGGGATCGGTGGCGCCGCCGCGACGTGCCAGATGCCCTCACTCGCGAGGGATGCGTACGAACGAAATGATCCGTCACGGGCAGAGGTGCCCGCGGCGGCAGGAGCCGGCGAGAAGGACTGATTCGGTTGTTCGCCGGCCGGAGGCGGGGAGCCAGTCGGCACGGTACGGAGACGGCTGGGGAAGAGAATCCGATGTGCCGTCGACACCGGATCCACAGAGGCGCGCACAATCTCCGGTCGTGCACCGAAAAGCGGAAGACCTCGCCTTTGTAAATCTTCGCGCCTAACTCGGATCCTCGCGCATCCCCGAGGGTGAACTCTCCCGCTCTTCCATCCCCGCACCTGCAGCAAGCCCGAAGAGTCGCATCTTCCGCCAGAGCGTCGTGCGTCCCATGCCGAGTAACTCCGCCGCGTGCGAGACCACGCCCCCCGCATGCGCGAGCGCCGCCTCGATCGACGCACGCTCGTCGTCGCTCGACGGATCGGCACGATAGCGCCGCTCGTCGCCATCAAGCGCCGCGCGCACGTCGGCGGGAAGATGCTGCGCCTCGATGCGCCCCTCGTCGGCGTACAGCGCCGCACTCTCGAGCGCGGCGAACAGCTCGCGCACATTTCCCGGCCAGCGATAGGCGCGCAACACGCGCATGGCGAACGGTGAACAACTCAACCGCTCCCAGCGCGGAAGTCGCCGCCGCAGTCGCGACAACCCGTGCTCGACCAACACGGGAATGTCGGCGATGCGCTCGCGGAGCGGTGGTACCGCGAGCGGGAAGACGGCGAGCCGGTAATACAGATCCTCGCGAAAGCGTCCGTCGCCCACCATCTCCTTGAGATTGCGATTGGTCGCCGCGATTACCCGCACGTCGATCGTCGCCGAGCGCGTCGCTCCCACCCGCGTCACCTCGCGCTCCTGCAACACGCGCAGCAATCGCTGCTGCAGCGAGAGACTCATCTCCCCCACTTCATCGAGGAAGAGCGTCCCTCCGTGCGCCGCCTCGAAGACGCCGGCACGATCGCGAATCGCCCCGGTGAATGCGCCGCGCACGTGGCCGAACAACTCGCTCTCCAGCAGCCCCTCGCTCAGCGCGCCGCAGTTGACCGCGAGGAAGACTCCTTCGCGACGCGGCGATGCTTCGTGTACCGCGCGGGCGGCGAGCTCCTTCCCCACGCCCGTTTCGCCGCTGATCAGCACCGTCGTTTCGGTCGCTGCCACGCGCTGGATCGCCTGCGAGAGCGCGACGATCGCCGGTGACCGCCCGACGATTCCCCCCTGCGACGGGACCGCGTCGGCGGGACGTCGCGCAATGAGGTCGGCAACGCGCGTACTCAGCACCGACGGTTCCACCGGCTTGGTCAGAAAATCATCGGCCCCCAGGTGCAACGCACGCACCGCCGTCTCGATCGAGCCGAAGCCGCTGATCATCAGGATCGGCGTCCCGTGCCCCCACAGCCGCAATGCCTCCACCAGCTGCAATCCGTCGATGCCCGGCATGCGCAC
>CAZWVG010000328.1:0-6023 GCA_964637355.1 uncultured Gemmatimonadaceae bacterium
CCGGAACCGTGGTCGCTCCCGGATCCGCCGTGACTCTGGACGTGAGCGCGGGACAGCAGCGGGCGACGATTCCGCAGCTCCTCGGGCTCTCGCGCGCCGACGCCGAGCGCGCCTTGAGCAAGGCCGGGCTGGCGATGGGGCAGGTGCGTGAGGAAGCGAGCGACTCGGCGCGCGGGCTCGTGCTCGACGCCCGCCCGTCGGAGGGACAAGTCGTCCCGCTGGGGACGCGCGTCGACCTCGCGGTCAGCAGCGGCCCCGCCGAGCTCACGATGCCCGACGTGGTCGGGCGCGACTTCGACGCCGCGCGCACCCTCATCGCCCAACTCGGCCTCGCGACCGCTCCCGCCGAGTACGACCCAAACTCCACGCAGCCAGCGGGGACCGTGATCGCGCAGACGCCGGCCGCGGGATCGCCGGTCCCTGCAGGTACCACTGTCGCCCTCCGCGTCGCCGGAAATCCATGACCGTTCGTATCGCCCCTTCGATCCTCAGCGCCGATTTCGCCAAGCTGGGCGACGAGATCGCCATGTGCGTTGACGGTGGCGCCGACTGGATCCACATCGACGTGATGGACGGATGCTTCGTTCCCAACCTCACGTACGGTGCCAAGGTGATCGAGACGGTGCGGCGCCTGACGACGCTCCCGCTCGACGTGCACCTGATGGTGGTGGAGCCGGAGAAGTATTTCGAGCCGTTCGCCGACGCGGGGGCCGACATCCTGACGGTGCACCAGGAAACGGCGCCGCACCTGCACCGGCAGCTGGCCCGCATCCGCGAGTTGGGGTGCAAGGCCGCCGTGACGATCAATCCTTCCACCCCCGTCGCCACGCTCGCCGATGTCGCGACCGACGTGGACATGATCCTGATCATGTCGGTGAATCCGGGATTCGGCGGACAGCGCTTCATTCCGCGAACGCTCGACAAGCTGCGGCAGGCGCGCGAGCTCCTCGACCTCGCCGGCAACCGCAGCGCGATGATCGAGGTGGACGGCGGGATCTCGCGCGCGACGATCGAGCAGTGCTGGCGCGCCGGCGCCGATACGTTCGTGGCCGGCAACGCGATCTTCGCCGCCGCGGACCCCAAGGGAGAAATCATGGCATTGCGCGACATCTGCCAGGAGCGGGTGTGACGCGCGGAACGCAGTGGGCCCTCGTCGGCGCGACCGTGGTGCTCCTTGGCGCCGGTCTCTCGCTCGGCGCCACGTTAGGCGGCGGAACGCCCGGTCCGGTGCGCGTGGGATCGCCGACGCCCGAGTTCCACGCCGCGACGCTCGACGGGAGCAACCGCACCAAGAGCATCGCCGACTACAAGGGCGAGGTGGTGCTGATCAACCTGTGGGCGACGTGGTGCGGTCCGTGCGTCATCGAGATGCCGAGCATCCAGCGCCTGTACGAGCGGTATCGCGGCGCCGGGCTCAAGGTCGTGGGCGTTGCCGTCGACGATCCCGGCTTCGAGGACCGCATCCGCGGCTTCGTGCAGGACCACAACCTCACCTTCGAGATCCTGCACGAGGGGAGCGGTCGCATCGAGGCGGCGTTCCAGACGCAGGGGATCCCCGCGACGTTCCTCATCGGGCGCGACGGGCGCATCCGGAAGTTCAGTCTCGGCGCCGCCGACTGGGACTCGCCGGCGAATCGCGCGGTGGTCGCGCAACTCCTCGGCGTGTCGGACGACAAGACGCGCGATGCCACGCAGGGAAGCTCACAAGGAACCACGCCCTGATGCGCGTCCTGGCGATCGAGACGTCGTGCGACGAGACGTCGGCGAGCGTGGTGGAGGGGAGCGGTGACGACGCGCAGCTGCAATCGCTGGTGATACTGTCGCAGGATGTCCACCGCGTCTTTGGTGGCGTGGTCCCCGAGATCGCATCGCGTGCGCACCTGGCGGCAGTGGTGCCCGTGGTACGGCAGGCGTTGCGCGAGGCGTCGTGCTCGCTGGACGACATCGACCTGGTCGCCGTGACGCACGCCCCGGGGCTCGTGGGGGCGCTGCTCGTCGGCGTCTGCTACGCCAAGTCGCTGGCCCTCGGCGCCGGCAAGCCGGTGTTGGGGGTGCACCACATGGAGGGGCACCTCTTCGCGACATCGCTGGAGGATCCCGACGCCGTACCACCGTTCACGGCGCTCCTCGTCTCCGGCGGCCACACACTGCTCCTCGACGTCGCGTGGTGGGGAGCATACCGGGTGCTCGGCGCCACGCGCGACGATGCCGCCGGCGAGGCGTTCGACAAGGTGGCCAAGCTCCTCGGACTCCCGTATCCGGGGGGACGCCCGATCGAGCAGCTCGCGGCCGGCGGCGATCCGTCTCGTTTTCGCTTCACGCGCCCGATGCTCCGGCGGGACCAGCACCCGGGCGACGCCGACTACTACGACGTGTCGTTCAGCGGACTCAAGACCGCAGTCCTGCACGCGGTGCGCGACAGCGCCGACATCGGCGAGGACGCACCACACATCGCGCGTGGGTTCCAGGATGCCGTCGTCGACACGCTGGTGGAGAAGACGTGGCGCGCCGCCAAGGCGCACGGGCGCCGAAAGGTCGTGCTGGGCGGTGGCGTGGCCGGCAATCGCGCGTTGGTCAGCGCGATGCGGGCACGCATGACCAGCCTTGGTGGCGCGGTCTTCGCACCCTCCCCCAGGCTGGCGACCGACAACGCGGCCATGATCGCTCGTGCCGCGCTCCATCATGGCCTTCGCGGCGCTCGGAGCGATTGGTCGCTCAGTGCGCACGCCTCGCTCCCCCTCCCCGGGCTTTCTGCCTGACGAGTCCTCGCTACTTTCCCTGCCTTCCGGCACCTTCGTTCGCCTCATGGACCACATCATCCATCACCCGTTCCAGATCGCGCTCGGCCCGCTGACGCTCACCGGCTTTGGGCTGGCGGTGCTGATGGCGTTCGTGATCTCGCAGATCGTCTGCCAGCGCGAACTCGAGCGTCGCGGGCACGAGACCGAGTCGCAGGCGGTCCCCGACCTCGTCTTCGCCTCGGTGCTGGGGATGCTGGTGGGGGGAAAGCTCTACTACATCCTCGTGATCACGCACGACTGGCACGACCTCCTCACGCGCGCCGGCTTCGTCTTCTGGGGCGGG
This sequence comes from uncultured Gemmatimonadaceae bacterium, assembly GCA_964637355.1. Lineage (GTDB taxonomy): Bacteria > Gemmatimonadota > Gemmatimonadetes > Gemmatimonadales > Gemmatimonadaceae > SCN-70-22. The sequence goes on from CAZWVG010000328.1 coordinate 3,085, forward strand.
TTGATGGGCGGGGTGCTCTTCTGCTGGCTCTACATCACGTCGAAGAAGTACTCCTTCGCCCGCTTTGCCGACGTGGCCGGCGTAGCAATCATGGCCGGCTACTCGGTGGGACGCACCGGCTGCTGGGCTGTAGGGGACGACTACGGACGCCCGTGGATCTCGCGCTTCGCGGTCGCCTTTCCCGAAGGATCGCCTCCGAGCACGGCGGGGATCATGAACCAGGTCTTCGGGACGCCGATTCCCATCGGGGCGTCGACCGGCACCGTCCTCACCGTGTACCCCACGCAGATCCTCGAGACGGTATTGGCGCTGCTCATGTTCCTGATCCTCTGGCGCATGCGCGACCACAAGCATGCGGAGGGGTGGCTCTTCGGCGCCTACTGTGTCTTCGCCGGGATCGAGCGCTTCATCGTCGAGTTTTTCCGCGCCAAGGACGATCGTTTCTTCGGACCGTTGACGGCGGCGCAGGTGATCGGGCTCTCGATAACGGTGGTCGGCCTGGTCGTGATGGCGATGCGCAGCCGCACCGGTCCGGGGCGCCCGGGGATCTACGCGGCGAAGGCGGCCGCCTAACGGCGATGGGAGCGGGCGGGCGACGAGGCGCACCGCCCGAGTCGCCCGACGCGGTGCACACCCCCTGAGCGCGTGCGCTCAGGGGGTGTCGCGTTCAAGGATGACCACGGCGCCGGCGGTGCGGTCGGTGTGGGTGAGGGTGACGAGCACCCGGCTCACCGACAGCTGCAACGCGCGATCGGCCGCGCGCCCGTGCAGCGTGAGGACGGGGCGACGGTGGGGATCATGACTCACCTCGATCTCGCGCCACCCGATCGCCTTGGCCTCGTCGTTCCCGGCGAGCGCCTTGAAGGCCGCTTCCTTGGCGGCGAGTCGTGCGGCGACGTGCGGCGCGGGGCGCTGCATGCGCGAGCAGTACTCCCACTCCCCGGCGGTGAGCAGGCGTGCCACCATCCGTTCTGCGTCGCGCGCCAGCATCCGCTCCACGCGATCGACGTCGACGAGGTCCATCCCGAGTCCGGCGATCATGAGAAGGAGGGGGTTCGGGCGGCGAGGGTCCCGGAGCCGGGAGAGGCGCAGCGAGCGAGATGCATGGCGCGACTAGGGCGAGAACGCGGAGGCATCGCCCCCTTCATCGGCAAGCACACGCGCGATCGCCCCCCAGGCGCGGTCGGCCTGCACGAAGAGGAGGCGCACTTCGCCGGCCCAGCTGCGCCATGCAACGAATCGCTGCGCGTCGTCGACTTCGTGGACCGTACGCGCAGCATCGGCGACTCGCGATAGCTGGTGCAGCAGCGGTTCGCTGGCGTCGAGGAGCCCCGCTTCGAGCGCGCGACGATGCGGCGCGCGTTCCCCGTGCCGTTCGAGCGCGACCGTGGCCAGCGTGGCTCGCACGCGCTCGTCGAGCACCGCGGCGTCGAACCCCGCCACCTTCCAGTCCATCGGCTCCTCCCCCTCGAGTCGACGGCGTGCCTGCAGGAGCGGGGCGAAGAAGCGCGCGTGCGCGTCGCCCCACCGACCGCGCGCGGCTCCCAGCGCGCGCAGTCCGCGAGCGACCTCGGGGAGGGTGCACGTGCGAAGCGTGAGCGCGTGCCACGCGCGATCGAGCCCCTCCCCCTCCCACAGCTGCAACTCGTCCTCCGCCAGATGCAACGTGAGTACCCCGCCACGCCACGACGCGCCGCCGAGCGCGGCGAGGGGGGCGGCGTACTCCTCGCCGCTCGCGTCGAGGCGCACCACGACCTCTCGCTCCTCGACGAAGAGCGTGACCATGTCGGCGAGCGCCCTCCGTGCCCACCGCCCCTCGGCGCGGAGTCCCGGGAACGCGAGGCGGGCGCGTACGTCAGGCATCGTCGAGCCTGAAGCGGAAGTCGCCACTGAGCTCGCGATCGCAGATCGCCGCGGTGGCACCGGTTCGCGACTCGTAGCGACGGACAAACGCCGAGAGCGAGTCGGTGGTGAAATGGGCACGGGGAATCCCGAGCAGCACGATCGCCGCCTCGATCGCTTCCGGCTCTCCCTCGACTTCGACGAGGAGGTCCATGCGCGGATAGCGCTCGAGCCGAACCGTCGCGCCGGCCACGGCGAAGACGGCCACTTCGCGATCGACCTCCCGCGTGACGACGTAGCCTAACGACAGGAGGATTGCGTCGAGCGCCGCCGCGTCGTGCACCACGGTCCCGCGCTCGTCGCGAATCTTGTAGCCGTCCTGCAGCACCGTGGGGCTCTTGAACTCGATGATGGCGCGCTCCCCCGACGCATCGCGGGTCACGCGCAGGCGGAGCACCTCGTCGCGCTCGCGCAACGTGTGCCCCGGGGTGTCGTAGCGGCGGTCGCGCATCGTACCAGCGAAGACGGCCAACGCGCCCGCCGCGGCGAGACGCGCGCGCACATCCCCCTCATCGGGGACGACGCCCTTGAGCTCGATCTCGCGCAGCTGGCTCACGCGACGCGCTCCCGACACGGCGCGGCGAACCGCAACGGCGACCGCAACCGAGACGGCGACGGCGACGGCGACGGCGAACGCTGACTCGTCGCCACGCGCGCGCGCACAACCCCGACCGAGACGCTGCGGCGCATCGCGATCACGCCGCGTCGATCGCGCGCATCACGGCGTCGGTATCGCGCAGGTCGGCGAACACCGCGGCCGGCGAATGTGCCGCCAGGTCGTCCACCGAATAGTGACCGGTGGCGACCGCGATCGCCCGCGCCCCGACGCCGCGTCCGCAGGCGATGTCGGCCGGCGTATCGCCGATGATGATGAGGCGGTCCCCCGAATGCGACGCATCGCCATCTGCACGCCAGCGCTCGAGCGCGATCGCCGGAAGCGACGGACGATGCTCGTGATCGGAGCCAAACGCTCCGATGCGAAAGCGCGCCGGGTCGATCCCCACCGCGCGCAACTTTCGCTCGGCGCCCGTCACGAC
>CAZWVG010000329.1:0-6018 GCA_964637355.1 uncultured Gemmatimonadaceae bacterium
TCACGCCGACCTTGAGGTGATTCTGCGCGGCCTCGATCGCGACGTCGGTGAAGCGATCCTGGTAGCGCGCGAAGTTCTCGATCCCGCTGTAGATCGACGCGTGGATGTTGGAGTCCACGAACCCTGGTGTCAGGTACTTCCCGCGCACGTCGATCACGCGCGCGCCGCGCGGAACGGTCGTCGAGGCACGCGGACCGACGGCGGCGATTCGCGATCCGCGCACGACGAGCGTGGCGTCGGCGAGCGGTTGCGCGCCAGTTCCGTCGATCACGGTTCCTCCAACGAACGCGAACAGCGTGTCGCGCGCCGCCGCGCGCGGTGCCACCTGCGCGCCTAACGCCGAGGGGAGCTGCGCACCGCCGCCGACAGCCGTGACGAGCCAGGCGAGCAGAACGCGTCGCGTCGTCGCGCGAATGTCGCGGCGAATGCGAAGGTAACCGCGCCAGCGATTCATGGAGGAAATGCAGAACGGTAGGACGGGTCTCATACGGAAGAAGGCGGGCGCGGGGAGAGCGTGCGAACTCGGCACGGCGCGAACGGCGCGGCCGTCGCGCGACGATATTGCGACCGGGACGCGCAGCCGACAACCCGTCGCCCTTGACAGCCCCCCTCGCGCCCCCGCAATTGCACCTCGCGCCGGCTCTGACTCGCCCATGCGGCACGTCGATCGCCGGATCGCGCGTCCCCGCCCCCGCGCCGTACCCCATCTCCCGCCCGCTCCGTCTCGTGTCGCTTCTTCCCGAAGTCTCCGCCGCCCTTGCCGATGTCTCCACCGCCGAACCGTGGTCGCTGATCGAGCGTTTCACGACGCTCAAGCGCGAGCACCCCGACGATGTCGCCACGGCGGCCGGCGAGATCGAGGGTCGCCTAACGCGGCTCGGGGTACCGGTCGAGGTCCATCGCCCCACGCTCTTCCTGAGTCTCCCGGGCAAGGCATCGATCACGGCGGGCGACCGGCAATTCCGCGCCAAGCCGATGGCGATGTCGGTCGCGCATCCACGCGGCGTGACCGCGCCGATCGTGCACGTCCCCGCACGCTACGCACGCAATGCCGACGAGATGTTCACCAAGGGCTTCGTGAGCGACGTCGACGTCGACCTTCGCGGGAAGATCGTGGTGAGCGAGGGATTCGGCATGCCGGGGAAGGTCGCCTGGTTCGAGCAGCGCGGCGCCATCGGGATGATCGCCGTGAATCCCGGGCACAACCCACACTGGGGAATCTGCACGACGGTCTGGGGGACGCCCGACCTGCGTGACCTCCCGCGCAAGCCCAAGATCGCCGTCGTCGCGGTGAACAACCCCGACGGGCTCGCCCTCATCGAAGTGGCCAAGGCGGGGGGGAGCGTTACGCTCACCAGCGAGGTGACCGAAGGGTGGTGGGAATCGCCCATTCCGGTCGTCACGATCCCCGGCACCGAGGAGCCCGACGCCTTCGTCCTCCTGCACGGGCACTACGACTCCTGGGACTATGGAATCGGGGACAACGCCGTCGGCGACGGCACGCTGCTCGAAGTCGCGCGCGTGCTCTGGAAGCACCGCGACAAGCTCAAGCGCTCGGTGCGCATCGCCTGGTGGCCCGGTCACTCGACCGGGCGCTACGCCGGCAGCACCTGGTTTGCCGACGCCTTCGCGCTCGACCTGTACGAGAACTGCATCGCCCAGGTGAATTGCGATTCCCCGGGGTGTCGTTGGGCGACGGAGTACAAGGACATCTCGTGGATGGACGAGACGGAGGCATACTGCCAGACGGTCATTCGCGAGGTCACCGGTCAGGAGTCGCGCGGCGAGCGTCCGCACCAGGCCGGCGACTACTCGTTCAACAACATCGGGATCTCATCCTTCTTCATGCTCCTCTCGACGATGAAGGATTCGCATCGCGAAGAACTGGGGTACTACGCCGTCGGCGGCTGCGGCGCGAACATCGCCTGGCACACCGAGGAGGACCTGATTCACATCGCCGATCGCGAGATCCTCGAGAAGGACATCCGGATCTACCTGGCGTCGGTGATGGGGGTGGCCAATGCCACGGTCGCGCCGTTCAACTTTCGCAAGACGCTGCGCACCTTTGGCGAGACGCTCGACACGTATCAGGAAGCAGTCGGGACGCACTTCGAGTTCGCGCGCGCGCGCTCAGCAATCGCGGACCTCGACGCGACCCTCGCACGATTCGAAGGACACACGCAGGCGATCGGCTCCGGCGGCGTGACCGATCCGCGCGTGCGGCGCGCGAATGCGGCGATCCGAAGGCTCGCGCGCCTCCTGGTCCCCGTGAACTACACACGCGGTCCGGCGTTCTTCCACGACCCCGCAGAGACGACGCCGTCGCTCCCCGACCTCTCGGTCGCGCTCTCGGCGCCAACCATGCGCGAGGGAGAGATCGGGTTCCTGCGCACGCACCTCGTGCGCGGGGAGAATCGCCTCGTCGCTGCGCTTCGCGACGCGCGCCACGTGGTGACCGAGGCGATGGCGTGACGTTTCCACTCCGGTGGCCCGCCGCCGGGGGCATGACGACCCGGTCGCTTGTTGCAGCTGCCGCCCTCCTGCTTGGCGCAGCGTGCGGGGGCGGCGAGTCGAAGGGAGCGCCGGGCGCCCCCGTTGCGGCTGGCGGCACGCTCCGCATCCCGCTGATCAACGACCCGATCTTCGACCCGGTGATCGCGCCCGACCTGGGCTCGATCCTTCCGAACAAGCTCCTCTTTCCCGGGTTGGTCCGTCCCGACGAGCAGCTGCAACCGATCCCCGACCTCGCCGAGTCGTGGACGATCAGCGACGATGGGCTCCACGCGACGTTCAAGCTCCGCCCCGGCGTGCAGTGGCACGACGGTGCGCCGTTCGGCGCCGAGGACGTGAAGTTCACCTTCGACGCGATCCTCGACCTCTCGTCGGGCTCGCGCCTCCGCTCCGATTTCGCGGCGGTCAAGCAGGTGATCGTCGAGGACTCGCTCACGGTCCGCTTCGACTTCCACGCCCCCTTCGCCCCCTTCCTCACCCTCCTCGGATACAACGCGGGGATTCTCCCAAAGCACCTGTTGCAGGGACACCCCCTCACCGATGCCGTCGACTTCAATCGGCGCACGCCGGTCGGGACGGGGCCGTTCAAGCTGGTCGACGTGAAGCCCGGCGCCTCGGTGACGCTCGAGCGCAACCCGCGCTACTACGGAAGCGCCCCCAAGCTCGATCGCGTCGTCTTCAAGGTCGTTCCCGATCTCAATGCGCAGGTGGCGCAGCTCCGCGCGGGCGAACTCGACCTGGTCACGCTCGAACCGGCAAACCTGGCGAGCGTGCAGGGCGTGCCGGGAGTGGAGGTGCTGCAGGTCCCGGTGGTGCAGCACGTGTACGTCGGACTCAACGTGCGCCGCCCCCTCTTTCGCTCCGCCGAGGTGCGGCGCGCCCTCGGCATGGCGATCAATCGTCAGGCGATCATCGACGGCGTGCTGCGCGGCTACGCCGACCAGCCGCGCGGCACCATCCCGGTGGTGCTCAAGGAGTACTTCGCCGACTCCCTCCCGCCGATCCCCTACGCTCCGGACTCGTCGCTCGGCATTCTCGCACGGGCGGGGTGGACGCGTGGTGCCGGCGGCAAGTTGCGGAATGCCGCCGGCGAAGAACTGGCGTTCGAACTCCTCCTCGACAAGGGGAACCCGACGCGCGAACAGTCGGCGCTCGCGGTGCAGCAGGACCTCGGGCGCATTGGCGTGACCGTGACCTTGCGCACAATGGAGTTTGCCGCGCTCGTTCGAGACCGCGTTCTCCCCGGGACCTTCGACGCCACGCTGATCTGGTGGACGACGCCTCCTGACCCGGACCAGTTCGCGTTCTATCACACCGGGCAGGACAACAACAACGTCGCCTGGTCGAACGGCGCGGCGGATTCGCTGCTCGCCCTCGGGCGCGCCACGCTCGACGTCGACAAGCGGAAGGAGATCTACCGGGCCTTTCAGCGTATCGAAATGGCAGACCCACCGGTGATGGTGCTCTTCTATCCCCGCGAGATCCAGGCGGTCACGAGCCGATTGGTGGGTTTTCCGTCGCTCGGCATTCGCGACGCGCTGCGCCACAGCGAGCGGTTCGCCCTCCGCGCCAAGTAGCTGCCGATGGTCGGGTTTCTCGTGCGCCGACTCGGTCACGCGTTGCTGGTGCTCGTGCTCGTGTGCACGGTCACCTTCGGGATCGTGCACGCGGCGCCGGGTGGCCCGTCGCTCCTCGCCGACCCCAAACTGAGCATTGCGGAGCGGGCCGCGATCGCCGAGCGCCTCGGCGTCGACCGCCCGATCCCCGAGCAGTATGTGCGCTGGCTCTCGCGGCTGGCGCGCGGCGACCTGGGGGAGTCGTTCCTCTACCAGACGAGCACCGTCTCGACCATCGTCGAGCGCCTCCCGAACACCCTCCTCCTCGCCGGCGCCGCGCTCCTCCTGACCGTCGTGATCGCGGTCCCAGTGGCCGCGTGGTGCGCCGAGCGCCCCGGGGGCGTGCTGGACCGGATCGCCGGGACGCTGGCGTTAGGCGCGATCTCCGTCCCCGTCTTCTGGCTGGGGATCGTGGCGATCCTCGTCTTCGCCGTATATGCGCACATCCTTCCGGCCGGCGGCGCGTCCGAGGTCGGCGGGGTCGACTCGGCGTTCGAGCGCCTGCGACACCTGATCCTCCCCGCCATCGTACTCGCCGCAGCGGGGACCGCAGAGCTCTTCCGGTACACGCGCTCGAGCGCAATGGCACAGCGCGCACGCCCCTTCGTGCGCACCGCGCGCGCCAAGGGCGTGGGTGAGCGTGCCGTCCGATGGCGTCACGCGATGCGCAACGCCTGCATTCCCGTGGTCACCGTGATCGGCTTGCAGCTGCCGAGGCTCGTGGGGGGTGCAGCGATCACCGAGACGGTCTTCTCCTGGCCGGGAATGGGGCGCCTGGGAATCGAGGCGGCGCTCGCACGTGACTACCCCCTCGTCATGGGGATCACCCTCCTGGTCTCGGTCGGCGTCCTCGTCGCGTCCCTCCTGGTCGACCTCGCGTACCTGGCGCTCGACCCGCGCACTCGCCCGCGGGCATGAGTCGAACGCCTGTCGCGCGCACACGCCGCCGATTGCAGCTGGCGGGAGCGCTCCTCGCCGCGCTGGTCCTCGCATCGCTCCTCGGCCCGTACCTGTACGGCGTCGATCCCAACGCGCTCGACTTCGCGCGAGCGACGACCCCTCCCGGCTCGGCCCACCTCCTGGGGACCGACGAGAACGGACGCGACGTCCTCGCCCGCCTGCTCGTCGGCGGGCGCATCTCTCTCGCGACGGGAGCCGCGGCGATGCTCCTCGCCGTCGTCGTGGGGACGCTCACCGGGATGCTCGCCGCCCTCGTCGGCCACCGCACCGATGCGATCCTCATGCGAATCACGGATGCAGCACTCGCGGTGCCGGCGATCTTCATCGCCATCACAGTGCTCACCTTCTTCGGTCCCTCGGTCCCCGCGCTGGTCGTGACCATCGGCGCCACCTCGTGGATGGGGCTCGCGCGCCTCGTGCGCGGCGAGCTGCTGGCGCTCCGGCAACAGACCTTTGTCGAAGGGGCGATCGCGCTCGGCGCGCCGCCGCTCGAACGTGCGACCCGGCATCTCCTCCCCCACCTCTGGCCGACGATCCTCGTCAACGCGACGCTGGGGATGGGGAGCGCCCTCCTCACCGAATCGGCGCTCTCCTTCCTTGGGCTCGGCGTGCAGCCCCCCGAGGCGAGTTGGGGGAACATGCTCAGCGGCTCGCAGACGTCGCTCTTCACCGCACCATGGCTCGCCATCTTTCCCGGCGCCATGATCCTGCTGGCCGTGGTCAGCATCAACCTGCTCGGCGACGCGCTCCGCGACGCCCTGCACCCCGCCGAGTAACCGATGCCGCTAATTCTCCAGAGCAACTCCCGTCCGGCACTGCGCCAGCCAGAGCTCGAGCGCGCGGTCGTCTCCGCGCACATCGCCCGCCCCGCGTTCCCCGCGTTCTCCGCGTTCTCCGCGTTCTCCGCGTTCTCCGCGTTCTCCGCGTTCTC
>CAZWVG010000330.1:0-5968 GCA_964637355.1 uncultured Gemmatimonadaceae bacterium
ACGATGTTCTGCGGCGACGTGCGCTTGAGCCAGCGCGTGTAGATGAAGACGTAGAAGTAGAAACCGCCGAGAGCGAGCGCCGCGGTGAGTACGTTGACGAAGTGGCCGAGGAGCCAGGTGGCGAAGACGGCCAGCGCCACGCCGAAGGCGAGAACAACGATCGGCAGCATTCGCCCGCTCGGGATCGGGCGGAGGCGCGTGCGCGCCATGACGTCGTCGATGTCGCGGTCCATGTACATGTTCACCGCATTCGCGCCACCGGCCATCATGTATCCGCCGAGCGAGACGATGAGAACGTCGATCCAGGATGGTGACCCGGCGACGTACATGGGGGCGATGGTGGTGACGAGCAGGAGCGAGATGATGCGCGGCTTGGTGAGCGACACGAAGTCGCGCACCGCGCTCACCGGACGTTCCGAGACCAGGCTGGCTCCACCCACGGGAGTGCTCACGCCCGCGCCTCGGCGCCGAGCGACGGTACTTTCGGTGCGCTCGCGCGAATCGCCGCTCCACTCGGCCCGAGTGCCAGTCGGCGAGCCACGAGGGCGAAGAGGAAGATCACGATCCAGAGGAGCGTTCCGACTGCTTCGTGCATCGACCGCCAGATCGCCGGAAGCTGCAGCTCGACCATCATCGCGGCGACCAGGATCTGCATGAGGCAGACGGCGACCGCCGACTGGGCGAATCGGCTCATGCGGCGCTCGCCGCGCTTGGCGGTGGCGAACGCGAGACCGACGAGGTGGAAGAAGAGCGAGAAGGCGACGAGTCGGTGGACGAACTGGACGTGCTGGGCCGGATGCGTGGGGAGGATGCCTCCGCGGCAGAGCGGAAAGCCCTGGCAGGCGACGTTGGCGCCGGGGAGGTGCGCGGTGAGCGCGCCCAGGATCAGGGCCGTGAAGGCGAGGGCAGCGGCGACCAGGGCGCCGCGAGCCGTCTTCTCACTGGCGAACCAGGATGCAGCCGAATGGTCGGGGGTGCGGTCGAATGATGACGACGAGTCGGCGGTGCGGGCGTATTCTGGAATTTGGGGGGGGCCCCCCGCGCGCACGATCGCCACGAGCAAACTCCCCAGGAGCGCCATCGCGATCGACAGGTGCGTCACGATCACCAGCTTGTTCTCGAGCTCGAGCTTCACCACCACAGCTCCGAAGAGTGCCGCCGCAATTACCAGCGCCGCGCTGAGCGCCACCGGGCGCAGCACGCCGTTCTGTCCCGACACGCCGGGGCGTGCGCGACGGAACCAGGTCACCACGAGGAGCGCGACGATCGCCGACGAGAGCGTCGCGGCGAAGTAGCGGTGCGAGACCTCGATGATCAGGTCGATCCGCGAGAACGGGGGGATCCAGTAGCCGTGGCACGTGGGCCAGTGGTCGCCGCAGCCCAACCCGGAGCCAGTGATCCGCACAATCGCCCCGAAGACGATGTGCCCGAAAGCAAGGACGAGGGAGACCCATGCCAGCCGGCGAATGGCGGTCATGTGCGCACCTCCGCCACGACCGCGGCTCCCTCGGCATGCGCGGCGCTTGCCCCCTGGGTCGGGGTGAATCGCGCAGGGAGCGAGCGCCAGGTCCACACGAGCAGGAGGGCGAGGAGCGCTGCGGGAAGGAGCACCCAGAAGAACTCGCGTGCGCGGGCCAGGAGCGTGGGAGATGCGCCGGGGGTCCGCCCGGCGAGGGCCGCGCGCACCACGGCGACCTGCGCAACGGCGCAGACGGCGGTCGCGGACCAGAAGAGCAATTCGGAGACGGACGGAGGGAGCACCGCTTCGGACAGTCGAAGAATCGGAAATCGGAGGGGGGCGGGACCGCGAAGGGGAGCGGAAGCCCAGCGGCGAAAGGTGTACGGGGGGGGAACGCGATTCAACTGCAGTACGAGCCCACGAGGAGGGGTGGACCGCTGCAGAATGCGCGTTCATCCCCACTCCCCGAACGCTGGCACGCGCCGTAGCATTGCCGACCATGCCGACACCCCCCTCCGCACCACCAAGTCCCGGGCGCGAGCCGGGCGAACTCCCGCGCCGCATCGGACTCTGGAGTGCCGTCGCCGTCTGCGTCGGCTCGACGATTGGCTCCGGAATCTTCCGGTCGCCGGCGAGCATCGCAGACCGCATTCCGGGGCCACTACCCCTCCTCGTGATCTGGGCGGTCGGGGGGCTCTTCGCTCTCTGCGGCGCGCTCACACTTTCCGAAGTGGCGAGCCACTTCCCGAATACGGGGGGATTCTACGCCTTCCTGCGCGAAGGGTGGGGGCGGATCTACGCCTTCCTCTTCGGGTGGGGACAACTGAGCATCGTGCGCGCCGCGGCGTTAGGCGCGATCGCGATCACGTTCGCCGAGTACCTCATGCGCATCCTCGGCTTCGATCCGACGGTGGCGCCGTACGATCACTACGCACGCTACGTGGCCGCAGCAGCCATCGCCGTGACGGCGATCTTCAACATCGTCGGAGTGCGCTGGGGCACATCGATCACCAACGCCACCACGGTCGCCAAGTTCGGCGGGCTCGCCTTCATCGTCCTCGCGGCGCTATTCCTTGGCCTGCCCAAGACCGGGGGGAACTATACGCCGCTTGTCCCGCAGGGGAGCTTCGCGTGGGGGAGCGCCGGGTTGGCGCTCGTCTCGGTGCTGTGGGCATACGACGGTTGGGGCGACCTCAGCTATGTGGCGGGGGAGGTCAAAGATCCGCAGCGTAACTTGCCGCGGGCGCTGATTGGCGGAACGCTCGCCGTCATCACGATCTACTGCCTGGCCAATCTCGCCTACCTCGCGGTTCTTCCGGTCGAGAAGATTCGCGTCTCCCGCCTGGTCGCAGCCGACGTTGCGGAGGTCGTCCTCGGGCGCCCTGGCGTCATCTTCGTGTCGGTGACGGTCATGCTGTCGACCTTCGGGACGCTGAGCGCCGTGCTCCTCACGTCGCCGCGCGTGCTGTTCGCGATGGCCGACGATGGCATGCTGTTCAAGCCAGTGGCTGCGGTCCATCCGCGCTTCAAGACACCGTACGTCGCGATCTCCTTCGTCGCCTTTCTTGGACTCGTGTACGTTCTCTTCCTGACCTTCGAGAAGCTCGCCGACACCTTCGTGATCTCGATGCTTCCGTTCTACGGTCTTGGAGTTGCGGCGGTCTACCGACTGAGGGCGCGCCGGGGATACGTCCCGAAATTCCGGACTCCGGGATACCCCGTCGTTCCGGCAATCTTCCTGATCTCGGTGGTGACACTGCTGGGGAACGCGCTCGTGGATGCATCGAGCAGACTATGGACGGCCGGCGTCTACGCGGTGCTGCTGGCCGGGATACCGGTCTACCTGATCTTTGTGCGCCCGCGGAACCGAGGGGCGCGCTAGCCGCTCCAGGGTGGGCCGACCCCCTACATGAATCGCGCGTTCATGTGACGCGCGAGTAGCGCCCGCGCCGCGACGGACGTAGTGCCGGCGGCGCCGCGCCTGCTGGCATCTCGGCACACGCACGCGTCGGAGAACCGCTCACAGAACTTCGCGCGGGCCCGAGGTAGGCGGTGGTGACAGAGCGTTTACATTTGTCGCGTACGTCACGCATCGGTGGGTCCGTAGCTTGTTCGTCGCGTCGACGACCAGCAGCGAGGTCCGCTGCGGCGCACGTAGCATCGAGCCTCGTTCGCTCCTGTGGGATGCCGGCTCGAGTCGGTTCACAATTCTCCCCACCCTGTTCCCATGAGATTCTCTCGTTTTCTCACAGCGCTCGGCGTCGCACTCGTTGCGGCTGGCGGCCTGTTGCCGTCACGCGCGAGCGCACAAGGCGTGACCACCGCATCGATCACCGGCACGGTCACGGCGTCCAACGGGATTGCCGTTCCGGGCGCGACGGTCAATGCCATACACCTCCCGTCGGGGACCGAGTACCAGGCCATCGTGCGCGGCGACGGCCGCTTCACGATTCCCGGCATGCGCGTCGGCGGACCCTACACCGTCACAGCGCGTGCGCTCGGCTTCCAGCCGAAGGCGCGCGAGAACGTCAACCTGCTCCTCGGCGTCGCGGTCGACCTCGGGTTCGTGCTCGATCCCACGGCGACGCAGCTGAGCACGGTAGCGGTCACGGCGTCGGCGGGTCCGTTCAGCTCCACGCGAACTGGTGCGGCCACCACGGTCAGCCAGCAAGCGCTCGAGAATCTCCCAACGATTAGCCGCACCATCGGCGACTTCACGCGCCTCACGCCGCAGGCGGTGGGTACGTCGTTCGCCGGGCAGGATAATCGCCTCAACAACATCACGGTCGACGGGTCGTTCTTCAACAACTCGTTCGGTCTTGCGGGCACGCCGGGGCAGCGCACCGGTGTGTCGCCGATCCCGCTCGATGCCGTCGAGCAGATCCAGGTCAACATCGCCCCGTTCGACGTGCGCCAGGGGAACTTCGTCGGCGCCGGCGTGAACGCGGTGACCAAGAGCGGCACGAACGAGTTCAGCGGCTCGCTCTATGGCCTCAAGCGTAACGAGAACTTCGTCGGTACCAAGGCGGGCGACCTCAATTTCAATCCCGGGACGTTCACCTTCGGACAGTTTGGTGCCCGCCTCGGCGGCCCTATCATCAAGAACAAGCTCTTCTTCTTCGTCAACTACGAGACCGACGGTCTCGAGCAGCCGGGCACCACGTTCGTTCCGAACACCGGCGGGCAGAAGGTCGAGGGGACCACGACGCGCGTGCTCAAGTCGGACCTCGACGGGCTGAGCACCTTCCTCAAGTCCAACTTCGACTACAACACCGGCGACTACACCGGCTGGAACCTCAAGACGCCGTCGTCGCGCATCATCTCGAAGATCGACTGGAATGCGAATGCGCGAAACAAGATGAGCCTGCGCTACATCCAGCTCGACTCGAAGTCCGACAACCCGATGTCGAACTCCTCGTCGCTCGGTTTCGGGAGCCGCCGCGACAACATCAACGCGATGGCGTACTCCAACTCGGGCTACGCGATTCTCGAGAACATCAAGTCGATCGTCGGCGAGGTGAACTCGCTGGTCGGCGCGAACATGTCGAACAACTTCATCATGGGTTACACGACCAATGATGAGAGCCGCGAGCCGAAGGGAAGCTTCTTCCCCATGGTCGACATTCTGCAGGATGGCGTCGACTACATCTCGTTTGGCTTCGAGCCGTTCACCCCGGCCAACCAGCTGCGCTACAAGACCTTCCAGGCGCAGGACAACTTCTCGATCTACACCAACAAGCACGACTTCACGTTCGGCGCGGCAATCCAGAAGTACCGTTCCGAGAACGTCTTCTTCCCCGGCTCGCAGAGCGTGTACGTCTACAACTCGCTTGCCGACTTCTACACCGACGCGAACGACTTCAAGGCGAACCCGAACCGCACCACGTCGCCGGTGAACCTGCGCCGCTTCCAGGTGCGCTACAACAACATTCCCGGCCAGACCGAGCCGCTGCAGCCGCTCGACGTGATCTACGCCGGCGCGTATGCGCAGGACGAGTGGCGTGCCACCGACCGCCTCAAGCTGACCCTCGGCCTTCGCTTCGACGTGCCGAGCTTCAAGGCGACCGGCTACACCAACGCGCAGGCGAACGCTCTCACCTTCCGCGACGAGACCGGCGCGAGCGTGCAGTACCAGACGCAGAAGCTCCCCGATGCCAACATCCTCTGGTCGCCGCGCCTGGGCGTGAATTGGGACGTGTTCGGGGATCGCAGCACGCAGATCCGCGGCGGCCCGCTCGATCTCGTCGACTTCCACATCGCCTGGTTCATCGTCGCGGCGCTGGCCACGGTGAGCGCCATCCAGTTCCTGCGGCTGCCGCCCGACGCCGGCGCCAATGTCTCCGGCCACCAGGTCAAGCCAATGCCGAAAGCGGAAGCCGTCGCGTGAGTTCCCGCCTGGTTCCGCTGATCCTGGCCGTCGCCCTGTTCATGGAGAACATGGACTCGACGGTGATCGCGACCTCGCTGGCCGACATCGCCCACGACATCGGCTCCGAGCCGATCGCGCTG
>CAZWVG010000331.1:0-5772 GCA_964637355.1 uncultured Gemmatimonadaceae bacterium
CCCCCCGACGCCGAGCCTCGTCCGCCGCCTGCGCCTCTCGCGCCCCCCGCGGCCGTCGCGCCAGCTGCGCCCGCCCCACCCGCTCGCCCGTTGCGCGATCCGTTCGCGCTGTTTGCGCCATTTGCGCCGTTTGCGGCAGACGAACCCGCGCGAGCGGGCGTCGCCCCCTCGTCGAGCCCGAAGGTCGTCGCCGAACGCATCGCCGCCAAGGCTGGCGCCGACGGGCGTCCCGTGGTGCGCGACGCACGCGCCAGGTCGTACAGCCCGTGCATCATCCCGAGCGCCACCTCGGCGTCGCCGCGAGCGAGCGCCCGCCCGCCATTCCCGGTACGCGTCCCCATTTCGGCGATCACCCGCTCCACCTCGCGCGGGACGATGCTGTCGACATACGGAAGGCGCCCCAGTGTCGCGGCGACCACAGCGAGCAGGCGTGGCTCCCGATGACGCTCGGCGCCGAGCATGAGTGCGTCGACCGCTTCGTCGAGCGTCTTGCGGCGTACGTCGGGAGCGACGTCGTCGAGCCGCAGCCCTTGCAGTGACTGCCCGATTGCGTTCACCGCCTCGCGGCGCACCTCCGGATCATCGTCATCGATGGCACCGCGGATGTCGCCGAAGAACTCCGGACGTTGCAGGCGACCAAGCGCGCGTACCGCGGCGCGGCGGACGCGCGCCGATCCGTCGGAGAGCCCCTGGATGAGCGAAGTCGCCGAATCCGGCCCCGCCGCGCGGCGATCCTCCACGGTCGCGATGCGGAGCAGTGCCTGTCGCTCGGCGGCCGTGAGCGCCCCGCCCTGTCCCGTCGGGGGCGGGAGCGGTGTCTTCGCCCGCGCACCCGGGCGAACCGGGGAGACCTTTTGCGCGCCGATCGGGATGGCGGACAGGGCGAGGAAGAGCGAGAGCAGACAAGCGGCGGAGCGCCTGACAGGCGACATCGGCGGCGAGGTTCGGGTGAGCGGAGACGGCGGTGCGCCCCGCGGCAATGTGCAGCCGCGCGCGCGGTCGCGCACGCTGGACGATGCTTCAGCGCGCCATCATGTCGACGCGCATGATCGCGCGGTGCCGCAGCCCAGCCCAGCCGATAGATTGCCCGGGGTCGCGCTCGCCGGTGGAAGGATCGATCCTCGCGCGCACGATTGGCTCCACCTGACCCGCAGACGTCACGTCATGGCTCGTTCACGCACCACCTCCCGTTCCTCGACTTCTTCCGCCGCCGCTCCAAGCGCCAAGTCGCCTCCGGCTCCCGGGGGAGCGCGCTCCGGCGCGGATCCGATGGCGGTCGACTGGCGGCGCGTTGCCTATCACACGCTGGTCTCGCGCTCCCTCGACGACATCGAGGAGGCGACCAACCGCAATCGCGCGAAGATCCCGAAGGACCAGGTGGTGCTCTACCAGTTCTCGGCGCGCGGTCACGACATGGCGCAGGCGATCCTGGGGAGCTTCCTGACGCATGAACACGACGGAGTGGGGGCCTACTACCGATCGCGCCCCCTCCTCCTTTCGCTCGGGCTCAGCATCGAGGACGGCTTCGCTTCGCCTCTTGGCCGCTCGGGGGGATTCAGCGACGGGCGAGACATCGGCGTGGTCTGCAACTTCCCCAATCCCGGGGGACCGACGGTCCTCCCCATGGCCGGGGACGTGGGATCGCAGTACACGCCGACCGCAGGGTGGGCGCAGGCGATCACCTATCATCGCGATATCCTCGAGGAGCGGGAGTGGGATGGGGCCATTGCCGTCTCGTTAGGCGGCGACGGATCGGTCGCCACGAACGGGTTCTGGTCGTCGCTCACGATGGCGACGACGCTCAACCTCCCGATGCTCTTCTACATCGAGGACAACAACCTCGGGATCTCGGTGCGCGGCGAGATGCAGACGCCGGGCGGAAACATCGCCCGCAACCTCGCCTCGTTCGGCAACCTCTTCGTGCGCGATGGCGACGGCACCGACCCGCAAAACTCGGCGGACAACCTCGCCGCAGCGGTACAGCACGTGCGTGGCGGACACGGACCGGCGCTCGTCCGACTCACCCTGCCCCGCCTCTCCTCGCACTCGGGGCCCGACAACCAGAAGGGGTATCGCAGTCCCGAGGAGATCGCCGCCGATAGTTTGCGCGACCCGCTCCCCCGCCTGCGCGACTTTCTGGTCCCCGCACGCATGAGCACCGACGAGTGGAAGGCGCTCGAGGAAGAGGTGGCGCGCGACGTCGCGGCCGGGCTCGCGGGAGCGCATGCGCGCTCGGCGCCCAACCCGGCGACCGTCCGCCGCCACGTATTCGCGGAATCGGACGCGCCGGCCGATGAAGCCGTCGGCGGACTGCGCGCGATCGAGCGGCAGGCGCTGCGGTCGAGCGACGTGGCTACCGAAGGAGGCGACGTCGTGCGCTTCCAGGAAGCCGTCCGCCGGACGTTGCGGCACGAACTCTCGGTCAATCCCAAGCTGCTCGTCTTTGGCGAGGACGTGGGGGTGAAGGGGGGCGTGCACCTGGTCACCGAGGGATTGCAGAAGGAATTCGGAGTCGGGCGTGTCTTCGATACCTCGCTCTCGGAGGAAGGGATCATCGGGCGGGCGTCGGGACTGGCGGTGGCCGGGCTCATGCCGGTCGCGGAGATCCAGTTCCGCAAGTACGCCGATCCGGCAACCGAGCAGCTCAACAACACCGGGACGATGCGGTGGCGTACCGCCAACCGATTCTGTGCGCCCATGGTCGTGCGCATGCCCGGTGGATACGGGAAGGACGTCGGCGATCCGTGGCATTCGCTGAGTGCCGAAGTGCTGTGGACCCACGCCGTGGGGTGGCAGGTGGCGATTCCCTCCAACGCGGCCGACGCCGTCGGGCTGCTGCGGTCGGCGATGCGCTCGCCCAATCCGTCGATCTTCTTCGAGCATCGTTCGCTCCTGATGACCAGCGACGGGAGCGCGCGCTACCCGGGCGACGACTACATCGTCCCCTTCGGGTCGGCGAAGACGCTGCGCGAGGGAAATGACCTCACGCTCGTGACGTGGGGGGCCATGGTGCACCGCTGCGTCGACGCGCTCGAGCATGCCGACGCCTCGGTGGAGCTGATCGACCTGCGTTCGATCTCGCCGTGGGACCGAGCTGCGGTGCTGGCCTCGGTCGAGCGCACCGGGCGCTGCCTGATCGTGCATGAAGACACGCGCACCGCTGGTTTCGGCGCGGAGATCGCCGCCGTGATCGCCGAAGAGTCGTTCTGGCACCTCGACGCCCCGCTGGTGCGGATCTGCGTCGACGACGTCCCGATGCCGTATCATCCCGCCCTCCTGAACGCGGTGCTCCCGTCGGCGGAGGAGATCGCCGCGCGCATCGAGGCGCTGGTGCGGGCGTAGGCAATTCGCGCGAGCGACTGACCTTCGCACGTCCCCGCGGGCGCGGCACTCCGGAGCGGTGTCCGCGCGCGACGCTGCATCGCGAGGTTCTCGAGCTTCGCCAACGGGTACGGAGAGCACACGGGGCCCCTACACGTTCTCTGCCGGCCGGCGCGAGCCGCGCGCCTCGGGCGGTGCGCCCTGCTCCACGATCACGCGCCCGAGGAAGCGCCGGAAGTCGGGCTTGGGGCCGAAGTGGAGGAGCATCCCGACTTCCGCCTGCGAACAGCGCATCGCATTGAGGAGCTGCACGCGATCGCTCTCGTGCAGCTCCGCGCCGGCGCGCACCGCGACCACGACCTTGCCATCGACCACGAGATCGGCGGAGAAGCTCCCGATCTTTCGCCCCTTGTAGAAGACGCCCAGCGGGATGTCCTGTTCGGCCTGGACGCCGCGTGCGGCGAGTTCGAGGATCAGCGCGCGGAGGTAGACCGCATCCGCGAAGCCGTGCCCCAACTCGCGATGCACGGCGAAGAAGGCGGAGAGAATGCGCCCGGTCGTGTGTTCGTGGACGAGACGCGACGCGTTCGGACGTTCGTCGACGGTGGCGAGGGCACGTTCGACGTCGAGGGTGAGGATCGGGACAGATGCGGTCATGCAGGGCGCTCCCGTTAGAGGACGCCGCAAGCTGTCCCGGGTTGGGGACGGACGCGTTACCGAAATCGCGCGGGGGGTACCATTCGACTGCAGGCGACGGCGCTCACGCGCTGGTGCACCCCAACACCGTCCCCTGCGTCTGTCAGAACGCCTTGAAGTGCTCGAACGGCTGGTGACAGGCGTTGCAGAACTGGAGCGACTTGCACGCGGTGGAGCCGAACTCGCTCCGCGTCTCGGTGTCGCGGGAGCCGCAGAACGGACACGTCACCGCAGGAGGACGGCGCAGGATCGGAACGAGCACCTCCTCTTGCGCGCGGACGGGCTGCGGCGGCGCGATCCCGTATCGACGCAGCTTCTCGCGCGCCTCCTCTCCGATCCAGTCGGTGGTCCAGGCGGGCGAGTAGACCACGCGCACGCGCCCGTTCACGCCGCGCGCGGCGAGTGCGCCCACGATCGAGCGCTCGATCTCGTGCATCGCCGGACAGCCGGAGTACGTCGGGGTGATGTCGACCACGACGCCATCCCCCTCCGACTCGACGCCGCGCACGATCCCCAGCTCCACGACGCTGAGCACCGGGACCTCTGGGTCGCGCACATCGCCCAGGATCCCCCAGACGTCGCCCGGCGAGACCGGCGCGGGGGTCACCACTTCGCCTCGGGGTGGCTGCGGGCCACGATCTGCATCTCGGCGAGCAGGTGCCCGAGGTGCTCGGTGTGCCGTCCCCGGCGACCGCCGCGCTGCATGTGCGGCTCGTTAGGTACCATCAGCGTCGCGAGCGAAGCGACGTCATGCAGCTGCTGGTCCCAGGCGGCACGTGGGGCCGACGAATCGCCGGCGATCCCTTGCGCCACGAGGCGCGCCTCGAGTTCGTCGTGGTCGAACATCTCGCCGGTGTAACGCCAGAGTCGATCGAGCGACGCCTGCACGCGCTGGTGGCTTTCCGCGGTCCCGTCGCCCAGGCGCACGATCCACTCGCCACTGTGGCGCACGTGATACCGCGTCTCCTTGAGCGCCTTGGCCGCGATGCCGGCGAGGACCTCGTGCGTCGAGCGTTGCAGCTGCTCGAGCTGGAGCAGCGCATGCAGGGAGAACAGGAACTGCCGCACGATCGTATCGCCGAAGTCGCCGTTTGGCGTCTCGACGAGGAGGGCGTTGCGATACGCCCCCGAATCGCGGAAGTAGGCGAGCGCGTCCTGGTCACGCCCCTTCCCCTCGACCTCCCCCGCCAGTTGCAACAACAGGTTGGCCTGTCCGATCAGGTCGAGCGCGATGTTGGAGAGGGCGATGTCCTCCTCGAGGATGGGGCCGTGCCCGCACCACTCCGACATCCGGTGTCCGAGGATCAGCCGGTCGTCGCCGAGGCGGAGGAGGTATTCGAAGAGGTCGTCGCGGGTGCGGTCGTCCACGGTCGGTGTCCTGGTGCGGGTGCTGATTCGGAAACGGGCGCGTGCCCTGGAGTGGGCGCTCCGGTCGGCGCGTTGACGATCGCCGGCGCTCGTTGCAGCTGTCGGAGCGCGGCGATCGGGTCCATCAGAAGACGCGCACCCCGCGCGGCGTGCGATAGAATTGCGGGTGACGGTACGCCTTGTCGTTGGCCGGATCGAAGAACGGCCCCACGTCCTCCGGCGTCGAGGCGTGGATCGTCACCGATGGCACGACCCAGATCGAAACCGCCTCGTTGCGGCGCGAGTAGACGTCGCGCGCATTCTGCAGCGCCTGCTCGGCGTCGGTGGCGTGCACGCTCCCCGCGTGCTGGTGCGGGGCGCCGTTGGCTTCCTGGGTGAAGAGCTCCC
>CAZWVG010000332.1:0-5743 GCA_964637355.1 uncultured Gemmatimonadaceae bacterium
GGTCGCGCCGCGAAGGCGTTCGTCGAGCGGATGGCCGGCGTGAGCGCGTCGCGGCGCCGCCGAGTGTCACGCGGGCGCAGATCTCTCGCACTCGCGCTCATTCTGTCGCTCGTCGCTGCGCGCTCGGCGTCGGCCCACCCGCTCCACACCACAGTCACCGAGCTGCGCCTTGCACCTGACGGAGCGCTCACCCTCTCGATCCGTACCTTCTCCGACGACTTCAGCGCCGCCGTGGCGAAGGCGACAGGGTCGAGCGTGTCGCGCGACCACACCGTGTCGGACGACGCGGCGGCGCGCTATGTGAGCGGGGCGCTCGAGCTCATGGTCGGCGGTTCGCGCGTCGCATTGCAGCTGGTGAGCCAGCGTCGCGACGGCGACGTCACGCTGCTCGAGCTGCGCGCCGCGCACCCGTGCGCGTCGCTGAGCGGCGCGCGTGTGGTCAATCGCATGCTGATGGAGTTCCACGGCGACCAGGTCAACCTGCTCAAGGCGAGCTACGCCGGCCGCACCTTCACCACGCTCTTCGCCCAGGGCGCCCCGCCGAAGACCCTCCCCTGACAGGCTGAAACGACACGGCGCCGCGCCCCTCGCGAGGGCGCGGCGCCGTCGGCTGCAAACGCCTTACAGCGCCTTGCGCACGGCGCTGTCGATGTCCTGGTCGCCGCCCGCGCCGGCGTAGACGATCTTCCCGGCCTTGTCGATCACGATCACCGTCGACGTCGCCTTGACGCCGTAAACCGCGTCGGCTTCTCCCTTGCGATCGTAGAACGTGGGGACGTCGAAGCCGTGCTTCTCCATGTGCAGCTTCACGCGGTTTGGCGACTGGTTGAACGAGACCGCCAGCCCCACGAAGCGCACCTTGTCGCCGTACTTCTTCTTCGCCGCCAGGATCTTCGGCGCGAGCGCCTCGCAGTTCTCGCACCACGTCGCCCACACCTCGATGAGCATCGGCGACTTCCCGATGTACTGGCCCAGCGAGGCCGGCTGTCCCTCGAGCGTCTCGACCTTGAGGTCGGGGAGGACGCTGCCTAACGGGAGGTCGATCGCGTACTGCGCCCGCGCCTTCGCCGGCGCGAGAAGGAGCGCCGCGGCGACGACGACCGGAACCAGGCGCGATACGGCGCGCATCGACGAACGAATCAAGGTCATATCAGGAGCTGCCCCATCTTGATGAGATAGTACTCGGCGACACCGATCATCACGATGCCGAAGAACTGCTTCACCCGGATCATCCACACCCCGGCACGCGGCAGGCGCGACACGGTCCCGGACGATACCCCCACGAGCACGAGGAGTGCACACATCCCGAGCGAAAACGTGAACAAATACACGAAGCCCAGGAACGCACTCCGGGTTTCCGTCACCCAGGTGAGCACGGCGATCATCACCGGCGCCGAACACGGCGCCGCAACCAGCCCCGACATCGCCCCCATCGCGAAGACGCCGCCAAAACGCCCGCCGTCCCCAGCCGTCGCGGCGCGCTGCGTGAGCGCCGCGGGAAGGCGCACCGGGAGCACGTCGAGCATCGACAACGCCGCCAGCACGAGAATGTTCGCCATCGCGAAATAGAGCCATGGATTCGTGCTCACCCGCCCGAACATCGTCCCGCTCATCCCGGCGAACAGCCCGAGTCCCGCGTACACGAGCGAGAGCCCGACGACATACGTCAGGCTCAGGATGAGCGGGCGCAGGCGCGACGCCTGCGCGCCTGGATCGCTCGATCTCCCTCCGCCAACGATCGCCGCGGTGATCGGGATCATCGGATAGATGCAGGGCGTCAGCGAGGTCAGGATCCCCGCAAGGAACAGCAGCGGCAGCGCGCTGGCCGGGGAGCCGGAGAGTCGTTGGGCGATGGCGGAGAAGTCCATGTCTTGCGACGAAGCTTACCGCACGGGCAATGGTTCCGCAGCCGTGTGCGCCGGATTGCGTGCGTCGTACGGAGTGCGCCGAGTACGTCTGATAGTACGAGGCGTGCGCGACGCGTAGAATGACCGCATGGGGATGCGCGTCATTGCGATCGATTGGTCGGGGAAGGCGCAGCGCGCCGCGCGCACGATCTGGCTCTGCAGTGTGCGCGACGGTGTGGTCGAGCGGCTCGAGAACGGGAGGGATCGCGACTCGGTCACCGACTTCCTCCTCGACACGCGAACGCGCGAACCGCGCATGACCGTGGGGCTCGATTTCGCCTTCTCGCTCCCGCACTGGTTCGTCGCCGCGTGCGGGTTCACCAGTGCGCCCGACCTCTGGGATCTAGCGGCGTCCGACGGCGAGGAGTGGCTGTCGCGCTGTGCGCCACCGTTCTGGGGGCGTCCGGGGCGGCGGCGCCCCGAGCTCGCGGCGCACCTCAGGCGCGCGGACCTGGAAGTCCCGGATGTTGGCGGGATTCGCCCGAAGTCGCCCTTTCAGGTCGGCGGGGCGGGGGCGGTGGGAACGGGATCGATCCGCGGGATGCCGATCCTCAAGCGCCTGCGCGAAGGAGGATTCGCGATCTGGCCCTTCGACGCCGGCGCCGAGTCGACCGTCATCGAGATCTATCCGCGCCTGCTGACCGATGCCGTGCGCAAGTCGAGCGCCGCCGCGCGCGCCGCGTACCTGCGCGAACGCTTCCCATCGGTGGACCCGGAACATCGCCTGGCCGCCGAGCGATCCGAGGACGCCTTCGACGCGCTCGTCTCGGCGCTGGTGATGGCGCGGCACGCCGCCTCGTTCGACGCGCTGCCACGATCGCGCGACCACCTCGACCAGAGCGAAGGGCGCATCTGGGTGCCGCCGTTGGTCGAGCCCATTCGCTGAGGGCGCGGTGCGTCGGCTGCGCGGGGCATTGCGTGCGCGGGGCGTTGCGTGCGCGGGGCGTTGCGTGCGCGGGGCGTTGTGTCCGCGGGGCGTGGAGTGCGCGAGGCGCGCGAATCGCTCGCCTGATGCTCTATGTCGCCAGGTCGGGCGCGAGCTCCGCCCTCTGCGGAGCGTGTTACCCGGGGGCCGGGCGGTCAAGAATCGCCCGCACGTGACGCACCAGCACGTCGGGAGCGAACGGTTTCTCGAGGAGCTCGAAATCCTTGTAGATCCCGCCACTCGCGAGGAAGGCATTCTCCGTGTAGCCGGACACGAAGAGGACTCGCAGGTCGGCGCGGAGGATGTGCAGCTCCTGCAGGAGCGTCGGCCCGCTCTTGCGGGGGAGGACGACGTCGGAGACGACGATGTCGATCTCGTCGCGGTGCTCGATGAAGGTGGTGAGTGCCGACTCGGCCGATCGCGCCTCGAGCACGCGGTAGCCGTATCGCTTGAGCGCGTTCGCCGATACGCGCCGGACGCGATCGTCGTCCTCCACGAGGAGGACCGTCTCGGTCCCGTCGAGCAGGAAGGTGCTCACCGGCGTTGGGCGCGCGGTCACGATTTCGTCGTCGACCGCGCGCGGGAGATACACCTTGAACGTGCTCCCGCGACCGGGCTCGCTGTACACCCACATGTGGCCGCCGGATTGCTGGATGATTCCGTAGCTCGTGGCGAGCCCGAGCCCGGTCCCCTTGTCGCGATCCTTCGTCGAGAAGAAGGGTTCGAAGATGCGCTTCATGGTTTGGACGTCCATCCCGATCCCGGTATCGGTGATCGCGATGAGCACGTGTTCGCCCGTCGACGCGTCCACGTGCGACTCGGCGTAGTTCTCGTCGAGGTGCACGTGCGACGTTTCGATCGTGAGGATCCCACCTTCGGGCATCGCGTCGCGCGCGTTGACCACGAGGTTCATGATCACCTGCTCGAGCTGCCCCGGATCGACGGTGACCATCGGGAGCGCCGAGTCGAGGTGCGAGCGTACCTCCACGTCCTCGCCCAGCACGCGCGTGAGCATGCGGTGCAGGTTGTTGAGGATCTCGTTGACCTGCACGAGTTGCGGCTGCAGCACCTGTCGGCGGGAGAACGCGAGGAGCTGGCGGGTGAGCGCTGCGGCGCGGTCGGCCGCCTGCAGGACCTGCTCGATGTCCTCGCGCGCACGGCTGTTGGGGAGCTGCTCGTCGAGGGCAAACGAGGCGAAGCCGCGAATCGCGGTCAGGAGGTTGTTGAAGTCGTGCGAGACGCCACCGGCGAGCCGTCCCACGGCTTCCATGCGCTGGGCAATCGCGAGTTGGTCACCGAGCTGCTGCTGCACCGTGACGTCGGCGAGGGAGCCCACGATGCGTTCGGCGACCTCGCCCTTCCAGGCGATCACCGCGCGCTCTTCCACGTGCGCAATCGTGCCGTCGCCGCGCTGGAAGCGGAAGCGTCGCGTGCTCTGCTCCTGATGCGCGGCGAGCGATTCGGCCAGTTCGGCGTCCGCGTGCTCGCGGTCATCGGGATGGATACGCGAATCGTACCACTCGCGAGTACTCGCGATGGCTAACCGGTCGAAGTGGAAGTGGTCGTAGAACGCCTGGTTCCAGACGAGCTCCCCGGTCGCCGGATTCCACTCCCAGATTGCCTCCTTGGTCACGCGCGACACGAGGCGATGCCGCTCCTCGGCGACGCGCATGGCGTCGAACGCGCGGATGCGGTCCGTGACATCGAGTGCCTGCACGACGCGCGCGGAGCGTCCGTCGAACTCGATCTGATGCGAGCGAATCTCGGCGAGGAAGGTGCTCCCGTCGCGGCGCTGGTGCCGGAAGATCCCCGCGTCGCGCGAGCCGTTCGGGCTCTCCTTGAGCGCCTCATCGAGGTGCCGCTGTTCCTCGGGTGGGCGAATGTCGCGAATCGTCATTCGCAGGAACTCCGGCACGGAGTAGCCGTACTGCTCGACCGTCGCCGAATTCACGGCCAGGAACGCGAGCGATTCCCGGTCGAAGACCCAGAGGGGGTACGGACTCCCTTCGAACATGCGGCGATAACGCGCCTCGGATGCCTCGAGCGCGTGCGATGCAGCCTGTCGCTTGGCCAGTTCGCTGCGAAGCGCGGTCACCAACTGTGCGGTGCGGATGGCGAACGAGGCGCGCTGCGCCACATCCTCGACGACGAGCGCGTCCCCCTCCTCGTACCGGCGTTGACCCCGGATGCTCGCCAGCTGCAAATATCCGAGCACTTCGTCCCCCGCCTGGAGCGGGGCGAGGATCACGGAGATGGGAAGTGCGGCGCGATACAGGGCGGCATGCGCCTCGCTCCGCGCCGGCCACACG
Source organism: uncultured Gemmatimonadaceae bacterium (assembly GCA_964637355.1). Lineage (GTDB taxonomy): Bacteria > Gemmatimonadota > Gemmatimonadetes > Gemmatimonadales > Gemmatimonadaceae > SCN-70-22. The sequence continues at coordinate 5,142 of CAZWVG010000332.1, forward strand.
AATTGATCCTCGCGCTCGATCTGGATGATGCGCGCTCGCTGGAGCTCGAGGGTGCGTCGCGTGGCGGGCGCACTGGCCTGCTGCGGATTCTGGCGCAGGTCGGCGATCGCCTGTTCGTGCCCGGGGACGTCGATCACGGCCGCCGCGACGCGCCGCAGCGATTCGCCGTCGAACAGGTCGATCGCGGCCCACGTCGCGATCTCCGGGACGATGAGATCCACGACCCCCTGCAGCGTGGCCTCGTAGTCGAGCCCCGACGCGAACAGCGCCGTCATGCGCACAGGGAGCGAGAGGTGCTCCCGGCCGTTGATCTCCTTCGAGACAGTCATGCCCCCCCTTGTCCCGTGATGCCACATCCCCACGACTGCTCCCATCCCAGTCCCAATATGGGAGAGGTGGGAGATATCGCCATTACGAAATGCGGGATTCGGTTCGGGGCCAGTGGTCTCGCTAGATTCCCCGTTCCGTCGCCCGTTCCCCCGTCCCGCGTCTCAACACATGGCCCCCCAGTTCATCTACGTAATGAAGGCGCTCACGAAGGTTGTTCCCCCTTCGCGCGTCATTCTCAACGATATCTGGCTCTCGTTCTATCCCGGCGCCAA
>CAZWVG010000333.1:0-5698 GCA_964637355.1 uncultured Gemmatimonadaceae bacterium
AGTTGGTTAGAGCGCCACGTTGACATCGTGGAGGTCACAAGTTCGAGTCTTGTACCGCCCATGCGCCCTCGGCATCGCCGAGGGCGACTTTGTTTGGAGAGTCGTGCGAGCACGTTGTGAAAACGCGGTGCGAGAGGGGTTTGTGTCTCACTTGACGCCCCTCTGAGGGGCGTCTACTTTCCGCGGTCTTCGCCCTGACGGTCGCGATGGATCCTGAGTCGCGAACGCTCGAGGGCGAAGGAAAAAGCTGGTGCACGAAGCGCTTATCGTCGGCGCCCATAGCTCAATTGGATAGAGCATCTGACTACGGATCAGAAGGTTGGGAGTTCGAGTCTCTCTGGGCGCATACTATAAGATGTGGAAGTGGTAGTTTCGGGGCGTAGCGTAGCCCGGTAGCGCGCCTGCTTCGGGAGCAGGAGGTCGCTGGTTCAAATCCAGTCGCCCCGACTTGTAACTGGCTTTCATACAATGACTTTGGCGGCGCGCTCCCCGTGAGGCGCCGCCTTTGTCGTTTCTTGCCGCCTCCTCTCCCGCTCTCGCCGTCCTGCTCGCGCTCAGCGCGCGGCGCCGGTCGGCACTCCGGCGACACTCTCCGCCGCCAACGGCGCGGCCCGCCCCGCCGTCACCGCCAGGAGAATCGAGTCGCCCATGGCGCCGAGCGAGGCAACTTCGGCCGCGCCCCCCATCCCGATCGCCGCGCGCGGCATGCCGAACACCACGCTGCTCTCCTCATCCTGGGCGATCGTCCACGCGCCACTCTCGCGCATCGCGAGCAGTCCCCGCGCGCCGTCCTCACCCATCCCGGTGAGAAGCGCCCCCACGGCCCGTCGTCCGGCCGCCTTGGCGACCGACTGAAAGAGGACGTCGACCGCGGGACGCTGGTGGTGCACGAGGGGCCCCTCCTTCACGCGGGCGATCCACTCCCTCCCCTTCCGCTGGACGACGAGGTGGAAGTCGCCGGGGGCGACGAGCGCGAGGCCCGGCGTGAGGACTTCGCCGTCGCTCGCTTCCCGCACGGTGATCGCGCAGTGCTCGTCGAGACGCTTGGCAAACGATGCGGTGAATCCGGCGGGCATGTGCTGGGCGATGACCGTCGCGGGCGCGTCGGCGGGAAAGCGGCGAAGCACCTCCTCGATCGCCCCCGTTCCCCCAGTCGACGCGCCAATGGCGATCAGGCGATCGGCAGCGCACAGTTGGTCGAGCAGCGCGGGCGGAGCGAGCGGCGATGCGCTCGTCGTCGGGCGTGGACGGAGCGTGGCCCGCGCCGCGGCCCGAATGGCCGACACCAGATGCCGCTCGACATCGGGGACGGTGTACTGGGTCCCGGGCTTCGGCACTACGTCGACCGCGCCGAGAGCGAGCGCCCGCAGGGCTGCTTCGGAGTGTTTGGGTGTGAGCGACGAGACGATCACGACCGGGAGCGGGTAGTGCTGCATGAGCCGCTCGAGGAACGACAGCCCGTCCATGCGCGGCATCTCGACGTCGAGGGTCAGGACGTCGGGGCGCAGGGCGATGATCTTGTCGCGCGCGACATAGGGATCGATCGCCGTCCCCACCACCTCGATGTCGGCGTGTCGTGACAGCCCTTCACTGATCGCCTTGCGTACCACGGCGGAGTCGTCGACCACGAGGACGCGAATGGGCATCGGGTGTCGCCGGCGCTGGGCGTGGTCGACGAGGCGATCAGGTGGCGGACTGCATCACCAGCGCGATGTCGGCGCGCCCTCCCTCGACATCGAGTCGCACGTGTGCCGCGATAGGACCCAGGGCATCGAGTGCGGACTGCCACGACTCAAAGCGCTGCGGAACGCCGAGGGCAAAGACGGCGGTCGTCCCGGCGATGCGCGGGAGGACATTGCCGCAGATGACGTTCGCCGCCTCGCCCAATGCGTCCTGTTGCTCGCTGACCGATGCGCCGGTCTCGAGGCCGAGCATGTTGGCGGCGAGCGACGGCAGGATTCCTCCCGCGAGCTGCAACACCACGCCGCCGTTCGAGACGCCGCTGAACGCGACGGCGACGACTCCCTCGACGGCGCTGGGGTCGACGGGATCGACCGGCCCGGGCTCGGCGAAGAAGTAGGCGAGTTGCTCGAACGTCTCCGTGGAGGCGTCGACGAGCGGGGCCGAGTAGGTCTCAGGCATCAGCCACTCCGAGCACACGCAGCACCGTGGCACGCACCTGCTCGGGGGTGAACGGCTTGTGGATGAACGACACGCCGCGGTCCTTGAGTGCGCCGATGCGCGTCTCGGACCCCTCGGTCGAGACGACGACGAGGGCGACGCCGGCGAGCCGTCGGTCGGCGCGGATCTTGTCGATCAACTGCTCGCCATTCATGACGGGCATGTTGATGTCGATGAGGGCGAGGTCGACATCGTGATCGGCGAAGGTCTGCAGCGCCTCGGCGCCATCACCCGCCTGGTAGACGTTCGTGAGCGGGAGGCCGCTCAGGCGCAGGGTGCGAATGAGCATCGAGCGCATGACGGCGCTGTCGTCGATCACCAGGACATTGAGTGCCATACGTGTTGGTTCCTATCGTTTGTCAGAGGGAGGCCTCGCGGCCGTTTGTCTTCACGAGTACCTCACCGGTGCCTACCTGCAGAAACACGGTGCGCGAGAGTCGCTGCCCGCCGACGTCCTCGGCCCGCAGGATCACGCCATTCTTCCACAGCAGCTTCTTGAGCGTCAGCACGTTGCGCTTCCCGACCTGGAAGGCGCCCTGCTGATCGGCGTCACCCGTGTTGGCGCCACCGATCACCTTCACGATCAGGCGCTCCTTCTGCGCCCCTGCGCGATACGCGGCCTTGAACAGCTCCGGGACCCCTGTATCGACGAACATGCAGGGATTGCGTTGCGCTTTCTGGGGATCGATGTCGCTCGACGGGAGCATCACGTGGAGCAGCCCGCTCACGCCGGCCACGGGGTCGTGCACGCAGACACCGAGACAGCTCCCCAGTGCGTAGGTTACAAGTCTCTCATCTTTAGTGTTCGACACCGCCATGTCGGCGATGCCGACGACGCGGTCGGAGAGCGTCTCGGCCGGCGTCATGCGAGGGCCTTGCGGTACGTCGCGGGCTGGACGTACGAGAGTTCGTGCCGAAGCCCGCTCAGGCTCTCGGAGTGCCCCACCATGAGGTGCCCTCCGGGCGCGAGGAGCGAGGTGAAGCGCGTCACCAGGCGTTCCTGCGTCGGCTTGTCGAAGTAGATCATGACGTTTCGGCAGAAGATCATGTCGAACGACCCGCGCATGGGCCACTCGCACATGAGATTGAGGCGGGCGAATTGCACGAGTGCGGCGGTTGGCGCGATCACCCGCAGCCGATCGTTTGCCCCGATCACCGGTTCGAAGTGGTTGTTCCGCAGCTCAGGCTCGACGTGCTCGACCACATCCGCGTCGTACTCGGCACCACGGGCGCGCTGCAGGCAGCGGGCAGAGATGTCGGTGGCGAGGATGCGGACGCGAATCGCACCGGCGCCGAGCGTCTCGCGCGCGACCATGGCGATCGAGTAGGGCTCCTCGCCGGTCGAGCATCCGGCACTCCAGATCCGCACGGGAGCGTGCCCCGCCGCGAGGGCCGGGAGGAGCGTGCGCTGCATGAGGCGGAAGTGCTCGACCTCGCGGAAGAACGACGTCTTGTTGGTGGTGAGGACGTCGATCATCTCGGCAAGCTCGACGCGCGACGCATCGCCGTCGACGAAGTCCAGGTACTCCTGCATGCTGGCGAGCCGCAGGGCACGGATGCGCTTGGCCAGGCGCGACCGCACGAGGCTCTCCTTGCCCGGGGGGAGCTGGATGCCCGAGATGCGCGTGACGAGATCACCGACACGGCGGAATTGCGTGTCGCTGATGGTCAGCGTCGAGGCGGTCTGCAGCTGCGGAATCGGCATCCGGATCGCGTTCAGGCGTCGGCGGAGGCGACGGACTGGACCTCGGTCGCGTTGAGGACGCGATCGATGTCGAGGAGGAGGCGCACGCGTCCGTCCCCCTTGGCGATGCCGAGCAGGAACTCGGTGTTGACGTCGACGCCGAACGAGGGCGTGGGCTCGAGGTCCCCTTCGGCGATGGACAGGACCTCGGACACCTTGTCGACCACGACGCCCAGCTGCATTCCGTGCACCTGCACGACGATGATGCACGCCTCGGCGGCGAGTTCGGTCGGCATGCCGAAGCGCTCGCGCAGGTCGATGATCGGGATGACCTTTCCACGCAGGTTGATGACCCCGCAGACAAACGACGGCGTGCGAGGCACCCGGGTGATGGGGAGCATGCCGATGATCTCGTGGACCTTGAGGATCTCCACCCCGTACTCCTCGCTCGCGAGGAAGAAGGTGAGATACTTTCCGGCCCGCGCGACGCGGGACGACGGTTGTGGGACGGGCGTAGGCATCGCGGATTTCCTCCCGGTCAGGCGACCGCGCGGGCGGGGAGATGGTGCGGATCGCCGACGTCGCCGTGCCGCGCGAGCGAGAGGAGTTCGTTCACGTCGAGAATGAGGCCAACGCGCCCGTCCCCGAGGATGGCGCCGCCGGAGATGGCCGGGATGCGCCCCAGTCCATTGCCGAGCGACTTGGCGACGACCTGTTGCTGCCCGAGCAGCTCGTCCACGAGGAGCGCCGTGCGCTGGGCGCCATCGCCGACGACCATCAGGAGCGCCATCGTCGGGTCCTCGATCGCCCCGTGTACACCAAAGATTCGGTGCAGGCGCACGAGCGGCATGACGTCGTCGCGGAGCATGACCATCTCTCCTTTTCCCGCCACGGTCGAGAGCGCGGCGCGCGAGGGGCGGAAGGAGAGATGGATGTTGATCGTGGGGACGATGTAGCGCTCGCTCCCCACGCGTACGAGCATCCCGTCGGTGATGGCGAGAGTGAGGGGGAGGCGCACCAGGAAGGTCGTCCCTTGCCCGGCGCGCGACTGGATCTCCACGCGCCCGCGCAGCGCCTCGATGTTGCGCCGCACGACGTCCATCCCCACACCTCGCCCGGAGACGTCGGTGACCTGCTCGGCGGTCGAGAAGCCCGGGGCGAAGATCAGGTCGAACACGTCGGCGTCGGCCATCCCGTCTCCGGAGCTGATCAGTCCGCGTTCGATCGCCTTGCGGACGATCTTCTCGCGATCGAGGCCGCGCCCATCGTCGCGCAGCTCCACCACGACGTTGCCGCTGGCGTGGTACGCCGAGACGCTGACGGTGCCGTGTTCCGGCTTGCCGGCCGCACGACGCTCCTCGGGGAGCTCGATCCCGTGATCGACGGAGTTGCGCACCATGTGCACGAGGGGATCGGCGAGGTAGTCGACCATGTTGCGATCGATCTCGGTGTCCTCGCCATCGGCGACGAACTCGACGCGCTTGCCGCTGCGGCTTCCCAGGTCACGCACCAGGCGCGCGACCTTCTGGAACGGGGCCTTGAGCGGGACCATGCGCAACGCCATGGACAGGTCTTGCAGCTCGCGGACGATCTTGTCGGCGTGCGCGATCTTGCGATTGAGCTCGTGGTGACCGCCACGCTTCACGGTGGGGTCCTGCGAGATCATCGACTCCGCGATCACCAGTTCGCCGACCATTTCGATGAGGCGGTCGAGCGCCGTGGTGCGCACGCGAACCGTCGACTCTGCCGCGCGATCTCCGCCGCGCCGCGCCATCGCGGGCTCGGGCGACGGAGCGGCGGCATCGCCCGTGGCGCCGCGCTCGGCGAGAAGCC
>CAZWVG010000334.1:0-5691 GCA_964637355.1 uncultured Gemmatimonadaceae bacterium
ACGTGATGAACCTGCAGGTGTGGAAGTCGATCGACGGCGGGCGCACCTTCACCCGCCTTCGCGTGCCGCACGGCGACACGCACATCATGTGGGTCGATCCGAAGAATCCCGATCGCCTCATGAACGGAAACGACGGCGGCGGGACCGTGTCGCTCGACGGCGGGAAGAGCTGGTCGTCGATCTACAACCAGCCCACGGCGCAGTTCTATCACGTCATCACCGACAACCAGTGGCCCTACCGCCTCTACGGGGCGCAGCAGGACAACTCGGCGATCACCATCGCGTCGCGGTCGGACTTCGGATCGATCGGCGAGCGCGACTGGTGGTCAGTCGCCGGATGCGAGAATGCGCACATCGCCGTCGATCCGCGCAACCCGGCTATCACCTACGGCGGGTGCTACACCGGCATGCTGATGCGGCACGACAACCGCACGCAGCAGACGCGCGACATCGCCGTCTGGCTCAACAACTACGACGGCCTCCCCGTGCGCGACGTCCCCAATCGCTTCCAGTGGACGTTCCCGGTCATGCTCTCGCCTAACGATCCGAACATCCTCTACGCCGCGTCGCAGTTCGTCTGGCGCTCCACGACCGAGGGGCGGAGCTGGGAGAAGATCTCCCCCGACCTCACCTACGCCGACACGGCCACGATGGGCCCCACCGGCGGGCCGATCCACAAGGACATGACGGGGACGGAGTGGTACGCCACGATTTTCGCGCTCGCCGAATCGCCCAAGGCCAAGGGGCTGCTCTGGGCGGGGAGCGACGACGGGCGCGTGCACATCACCCGCGACGGCGGCGCCACCTGGACCGAGGTCACGCCCAAGGCAATGGTGAAGCACACGCGCGTGACGGGGATCGAACCGTCGCCACACGATCCGGCGGTCGCCTACATGTCGGCCACCCGCTACCAGCTCGACGACTTCACTCCGTACCTCTACAAGACCGCAGACTACGGGAAGACGTGGACGCGCATCGACACCGGGATCCCGATGGGGGCGTACACCCGCTCGATTCGCGAAGACCCGGTGCGGCGCGGGCTCCTCTTCGCCGCCACCGAGACCGGCGTCTGGGTTTCGCTCGACGACGGCGGGCACTGGGAGACGTTGCAGCTCAACCTCCCACGCGCGAGCGTGCGCGACCTGCGCGTGCACGACAACGACCTCGTGATCGCTACCCACGGGCGCGCCTTCTGGTCGCTCGACGACATCTCCAGCATCCGTCAGCTGCACGACTCGGTGACCGCCAAGCGGGTACACCTCTTCCAGCCGTCGGTCGCCTGGCGTTTCGCGGGGGGGCACGGCGGGGGGCGGGGCTCGGGGGAGAATCCGTACGACGGCGTCCTCGTCGACTACTGGATCGGGACGGGGAAGGCCGACTCGCTTGCGCTGCAGTTCCTCGATGCGCGGGGAACGGTGGTGCGATCCTTCGCCAGCGCCGCCGCACCGAAGGGGGACTCGGCCTCCCGCCGCCCGCGGACCGATTCGCTCGCGTACTTCGCCTCCGACTCGATCGTGACGACGCGCCCGGGGAGCAATCGCTTCTTCTGGAACCTGCGCTACCCCGACGCCAAGTCGCTCAAGACCGTCGTCAACGACATGGGGACGCTGGCCGGCCCGACGATCGTTCCCGGTGCGTGGCGTGTGCGACTCATCGCCGGCGCCGACACGATGGTGCGCGCATTCGAGGTCAAGCTCGACCCGCGCCTCGACGCCACCACCGCCGACCTGCAGCAGACCTTTGATCTCGGGATGAAGGTGCGCGGACGCATCGGCGACATCGTCGATGCCTTCACCCGCATCGAGGACCTGCAGGGGCAGATCGACGTCCGCGTCCAGCAGTCGGCCGACCAGGCCTACGCCCAGCGCGTGAAGGACGCCGCCAAGCCGGTGCGCGAGCAGCTCGAGGTCGTGCGAACGGAGCTCGTCGACTGGTACAACCACGACGACCAGGCGACGCTCCACTTCCCGATCAAGCTGTACAACATGATGCTCTCGCTCAACTCGCAGGTGCTCGGGCAGGACGCCGCCCCCACCAAGCAGCACGGCGAGATCCTCGACGAACTCGGAGGGAAGGTGGACGTGCAGCTGCAACGCCTGCAGCAGCTCGAGGCGAACGAGATCAAGGCGCTCAACACGCTGCTGCAGGGACTCGGCCTCCCGCCGATCTTCGTCCCGCCGTCGACGGTCAAGACGATCTCCTGACCGCCAGCCGCAACGCAGGCCGGCGTCGCACACGCAGAGGCGCCGGCCAAGGTGTTCACGATCATCTCACCAGGAGTCGACGGCTTCCGGCCGGCGCGGGCGCCGGCGCGACCGGCGACGCTTCGTGAGATGCCCGATCAGAGATCCGAAGGCGTGAGCGACGCGGCGCGATGCTCCACGATCACCGCCTCGAAGAGCGGAACCAGCGAGGGATCGAAGTGCGTCCCCGTGTCCTGGCGGATGATCTCCATCGCCCGCTCGTGCGGGAGCCCCGCCTTGTAGCTGCGCGCCGTGGTGAGCGCGTCGTACGCGTCGGCTAACCCGAGAATGCGGGCGCCGAGCGGGATCGCCTCGCCGGCCAAGCCGTGCGGATAGCCGGTCCCGTCCCACTTCTCGTGGTGCGAGAGGATCACCGGGACCACATCGTCGGGGAAGTCGATCCCCTTGAGCAGCTCCACTCCCGCCTCGGGGTGCGAGCGCATCAGCGCCCACTCCTCGGCGCTCAGGCGCCCGGGCTTGTTCAGGATCTCGGCCGGGATGTCGATCTTCCCCACGTCGTGCAGGAGCGCGCCGACCCGGAACCAGAACATGCGCCGCGGCGTGATCCCCGCGCGCACCGCCATGGCGCAGGCGATGTCGGCGACGCGCAGGCAGTGCCCCTGCGTGTAGGCATCCTTCGATTCGATCGATTCCCCCCAACGCCGCACCATGTCGAGGAAGCCATTCTCCAACCGGTTCGTGCGGCGGTCGAGATCGACCAGGTCGCGCCGAGCGCGCAGCTGCTCGAAGAGCTGGTGCGAGCGATTGATCGACTGCACCGTCTCGCGATAGCGCCCCTGACGCGCGAGCAACTCGGCGAGCTCGCGCGCCATCTCGGCCTGCAGGAGAACGTCCTGGCGCAGTGCCGCTTGGGAGGCACCGAGCGCGAACTCGGCCTCCGCCTCCTGCATGCGCCCGCGCTCGCGAGCGATGATACCGCGATGCTTGCGCAGTTCGGCTTCGGCTCGCGCGTCGCCGATGGCTTGCGCGAGCGGGAGCGCACGCGCGCAGACCGCATCGGCCTCATCGATGCGCCCCCGCGAGATCTCCAGCTCCGCCATGTTACCCATCAGGAGGAGGTGCGCGGCCCGATCGCCTTCGCGCTCGGCGATCACCGACGCGCGTCGATAGGCCAGGTCGGCCTCCTCCCACTCGCCGAGATCCGTGTGGAGCATGCCGAGGTTGTTGAGCGCGCCGCAGACTTCGCGCGACATCCCGAGCTGTTCGAACGCATCGATGCATTCTCGATATAGGCCGAGCGCGCGTGCGAAGTCGCCTCGCATGTTGGCGATGATGCCGCGGTTTTGCGCGGTCATCGCACGCAGGCGCGCGTCGCCGGCATCACGCCCCAGCCGATGCGCCTCGAGGTAGAGATTGTCGGCCGTATCGAGGTCGCCGCGCTGCCAGAACACGACGGCGCGGATGTTCAGCACGCGTCCCTCGGCGGCGTCGAGCGCCGATCGCGAGGCCACTTCGCGCGCCACCTCGAGGCAGTCGAGCGCCGCTTCGGAGTCGCCATCGAGCTGCCACGTGCGCGCAATCCCGCAGAGCGCGTCGGTCACCTGCTCCGGTTCGAGCGTCGCCGGGCGACAGCGCAGCGCTTGCTCGTAGAGCGAACGCGCCAGCGCGCGATGCCCGAGGCGTTCCTCGCGCTCGCCGCGCAGCACCATCTCACGCGCTTCGTCGCGCGCCGGTGGATCCGCAATGCCCTCGCCTTCTGCGGCGTAATGATCGGCGTGCATGGTGGTTATTCAGGACGAGCGGGCAATGGAGGACGTTACCCTGCGGCGACGCGCGCGTGAACCGCATGCTCGTCCTGCAGATCACGCTGCTTGCGGGTGTGTTGCGCAGACGCGAAAGGCGGCGCATCGACGTGATGCGCCGCCTCTGAAGTCGTGCTCGCCTTGTCGATCGCTACCAGGCCACGATGTAGCCGGAGAAGTGCTGGATCGGCCAGGTGAACGACGCGCGGCGCAGGTCGACCGCGCCAGCGATGCGCTCGCTGACCATCATTCCGAGCCCGCTGGCGCTGAGCGAAGAGCGATCGGGGAAGTAGCCGGCCACGAGCGCCGCCTGCGCCAACGTGTGACGCGTGCCGCGCAGCTCCTGCACGGCGGTCAGCGGACGCCGGAAGACCGTACCGTGCGGTTCGAACTCGTAGGCGACCTCGGTTCCGGCGAGCGCGGTGACCGTGAAGTTGGTCGGCGCGGTGACGGCGCCGGGGGGAACCGTGATGGTGAGACCGACCTGCGAGAGGCGCAGCGTTCCGCCGGCGGCGCCGATCGTCGCCGAGGTGGAGACGTCGTTGCGCAGCGGGTTGCGACGCGTGAGGGGGTGCACCGCACTGAGCGTCCCGACCGGGAGTGGCCCCACCTGCAGCGCCTGGGCGGCGGCCTGGGGTTGGAGCGGAGCGGTGGTGGCGGTGACGTTCGGGTCTGCGGAGCAGGCGGCGAGCATCGCCACGACTGCGAGACGGACGCACGACTTCCAGTGCTTCTGCATGATGACCTTCTCTTCTGTATCGGGGTTGGTGCGGCGCGCGCGCTGTGTAGCGCCCCGCCGTCTCCTCGGCCCATCCCATCCGGTGGAGGTGCGAACCCGTTCCGGGTTCTCCCCAGTGCGGGTTCCAGAACAGGTTCCTCGAACACGCCCGGCGTGATCCCTGATCGCCTGGTCTCCAGTTCCACTCGGCGTGACCTGCGAGGCAGGACAGGGAGCGCGTCTGGGCGGCGGATGGTTCAGGGTGCGGGGCGCAGGATTTCCTGCGGCATCACCTCGTTGTCTTCGAGACGACACGTGCGCGTGCCGCGTCACGGATGGGGGCGCATCGCGGGCAACGATCAGCTGCAACGCGGCCGTTTCGCACGCGAGTCACCCGCGCACTGTGACGCGCATCCCATGATACGTCTCGCACATATGAGTTGCGTCCCATGCGGCCGGCACTCGTGAGGCGCGCATCATCTCGCGCGCCCATCTCGTGAGGCGCGCATCATCTCGCGCGCCGCGCTCGTGAGGCGCGTGGATGCGAATGACGCGATCGCGAGACGCAATGCCGGGTGCATCGCGGGAGCGCGACGCGACGTCAGCGACGACGTGAGCGCGTGGGCGCGCGTGCGGGTGCTGCGGGGCGCCATCCATCCAGCACTTCCTCGAGGTCACTGGCGAGCCATCGTGCGGCGCGCCCCGATCGCACGATCGCCCATCGCAGCAGCGAACCGTTAGTTACGGCGAGCAGCGTGCGGGCGCGCGCGCCGGCGTCTCCGGGGCGGAGCTCGCCGGCGAGCACCGCGTCGGCGAGGAGCCGGCGCAGCTGGCGCTCCTGTTCCAGCGCGTGGGTGCGGGCGAGGCGATGGAAGTCGGGGTCGGTGAGGTCCATCTGCAGGAAGGCGAGGTGGTGGGCCATTTCCTGCGGGGTGGCGGCCATGTCGGCGAGGGCGACGAGAATCCG
>CAZWVG010000335.1:0-5679 GCA_964637355.1 uncultured Gemmatimonadaceae bacterium
GACTGCCGGTCGATCACGTAGACCTTCTCGTTCCGCCCGTCGGCCAGGTAGATGTACTTCTGCGCGGCGTCGCGCGAGAAGGCGATGTCCCACACCGACCCGTCGCCGAGCGTGCGCGGCGCGATGCGAACCTCCTTCACGAACTTCCCGTCCTTCTGGAAAACCTGGATGCGGTCGTTCGGGCGGTCGCACACGTACACCAGCCCGTCGTTGCTCGGCTCGGCGCAGTGCACCGGGTTGCGGAACTGCTGGGCCAGCGGCGCATCGGGGTTGTAGGGGCCCGGATTGGTGTCATCGGGCTTGTTGCCGTACGCTCCCCAGTAGCGCTTGATCGCCCCGGTGTTCATGTCGAGGACGGCGACGCGCTTGTTGGCGTAGCCGTCGGCGACGTAGGCCTCGTTGGCGGCGTTGTCGAAGGAGATCTTCGCCACGCGCCCGAACGAATCCATGCTGCTGCTGTTGGCGCCGCGTCCCGGGACGCCGATCTGCATGAGGAGCTTCCCCTCGTGCGTGAACTTGAGGATGTGCGAATCCCCCTGACCGTTCCCGCCGATCCAGACATTGTCCTTGTTGTCGATCGAGATGCCGTGGTTGGACTCGGGCCAGGTGTAGCCGTCGCCCGGCCCGCCCCACGCATTCACCAGCTTGCCGTCGGGCGCAAACTCGAGCACCGGCGGCGCGGCGACGCAGCACTCCCCCATCGGCGGGGTGGCGGCGGCACCGACCTCGGTGCGCGCGTTCAGCGTCTGCTGTCGATGCACGACGAAGATGTGATCGCGGGCGTCGACGCCCACGCCGATCACCGATCCCATGATCCAGTGATTCGGGAGCGGCTGCGGCCAGAACGGATCGACGTCGAACGTTGGCGCCTCGACCGCCTTGGCCTGCGCCCCCTGCAGCGCCCGCTGTCCGACGCCGAGTGCGAGGATCGACCCGCCGAGCAACGTGGCCAGCAGGACTGTACGCGAAGCGCGCATGGAGTTGGACTCAGGACATGGGGGCGCCCCTCTCCCGCGCGAGAGTGGCATGAGATGGCGGCGCGCCTCGCCGCCATGAAGTGGCGGCTCGACTCGCCGGCGCGGCGTGCGGCGACCATACTATCGCGACGGTCCGTCCCGCGTCCAGACGCGTCCACGCTTCGAGAGAGCGCGCGTGCCCAGGTCCAGCGCCAACGCTCGGTGGGACGTATGGAAACGCCTGTCAAAAGACCGCCTGTCTGACTCACCAGTGCTCGCCTGATGCGTCGTCTAGCGTACCGTGTCCTCGCTTTCGTGCTGACGCTCCTCGTGGTGAGCGTCGGCGCCGTGCAGGGACACGAGGTACCGGCGCGGGTGGCCGTGCAGATGCTCGCGCGCGCCGACAGCAACCGGCTCCGACTGGTGGTGCGCGTGCCGCTGGAGGCGGTGCGAGACATCGACTTTCCGCGCACGAGTGGCGAGTACCTGGACATCACGCGCTCCACGCCGCTCCTCGGCGAAGCCGCGTCACTCTGGATCGCCGGCTATCTGGAGTTGTTCGAGGATGGCCGAGCGCTGCCGACGGGGACCGTCGAGGGGGCGCGAATCTCGCTCCCGTCGGACCGGAGCTTCGAGAGCTTCGACAAGGCGCGGGCGCACGTGGCGTCGCCGCCATTGGCTAACGAAGAGCAGCTTCCCTGGCGACAGGCAATGCTCGACGTGGTGCTTGCCTACCCCATTTCGTCGCCCGCGTCGAGCTTCTCGGTGCGCCCGCTCCTCGCACACCTGGGCGTGAGCACCACGACGATCCTTCGGTGGACGTCGGCCGACGGGAGCGAGCGCGCCTACGAGTACAAGGGGAACCCCGGATTGGTGGCGCTCGACCCCGGCGCGTTGCAGGCGGCGTGGCAGTTCATCCGGCTCGGCTTCGAGCACATCCTCGGGGGGATCGACCATCTCCTCTTCCTCTTCTGCCTGATCATCCCGTTCCGCCGCATCCGCCCGCTGGTCGGCGTGGTAACGGCGTTCACGGCGGCGCATTCCATCACCCTGATCGCTTCGGCGTTAGGCATGGCGCCGGCGGCGGCGTGGTTCCCGCCGCTCATCGAGTTCCTGATCGCGCTCTCGATCGTGCTGATGGCGCTGGAGAACCTGGTGGGGCCCAAGCTGGAGCGGCGTTGGATCTACGCCTTCGCCTTCGGGCTCGTGCATGGCTTCGGCTTCTCGTTCGCGCTTCGCGACGCGCTGCAATTCGCCGGGCGACACTTGCTCGCGTCATTGCTCGCCTTCAACGTTGGGGTCGAACTCGGGCAGTTGCTGGTGATCGCCGTGCTCGTCCCGGCGCTTGCCTTGGCCTTCCGGCGCTGGGTTCCCGAGCGCGCCGGCACCATCGTGCTCTCGGCGATTGTCGCTCACGAATCGTGGCACTGGATGACCGATCGATTCGGCATCCTGCGCGAATACAGCTTCTCCTGGCCAACGGTCGATGTGGGACTGGCGGCCGCCGTACTTCGGGGACTCATGCTCCTGCTGGTCATCATCGGTGCGCTCTGGCTCGTGGCCGCGCTCGTCGCGCGTCTGGCGCGCGATCAAGCGCGCGATCCGTCGCGTGATGTCGCGCGCGCGCCCATCGGCGAAGGCGTAGCGACAGCGATCGGCTCGAGCGCCGGCGTGCTCCTTGTTGCCGCGATGGTTACCCTCTCCGCGCCGGCAGCTGCACGGGCGCAGGGGAGCGCGCAGCAGAGCGAGAGCACGACCTCGACACTCACCGGCGTCTATACCGACGCACAAGCCAAGCGCGGCAAGGACATCTATGTGGGGACGTGCCGCGAGTGTCACGTCCCGGCGTCGCACACGGGCGTCGTCTTCAGGAACAGCTGGGGGGGAAAGCGCATCTCGGAACTCCTCGCCTACATGACCGAGAAGATGCCGAAGAACTCCCCCGGGAGCCTAACGGGTGACGAATACGCCGCCGTGACCGCGTACATCCTCATGCTCAACGGCTTCCCGTCGGGCGATGTCGAGCTCCCGTACGATTCCGCGGCGGCGCATCGCATCCGCATCGAGACGCCGTCGCGCTGAGCCTCTTCCCCACCATGGTGCCGCCGTCGCGCGGCGCAGATCGCCCTCCCCCCATCGCACGAGGATGACACCAATCATGTCGCAACCCTGGACCACCCGGCGCTCGTTAGGGATGGCTCTCCTGATCGGCGGCGCGCTGACGGCGGTTTCGCTCATGCGGGTCGCCAACTCCAGCGCCCAGCAGGGCACCGCACTCGTGCGGGGGAATGCGCCGGGTGAATGGCGCTACTGGGCCGGCGATGCGTGGGGGACCCGCTATTCGTCGTTGGACCAGATCAACGCCTCCAACTTCAACGACCTCAAGGTCGCCTGGACGTGGGAGGCGGCACCGTTCGGCGAGGACGAGTACTATCGCACCACGCCGCTCTACGCCAACGGGCGGCTCTTTACCGTCGCCACCACCCGCCGCGTCGCCACCGCCATCGACCCGGCGACGGGTGAGACGCTCTGGATGTGGCGACTCAACGAAGGGATCCGCTGGCAGAAGGCACCGCGCCAGTTTGCCGGACGCGGGCTCGCCTACTGGACCGACGGGCGCGAGGAGCGCGTCATCGTCATCACACCGGGCTATCACCTCGCCTCGCTCGACGCCAAGACCGGGATCCCCGACCCCAAGTTCGGGAAGAACGGCGTCGTCGACCTCATGGAAGGGCTGGGCTACCCGATCGTTCCGCTGGCGGTCGACGACTCGGGGCCGCTCATCATCTCCGACGCCGCGCCGGCGCGCCGCGCCAAGCCGCGCGAGACCTGGAACGAGGTGACCAAGACCGGCGCCGACGGAACGGTCGGGATCGACCCCGCCGAGGGACAAATCGCCAACAGCAGCCCGGCGCAGGTGGTGGGCGACGTGATCGTCGTCGGCAACTCGTCGATCCACGGCTACTACCCGATCCGCCTCAAGAACGTGCACGGCTTCATCCGCGGCTTCGACGTGCACACCGGGAAGATGCTCTGGAAGTTCAACCTCATCCCGCAGCCCGGCGAGTTCGGCGCCGACACCTGGAAGAACGGGACGAAGCTTGGCACTCCCGGTGTAGGGAAGGTCGACGCGTGGGCGCCGTATGCCGCCGATCCGGAGCTCAACATCGTCTACGTCCCCACCGGGATGCCGCTGATGGACGAATACGGCGGCCATCGCCCGGGGAAGAACCTCTTCGGCAACACGCTGTTGGCGATCGACACCAAGACCGGGCAGCGCAAGTGGCACTATCAGTTCGTGCACCATGACATCTGGGACTACGACACGCCGATCGCGCCGAACGTCCTCGACGTCACCGTCGACGGGCGCAAGCGGAAGGTCGTCGCGCAGACCACCAAGCAGGGCTTCATGTACGTACTCGATCGCGTGACCGGGGAGCCGATCTGGCCGATCGTCGAGACGCCGGTCATGGCGAGCGAGACGCCGGGCGAGGAAGCCTGGCCCACCCAACCGATCCCCAGCAAGCCCGCCCCCTACTCGCAGCAGGGACTCGTCGAGAGTGACCTGATCGACTACACGCCGGCGATCAAGGACTCGGCGCTCAAGATGGCGAAGAAGTGCCGCATGGGGCCGTACTACATCCCCGGGCAGCCGGCCGACGGCGGCAAGAGCGGGCTTACCTGCTCGTGGTACAATCCGGGAGCGTCGGGGGGCGTGAACATCGACGGCGGCACCGCCGTCGATCCGGAGACCGGCATGGTGTACGTCGGCTCGCAGACCGGCGTGAGCACGATCACGCTGCAGAAGGACCCGTGCTCCGAGTTCCGCTACTCCTCGCCGCACGACAGCTGCGGGCTGTTAGGCGCCCTCCCGACGCCGGAAGGATATACGCCCCGGAAGGACCTGCGCGGCGACGGCTTCAGCGGGCGCGCCGGCTCGTCGAGCATCGGCGGCGTCTCGATCGTGAAGCCGAAGGAGTACGGCGGCGTGACCGCCTACGACCTCAACACCGGCGACAAGAAGTGGTGGATCCCCAACGGCGGCATGGTTCCGACCACCAGCAAGGATCCGCTCTTCGCCGGGGTCACGCTCCCGCCGCAGGGGGCGCGCGGCCAGGCACAGATCCTAACGACGAAGACGCTGGTCATCTTCGGCACCGGCCGCAACGGAGGCGTTCCCGGCCAACCGCCGCAGATCTTCGCCGTCGACAAGGCCACCGGAAAGCAGGTCGGCGCCGTGAAGATCGCCTCGAAGACGACGGCGCTCCCGATGACGTTTATGCATAAGGGCAGACAATACCTTGTCTACGCGTCGGGAGCGGGTGGGAGTACGACGCTGACGGCGTTGGCGGTCAAATGAGGACGGGGTACGGGAGACGGGGGACGGGAGTGCCGGCGCGCTGCGCGCGCCGGCGACAGCCCGAACCAAGCAGGCGGCGTGTAGTGGCCTAAGCCAAGCACGCCGACAACGCAAACGGCGCCGCATCGCGGCGCCGTTTGCACTCCCGTCTCCCGTCCCCCGTCTCCCGTCCCGCTACGCCGCAAACAGCTGCCCAAACGCAGAGAGAAACCGCTCCATCTCCGCCGGCGTCCCCACCGAGACTCGCAGATGCTCCGTCATCGGTGGGAACGGTCTCCCCACCAGCACCCCTTTCTCCTTGAACGCCGCGATCACCGGCACCACCGGGCGCTTGATGTGGACCATGAAGAAGTTGGTCTCCGA
>CAZWVG010000336.1:0-5588 GCA_964637355.1 uncultured Gemmatimonadaceae bacterium
ATACCGAGGAGCTGCGGATGCTTGGTGATGATCGAGTCGGCTAGGTCGGGGCGCCGCTCGCGGGCGACGACGTGCTGGTCGATCCCCGTGTTTCGGAGGTACGAGAATCCCTTCTCGTAGCCGGGATAGTCCATGATGAAGTTGTTGTTCGATGGCGCGCCGCGCACGAGGAAGTCGCCGAGGATCGATGCCCCCGCCGAGGAGCCACCGATCACACCACCGCGCGCGAGCACCGCGTTGAACGCGGCTTCGGTCTTCGTCCCCGCATAGGCGTCGACGAGGCGGAATTGACGCCCTCCCTCGAACCAGATCCCGCCGGCCTTCGCGATCACCGCGGTGAACGAATCGGTATCGGCGATGCGCGGGTCCTTGGTGAACAGCGTGTAGACATTCTTCGCGCCGGCCGCCTTCCACCCGCGCGTGCTCGGACCGTCCTGCGGATAGCTGTCGGCACCTCCTGCATTGGGAACCGTGATGATGAGTGCGTCCGGTCCTCCCGCCGCGTCGATGAAGGCCTTGTAGATCTCGGGGCCCATCGACCCTCCGCCGACCACAATGACCGTCCCGTTGGCCGGCCCGACGCGTGGTGCTTCGACCGGCGCCGCCCCGCCCTGCGCGTGGAGGGCAACCGGGACGACGAGCGCGGCGATGAGGTTTCGTGCGCGGGCGATCATGGCAAGCTCACGTGTGAGGGAGGCGGTGGCGGCGCGACGAGGAGGAGGTTCGCGTCCCTGCCGATGCGTGCGCTACGCGCGGGAGCGCGCGGGCGCTGGATCGGCACTGCCTTGCGTCGACGGCGCTCGGCTGTTGATTGGCCGCATGCGCGTCTACATCTCCTCGCCATTCCTCGACCTCAAGGGGTGCCGCTCCAAGGCGTACGATGCGCTGCGCCGCATTGGAGTGGACGCGATCGGCATGGAGGACTACGTCGCCAGCGACGACCGACCGGTCGACAAGTGCCTGGGAGATGTCAGGCGGTGCGATGCCTACGTCGGGCTCCTCGCCTGGCGATACGGCTACGTGCCGGACGACGCGAAATGCTCGGTGACCGAACTCGAGTACCAGACCGCGGTGCACGAAAGGATTCCGCAGCTCCTCTTCCTTCTGCACCCCGACGCGCCGTGGCCGCGCGCCAACGTCGATCGCGACCCGGCGCGCATCGACGCGCTCCGCGGCGAGTGGGAGAAGAACCGCATCGTCTCGCATTTCCAGACGTGCGACGAGCTGGGGGCGCTGGTCACCGCCGCCGTGGCCCGTCGCCTGTTGGAGGAGCGCGAGACGAGAAGCGCGCCACCGGTACACGACGAAGACGAGGAGCGGAAGTCGCTGCAGCTGCAACTCGACGAGATCAAGCGACAGCTGGAAATGATCAACGCACGGATCGGGAGCGCCGGCGCGTCCGGCGAACGCACCGGCACAACCGCGGACGAGGTGCTCACGGAGCTGCTCGCACCCAATCCGCCGAGCGTCGTCGTGCGCGCCCCGGTGATCGACGTGCTCGCTCCCCCTCCCGCTCCCACCCCTGCCAACAACACCGCAGCGCGCCCCCCGGAACTCGACGAGATCACTCCGTCGCCTGACGACGTAGTGCTCCCTCGGAGCACCGGCGGCGCGGCACCCCAGCCGGTACGCCGGGCGCCGGCGCCCGCTCCTGCAGTCGAGCCGGTCTCCGCGAAAGCTCGACGCTCGACTCGCGCGTGGGCGCTCGGCGGCACCGCTGTCGCGCTCGCTGCGACGCTCCTCATCGCCGTCCGCTTCGCCGGCAACGGACCGTTTGCCTTTGGAGGCGACACACCGTCGCAGATCACGACGGCACCCGCCGACACGATGTCCAGCCGTCCGGACTCCGGCCGCGTCGACACCGCATCGGCGGGGCAGATTGTCAGCCGGAGATTCTCCCCGCCGCTCTGGCTCACGACCGGGATCGTCCTCGTTGTGCTCCTCGGCTCGGGGCTCTACGCCGTGGTGCGTCCCCGGCGCCGGCCGGCACCCCCGGTGGAGGACTATGAGTTCCCAGTCCCTCCCCATAGCCCGAGGATCTCCAATCGCCCGGCGCGACGCTCGTCGGCCCCGCCGATCACCGAGCTCTCGGACGTCAATCGCCGCTTTCTCGACGAGACGCAGCGGCAGGTCGAAGCGCGACTCCAGGCGTTAGGCAAACCCGGCGCGGGCTGACCGATTCGTCGGCGTCGGATCGCGCCCGAAGGCCCCCGTCTGCGCGCCCGCTGTCTACGTGTTGAGCGCGACTTCCGCCGCCGCCGCGGTCTCGCTGGCCGCGATCCCCATGACCTCGGCGAGGATCTCGAACGAACGCAACCGAGCCCCGTGGTCGAAGACCTGCGAGGTGATCATCAGCTCATTGGCACCGGTGCGCGAGACGAAGTCCGCAACGCCTCGGGCAATGGTCTCCGGCGCCCCCACGACGGTGCACGAGAGGACCTGCTCGAGAAGTGCGCGTTCGTGCGGTGCGAGCGACGCGGCGAAGCCGGGGCGAGGGGGCGGGAGGAGCCCCGGCGTCCCTCGCCGCAGGTTCACGAAGGCCTGCTGCAACGACGTGAACAGCTCCGCCCCCTCCTCGTCGGTCTCGGCGGCAAAGACGTTGAGTGCCAGCATCACGTGCGGCTCCGCCAGCCGCAACGACGGCCGGAATCGCGACCGGTAGATCGCCACCGCCTGCTCCATCATCGCCGGAGCGAAGTGCGACGCGAAGGCGAACGGAAGCCCGAGCATCGCCGCCAACTGCGCGCCAAACAACGAGGAGCCGAGAATCCAGACCGGGACTTCGAGTCCCGCGCCGGGAACTGCGCGGACGACCTGCCCCGCCTGCGCAGGTTCGAAGTACGCCATCAACTCGACGACATCGTCGGGGAAGGTATCGGCGGCCGACGGATCGCGGCGCAGCGCGCGCGCCGTCTCGTGATCGGAGCCGGGGGCGCGACCGAGTCCCAGGTCGATGCGCCCCGGAAAGAGTGACGCGAGCGTCCCGAACTGCTCGGCGATCACCAGCGGCGAGTGGTTGGGGAGCATGATCCCACCGGCACCGACGCGGATTGTCGTAGTCCCGCCCGCCACGTGCGCCATGACCACCGCGGTCGCCGCGCTGGCGATCCCCGGAATCCCGTGATGCTCGGCGAGCCAGAAGCGGTGGTATCCCCAGCGTTCAGCGTGCTGCGCAAGATCGCGCGAGCGGGAGAGCGCCTCTGCGGCGTCGCTTCCAGCGGTGATGGGTGCGAGGTCGAGCACGGACAACGGGACCATCATGCCACTCCGGTCTACGGCACGTGAACGATTGGCGAGCCGGCCGCGCCGACGTCGCCTCCTTGCCGAATCTTATCGTCGACGCGCGGGAATGATTCCCGCAGTTGCAACGACTCGCGCGTTAGGGCGACGGGAAGGGCGCGATGGTTGGCGCTCCAAGTACGCCCCTACCGTGGACGAGTATATTCTGCGCACTTCCAGACCGCCCTTCGTATCCTCCGAGACAATCGATGATATCCCTCGCCCCCATCGCCCCGTTCCTGGGGCTTTTCGGGTTGGTGCTCGCTGTCCTGCTGTATCGCCGCATCGTGGCGTCACCGGCCGGCGATGAGCGGACGCGACACATCGGTGGGCTGATCGAAGCGGGAGCGGCAGCGTTCCTTCGTCGGCAGTATCTCGTACTCCTCCCGGTGCTCCTCCTCGTCGCCTGGGTTCTCGCGGCGACCGTGGGATGGCAGATCGGTGCAGCCTACGTCTTCGGCGGACTCACGTCGGTGGTCGCCGGCTTCCTGGGCATGCGCGCCGCCACCAAGACCAACACACGGACTGCCGAAGCGGCGCGCAGCGGCGGGCGCGCGCCGGCCCTGATGCTCGCCTTCGGCGGCGGCGCGGTGATGGGGCTGGCGGTCGCATCGCTCGGCCTCGCCGGCCTCGGACTCATCGCCAACTGGATGGTCGACTTCACCTCGATCGCCGGGATGAGCCAGGAGCGGTTGGTGCAGTTCAGCGAAGTGGTGAGCGGCTTCGCGATGGGGGCATCGTCGATCGCGCTCTTCGCCCGCGTCGGCGGCGGGATCTACACAAAGGCAGCAGACGTCGGCGCGGACCTCGTCGGGAAAGTCGAAGCGGGAATTCCCGAAGACGACCCGCGCAACCCGGCGACCATCGCCGACAACGTCGGCGACAATGTGGGCGACGTGGCGGGAATGGGTGCCGACATCTTCGAGAGCTACGTCGACGCAGTCGTCGCGGCGATCGCGTTGGCGGCGACCGGACCTGCAATCTCCGCGGCGAGTCGCCTCGACGCCGTCGCCCTACCGTTGCTGCTGGCGATGGCCGGCTTCGTGGCGTCGGTCGTCGGGATGCTCTCGATCCGCGTGCTGTCGAAGGGGAGCCCGGCGGTCGCGTTGCGCCTGGTTGCATTCATCGGCGCCGCCGTCTTCCTCGCGCTCGCGTACGCCACGTGTCAGGCGCTCCCGATCGTATCCACCGGGCCGATGTATCCCTTCGCTGCGGTCGTCGCCGGCACGATCGCCGGGATCCTCATCGGATTGATCACCGAGTACTACACATCGGCCCAGCCGATTCGCGACATCGCCGAGGCGTCGCTGAGCGGACCGGCGACCACGATCATCGCCGGGCTGGCGATCGGAAAGCAGTCGGTTGCGCTCCCTGTCCTCGTGATCACGCTCACCACCTGGGTCGCCCATCAGGCGGCGGGTCTCTACGGCATCGCGCTTGCCGCCGTGGGGATGCTCGGCACGGTGGGTATCACGATGACGGTCGATGCCTACGGACCGATTGCCGACAACGCGGGCGGGATCGCCGAGATGGGAGCGCTCGGCCCCAACGTGCGCGCAGTGACCGACGAGCTGGACTCCCTTGGCAACACCACGGCGGCGATCGGCAAGGGCTTCGCCATCGGGTCGGCGGTGCTGACCGCGCTCGCACTCTTCTCGGCGTACGCGAGCGCCGTCACACCTCCGGGGACGATCCTCGATCTCAACCTCACCGAACCTCGCGTGATCATCGGGCTCTTCCTGGGCGCCACGCTCCCGTTCCTCGTGGCGTCCATGACCATGACCGCGGTGGGGCGCGCGGCGCAGAAGGTCGTCATCGAGGTGCGCCGGCAGTTCCGCGAGATCGTCGGGCTTCTCGACGGCACGGCTGAGCCGGACAGTTCGCAGTGCGTCGACATCGCCACGCGCGCCGCGCTCCGCGAGATGCTCGCGCCCGGACTTCTCGCCGTCACCGCGCCCTTCCTGGTGGGCGTCTTCTTCGGCCCCGAGGCGTTAGGCGGGTTGCTGGCCGGCGTGACCGTCTGCGGCTCGCTCCTCGCACTGATGATGGCCAATGCCGGCGGCGCGTGGGACAACGCCAAGAAGTACATCGAGGGCGGTCAGCACGGCGGGAAGAAGTCCGAGTCGCACAAGGCGGCGGTGGTCGGTGACACGGTCGGCGATCCCTACAAGGACACCTCGGGACCGGCGCTGAGCATCCTCATCAAGGTCACCTGCGTCGTGGCGCTCGTCCTCGCACCATGGCTGGCGCGCATTCACGCTGCCTGACGAGGCGCACCACACGGGGAAAGCAAAAGCCCCCGCGCACCG
>CAZWVG010000337.1:0-5574 GCA_964637355.1 uncultured Gemmatimonadaceae bacterium
GCCGGAGGCGCCGCACGAGACGCTCCTCGTCCTCGACGGCACCATCGGGCAGAACGCCGTGGCGCAGGCCAAGACCTTCTCGGCAGCCGTCCCGGTCACCGGGCTGGTGGTGACGAAGCTGGATGGGACGGCGCGCGGCGGGATCGTCGTGGCGGTGCACGAGGCGCTCGACGTCCCGATCAAGTTCATCGGGGTGGGGGAGCAGGTGGGTGATCTCGAACCGTTCGATGCCGGCGAGTTCGCGAAGGAACTGCTGGAGGAATAGGCAAGGGCGCGTGGCGCTGCGTGCGCCTTCAGTTGCTGTCCATCACTTGAGGAGGACGTAGTGGGCGTTCGCCGCGACGCACGAATCGCCAACGCGCCACGCATCACGCTGGAGATGCCCGTCCAGTTCCTCAAGGGGGTGGGGGAGCGGCGCGCGCAGCTCCTGCGCAAGCTGGGGATCGAGACGGCGGGCGATCTCCTGCGGCACGTTCCGCACCGATACGAGGACGCGAGCACGATCGCGCCGATTCACTCGGTGGCGCCGGGCATGGACGTCACGGTGATGGGGCGGGTGATCTCCAAGGGGATCATCCCCACGCGAAAGGGGCTGCGGATCTTCCAGGCGGTGGTGCAGGACGCCAGCGGGATGCTGGAGGTCTCGTGGCCCGGGCAGCCCTTCCTCGACCGGACGATCGAAAAGGGAGACGTCTTGCTCCTGACGGGGCCGGTGCGGTTCTATCACGGCCGCCAGCTGCAACCGCGCGAGTTCGTCAACCTGGGCGCCGAGGACTCGGGGAGCGCGCAAGGGCGTGTGCTGTCGGTCTATCCCGCCACCGAGGGGATGACCGCGCGACAGCTGCGGATGATCATCGAGCAGCACCTCGACGCGCTGCTCGCCCTCGTCAAGGAACATCTCCCCGCGTCGATCGTCGACGCAGCGGGGGTCGCGCCGATCGTCGATGCGTTGCGCATGGTGCATCGCCCGTCGTCGGTGCGCGAGGCCGAGCGCGGGCGCGATCGCCTGTCGTTCGACGAACTCCTCTTCGTGCAGCTCCTGCACCGGCGCGCCAACGCGCTCGCCCGCGAACCGCGCAACGGGATCGTCTACACGCCGCAGCGTACGCTCACCACGCGGCTGCGCGGCGCGCTCCCCTTCGCGCTCACGGGGGCGCAGACGCGCGCCCTGCGCGAGATCGTCGCCGACATGTGTTCGTCGCGCCGGATGCACCGCCTCCTGCAGGGCGACGTTGGGAGCGGGAAGACGGTGGTGGCACTCTTCGCGGCGCTCCTTGCCGTGGAGAACGGCTACCAGGCGGCGCTCATGGCACCGACGGAGCTCCTTGCCGAGCAGCACGCGCGCACCCTCACCGCGCTCCTCGCTCCGCTCGACATGCGCCCGCTCCTCGTGACGGGGAGCCTCGGCGCCGCCGAGCGCCGCACGGCCGACGAGCGCCTCGCGGCGCAGGTGCCGCTTGTAGCGGTCGGGACGCACGCACTCGTGCAGGAACGCACGCACTTCGGTCGTCTCGGGCTCGCGATCATCGACGAGCAGCACCGCTTCGGCGTGGAGCAGCGCGCCGCGTTAGGCGCGAAGGGGGAGAGTCCCGACGTTCTCCTGATGAGCGCGACGCCGATCCCGCGCTCGCTCGCCCTCACCGCCTACGGCGACCTCGACGTCTCGATCCTCGACGAGCGCCCCCCTGGGCGCCTCCCGATTACCAGCGCGCTCAGGCCCGAGTCGGCACGCGACCGCGTGCTGCAGTTCGTCGATGCGCAGGTGGAGAAGGGGCGTCAGGCGTACATCGTCTATCCCGTCATCGAGGAGTCCGAGAAGACGGACCTCAAGGCGGCCACCACGATGCACGCGGCGCTCGCCGCCGGAGTCTTCGCGAATAGGCGCGTGGCGCTCCTCCACGGTCGTCTCCCGAACGATGAGCGCGACGCGGTCATGCGCGCCTTCCGCGATGGCGAGATCGACATCCTCGTTGCGACCACGGTGATCGAGGTCGGGATCGACGTGGCCAACGCGACCGTGATGCTGATCGAGCACCCGGAGCGCTTCGGCCTCTCGCAGCTGCACCAGCTGCGGGGGCGCGTGGGGCGGGGCGCGGAAGAGTCGTTCTGCATCCTGCTCGGTGACGTCGGGCAGGATGCGCACGAACGCCTCACGCTGTTCGTCTCGACCGAGGATGGTTTCGAGATTGCCCGCGCCGACCTTCGCCTGCGAGGCATGGGCGATCTCTTCGGCAAGCAGCAGAGCGGCGACCCGACGTTTCGGGTCGCCGACCCGATGCGCGACGAGGCGCTCAACGAGAAGGCGCGCGCGGTGGCCGAGCGATTGCTCGAGCAGGATGCGGAACTCGTGCATCCCGACAACGCGGGGATCAGGACGCTCCTGCGTGCGCGATATGCGCGCGCCCTCGAACTCTTTCGCGTCGGCTAGCGTGGCGCGTCGGGTGATCGCCCGAGCGACGTCGCACGACGTATCAGCGCGCGACGCGCCTGGCGGCTGCTACGGCTTGGGAATCAGCCGCCGCTTGATGCGGTCGAGTTCCGCCGTTGTCCGGTCGATGACGTCGTTGAGGCGTCGAATCTCCTCGTCACGCGACTTGTCGCGCGCCTCGGCGGACGCACGCACCGTGGCAAGCAAGGCGCGTGTAGAGTCCATCGACTCGACCACGCGGCGCAGGATCAGCGCCTCGGCGTAGCGCGGCTGGTCGCTCCCCCCGCTCAGGTAGGAGTCGTAGAGCGCCATCGATTCGCGCGGCGTCACCGCGCGATTGGCCGGATCCGTCTTGAGCAGCGCGCGCCAGAAATCGCTCTCCGCCCCCTCCGGGGTTTCCTTGTGGGCGAGTCCGAAGTCGGTGAGGATCCGCTCGGCTTCGGAGAATCGTCCGCTCTCGGCGGCGCGCAGCGCGGTGGAGAGGGTGCCGGGCCACGGCGACGGCGGCGGCGGCGGGGCGGCGACCATCTGCACGATCGGGCGCGGCGCCGGTTCGGGCGTCGCCTGCTTGCAGCTGGCCGCGATCACCGCGGTGGCGACCAGCGCCGTCGCCGGCACTCGTCGCCATCGCGAGGTGGCACGGTGGCGGGGGTGACCCATCATGCGACTGAAGCCTCCTCGGGCTGGTGGAAGGGCGCCAGGCGGGTGGCCGACGAGTGCACGGGGAGGAACAACGTGAACGTCGTCCCCACCCCCACGACACTTTCCACCCCGATCGTTCCGCCGTGCGCCGTCACGATCCCCTTGGCGATCGCGAGCCCGAGCCCGGTCCCCTTGATCCCGGTCGTCTGGTTGTCCGCCTGATAGAACTTCTCGAACACGTACGCCACTTCGGTCGCAGGGATCCCTGCGCCCGTGTCACGCACGCGCATCGTCACGCCATCGCGCTGCCGGTCGACCTCCAGCGAGACGCGCCCGCCACTCGGCGTGAACTTGAAGGCGTTGGAGAGGAGGTTACCGAGCACCTCGTTGATCCGTTCCGGATCCCAGCGCACCTCCGCGGGGAGATCGGGCCCGCGCGTCACGACCAGTGCGACGTTTCGCTGGATGGCGAGCACGCGGAACGTGCGTTCGAGGTCACCCAGGAAGGCGGGGAGCGGGAAGGTGCGCGGCTCGACCTTGCCGCCGCCGGCCTCGAAGCGCGACACGTCGAGGAGCTGGCGGACGAGTCGCGACAGCGACTTGCTCTGCGCCGTGAGCGTCCCGATGATTTCGCGCTGCCGCGTGTTGAGCTCGCCGTAGACGTTGTCCTGCAGGAGCTGCAGGTACCCCATGACGACGTTGATCGGGGTCTTGAGTTCGTGCGACGCGACCGAGATGAATTCCGCCTTGAGTCGATCGAGTTCTCGCAGCTGCGTAGCCATCGAGTTGTAGGACTTGGCGAGTCGCCCGAACTCGTCACGCCGCTGCGGCGCCAGCTGCAACGGGTGGCCGAAGTCGCCCTCGGCGACCGCACGCATCCCGGCGTCCAGCTCGTTGATCGGGCGCGAGACGCTCTGCGTGAGCCAGAGACCGATCAGGACGGCGAGGATGGCCGCCGCGCCGAGGAGCTCGATTGACGTGTTTCGGGAGCGCATCGATGCGTCGGCGATGTCGTTGACGCGCTCTCGCGTGCGGTCCTGAATGCCCTGCTCGGCGATGACGACACTGCGCACGATGTCGTCGATGGCCGGGGCGATCTTCCGATCGATGACCGAATCGGCTATCGCCGCCCGTCCCGCTGCCGCGAGTTGGTGCGCGCGCTCCGATTCTTCGGCGATGATGTCCAGCGTGCTGCGCACCCGGCCGATCGCCGGCAGGGCACTGACCGCACCGAGGGAGTCCACCAGCGCGCGGACGTTCTCCAGCCGTTGGTTGAACTGCGTCCGTGTCGCTTCCTCCGGGAGGATCGAGAGATAGTCCTTGGTCTGGTCGAGTTCCTGGACGGCCGCGCGCACTTTGCCGAGGACGACCGCGGCCTGGAATTCCACATCGCGAATCTTCGTGGTGTCGTCGCGGAGCTGGAGCATCGACGCGATCGACAGGATTACCGGCACGAGCATCAGCGCGACGATTCCGCCGATTCCCAGCGCCAGTCGTGTGCGCAGCATCACGAGACGAACTCCAGTCGGCGGCCCAGAGTGTCGCGCGCGGTCACGGAATGCGGCGCGCGTGCCGCGGTCGAATGGAACGGCGAGTCGAACGGCACGGCATGCGGCGCACGGGCGAAGGGGAAGGCATCGCACAACAATACGCGACCAAGCGACGGAAAGAGTCCGTCGCCGATCGCGTCCGTTGCACGCCCTCTGGAGCACTCGTAGCTTACGCCGCTCATCGTATCCCTTTGCCCCGTCTCGTGTCTACACCGAACGCCATCATAGCATCGCTCCCCACGCACGTGGGGGAACAGGTCACCGTCCGCGGCTGGGTGACCCACCTTCGCTCCTCGGGAAAGATCGCGTTCATCGTCCTGCGAGACGGCACCGGCATCCTGCAGTGCGTCCTGGTGAAGAACCAGCTCACGCCCGAAGTGTGGGCGAAATTTGGCGAGCTCACCCAGGAAACGAGCGTCGCCATTTCCGGCGAAGTTCGTGCCGAACCGAGGGCGCCCGGCGGACATGAGATGGGGGTCACCAACGTCGAGATCCTTGGCTCGTCGCCGGTCGATTACCCAATCCAGCCCAAGGAGCACGGCGTCGACTTCCTCCTCGATCGCCGTCACCTCTGGCTGCGCGCGCCGCGACAGGTCGCGATCATGCGCATTCGGCACGAGGTCGAACAGGCGATCCACGACTTCTTCTACGAGCGCGGCTTCATCCACGTCGATACGCCGATTCTCACCGCCGCAATCGGCGAGCGATCGGGGCTGTTCTCGACGGAGTACTTCGACGAGGGAAGTGCGTATCTCGCGCAAACTGGTCAGCTGTACGGTGAGGCGGCGGCGGCGGCGCTCGGTCGTATCTACACCTTCGGCCCGACCTTTCGCGCCGAGAAATCGAAGACCCGTCGCCACCTGACCGAGTTCTGGATGATCGAACCCGAAATGGCGTTCTACGATACGCACGATAACATGCGGCTGCAGGAAGATCTTGTCAGCCATATCGTGG
>CAZWVG010000338.1:0-5565 GCA_964637355.1 uncultured Gemmatimonadaceae bacterium
GCGGACCGCGACGTGGGGCTCGAGAAGGTCGGCTTCACGCAGCGCAAGAAGATGGGGGGCGGTTACTACATGGATGGCGACCAGATCACCCAGCGCGCGCCCAACCAGCTCACGGATCTCTTCCGGACCATTCCCGGTCTGCGCGTCGTGCCGGCCGGCAACGGGATCGACTACACTGTGGAGAGCGCGCGCAACGTGACCGGGAGCTGTGTGAAGTACTACGTGGACGGTGCGCCGTTCGAGGCCGTCTTCCCGGGCGACGTCGACCGCATCCTTCCGCCGAACGAGATCGCCGCGATCGAGGTCTACAACGGGATATCGGTGCCGGCGCAGTTCCAGGCGCCAGGGCAGAGTTCGTGTGCTGCCGTGGTGATGTGGAGCAAGACGCGGGTGGATCGGCCGTTGGGGGGGAAGTAGGGCGCGGCGATCGTCACGAATCGGAAGTGCAAGGAACGGCCGCCATTGTGCGGCCGTTCTGCTTTTCATGCGTATATCGATTGCATCGCTGCTCGTCCTCGGCATCGTCGCGCTGTCGCCGCTCGGTGCGCAGCAGCGTGTGTCGCGTACCGCGCCACCCGCGCTCGCACAACTAACCGGGGAGTGGATCTTCGTGATGGAAGGAGATCCACAGCCGCAGCGCGTGCGCCTCGAGGTCGATGGCGATTCGCTGACGGGGCGTGTGTACGGAATGAAGTTCTCCGTCGAGCGACGCAACGATCGGCTGCGATTCGGGGTCGGCGACTACGTGTGGCGCGGCAGCGTTGGTCGTGACTCGCTCAGTGGCTGGCTCGGCATCGGGACGGACTCCACTTCGTGGTTCGCCTTTCGGTCGCCTGTCGCCGAGCGCAATCGCACGTGGGTCGTGGAGGCTCGCGAATTCCCGCGTGCCTTCGACCCCGCCGTCCCCCCCGTGCAGCGCATCTTCGCGGGCGACACCGTCGTTACTCACACGCTCGATGCTGGCGGGAACGGCGCCGGTGATATCGATGATCCGGCGAACCACAAGAGTCCTGGCGGCAATCCGCTGGTGGGGCCGTTCTATGTCGAGGGGGCCGTCCCGGGTGACGTGATCGCGGTGACGTTGCTGGACGTCTCGCTCGACCGCGATTGGGCGTTCTCGGGGACTGCCCTTGTCGACAACGCCGTTGAGCCCGCGTACGCCGCCGAGCGGAAGGGGGCGCGGGTCGACGACAAGTGGACGCTGGACCGGGGCGCCGGAGTCGCACGGCTCAGGAAGCCGTCCGCCGCACTCGCCAACTACAGCGTGCCGCTCACGCCGTTTCTGGGTGTCATTGCCACTGCGCCGCGCGGCCCTGGCGTTCCGTCGTCACGCGAGAGCGGGCGCTATGGGGGAAACCTCGAATACGCTCGTTTCCGCTCGGGCACCACCGTTCTGCTGCCGGTGTCGCAGCTCGGTGCCCAGCTCTACGTCGGCGACGGTCACGCCGCGCAGGGCGACGGCGAGCTAACGGGCGATGCCATGGAAACCAGCATGGCCGTGCGCTTCACCGTACAGCTCGTGCGGTGGGGCTTCCAGTCGAACGTTCGAGCGCGCGATGCAGAGTCGTTGATGAGCCTTGGCGTTGGCGGTTCGCTGGACGAAGCGTTACGGATGGCGACGTCGGACCTGGCGCGGTGGCTCGGGGCCGACTACGGTCTCGATGCCCCGGAAGTCGCGCTAGTGATGGGGACCGCGGTCGAGTACGACATTCCCGATGTTGTGCCGCCGGGGTACGGCGTGGTGGCGCGCATTGCGAGGCGTGCGTTGGATGGGGTGGGGGAAAAGCGGTAGCGTGTCCGGATCGGGACGATCCGTCATGTGTCGGCCATGACGCGGGGGTCTGATTTCGAC
This sequence comes from uncultured Gemmatimonadaceae bacterium, assembly GCA_964637355.1. GTDB lineage: Bacteria > Gemmatimonadota > Gemmatimonadetes > Gemmatimonadales > Gemmatimonadaceae > SCN-70-22. The sequence goes on from CAZWVG010000338.1 coordinate 1,853, forward strand.
GCTCTTCGGTCCATTGTGATTACCAGGATCTCCCGCCGCAATAACCTGTTAGCACGGCGAGCGGTGTCTCGCGCTACTTGAGGTTTGGGCGGAGGTTGCGGCGCTGGCGGCGTGGGCGCGGTTTGGTATTATCAGGACGGGGGCGCGGGGATAAGACGTCGTCCGCACGAGTTAGTGTGTTATTGAGAACTGGATAATTGGCGTTAGGCTGCCCTTTGCTGGCGCACCCTACTCTGACTTCTTCCGCAACTGCCGACTGTAGTTCAGCCGGACACCTCGATCATGCCCGATCTGACCCGTCCCCTTACGGCAGCGATTCGAACCCCGAGGTAAAACCTCCGCCCGGCGCGCAGCGCTCCATCGCGCGGTCGTAGAGGCGCTCCACGTCGAGTGCCGGATGCCGCCACATCGCCTCGGCGTCAGCTTGCAGATGCACACGGGTGAGGGCAGCACCTCGGAACCGAAATACCGTGGCCGTCCCTCCACGAATTGCGTGGGTCTTCCCCAACCCGGTTGAAATCTGAACGGAAGTGTGCGGCCCTCGCGCTTCGCCCGGACGCCAGGCCATGTTGCGCGAGTCTTGGTAGTAGAGCAATCGTTTCTGTGCGTCAAACTCCAGGCGAACTGAATATCGATTGAGACTGTCGGACGCGTCCGCCATCGTCACGAGATACGTCGCGAGTGAGTCGAACTCTCCCCGAACCCCCGCGTAATCGATACATCGTGTCGGGTGATGCCACGGCCACTCGGTTCCAGGACGGAACGAGCGGTATTCGGCTCTGACGTGTTCTACGCTCGGGAGTGCGGTGGGTGGCGGGACCACCGCGGTCGCGCGGTCGCAGGCCGCGGCGCCCACGAGGAGGGCAATAGGGAGGAGGGAGCGCGTCGAGAACATCGAATTGAGACGACCGCTTGCAGTCCCGGGTCACCATTCTACGACTTTCATGAGCGAATCGGCTCCGTGCCAGAATCGGCTATTTGCCTCGTTGGTACTCACCAGCAGCCTAACTGGCGTTGCAGCAGACGCCGCTTAGCTTCGGAGGGCCCTCCGCTCCGCTCCGGGCTCTTATTTGACGCGGCGCAGCTGAACTAAGCGTTAGGCGTCCTTTCGAACGTACGTGAAGACACTCGCCGAACTGGCTCTGTGGGAGGATCGCCTTCTCGCGACCGTTGAGAGCTTCGACGGATCAATCGATGCGCGACGCGTCACTCTTGAGCGCTCCGGCGTTCCGCACGAGTACGCCGCGGTCCTGACCGCGTATCTCGATTTGCTCGCGGATCCCGCCTCGCATCACGAGGCCCTGCGACGCGCCTGCTTCCTCGCCTGGTACGCTAGTGCCGAACCGTCCGTGTTTACCGGTCTCTCGGCCATCACGGTCGCGCAACAGCAACAGACGGTCGCGCTGCTCGAAGCCGCGTTTGCGAGCCGGGAACAAGAAGCCGACGATGAGCTGCGCGCGATGCTTGGCTGGTATGCGCAGGTGAGTGGTGGGCTCTCGTTCCTCGATCCCGTCGCGCACCCCATGCTTGCGCACTTCCTCACGTCGCTAGAAACTCTCAACGACAGGGATCCAGCGTGGCGTCCGCTGATCACCGAAGGCCGGGGACAGATGGGGCGCTACTGGGCTTCCTTGCGCCCTGACGCCTAACTGACGTTGGAGCAGACGTGGGCTCTATTGATTGGTGCGCCCTCCGGGCGCACTCTTATCTGATGCCCACGCAGCTCAACTAAGCGTTAGGCCCATTGACCCTGTATCGAGTCGCGTTGTGCCAATCTACTTCGATGTGCCGCCTTCCCCAGAGGAACTAGCGGAAGGAATCGCGGAGATTCGGTGGCGCCGTGGGCTCTTCTTCGGCACGTGGATCGCCTTCTGCTTCCTTATTGTGTTGCTCGGCATGTTCGTCCCTGATCGCTACTTCATCTGGGTGTTTCTCTCGCTCACCATCCTGCCGGTGATGGCAGGATTCTACGCCATCGATGCCGAGTGTCCCCGTTGTCGGGACACGTTCTTTCTACGCGCAGGCTATAGCAACATAGTCGCACAGCACTGTTTGCATTGCGACCTCTCCCTGACGTCGCGACGAGCTGTAGGTGAGTGAGTGCAGGCTTTGTACTGCGCTCGATGCAGTCCCGCGGCGGGCGACCGTCGCGGGGCCTAACTGGCGTTGGAGCAGACGTGGGCTCGATTGATTCGTGCGCCCTTTGGGCGCACTCTATTTGATGCCCACGCAGCTCAACTAAGCGTTACACGGTCCTGTGATTCGCGCATCTCGTTCGTCGTTCACTCTGCCGCCGCTGTCCACCGCGACGGTCCGCGGAGGGCAGTCTGCCGCGCTGCCCTGCGGGGACACCGAGCAGTCTCTCCGCACAGTCGACGTGGTCCGTGCGTTCCGCCGCATGCCTCGCACATCGCGTGACCGCTTTCCTCCAAACACTGAGGGGCCGGGCCTACAGGACGCTCGCCTTGCCCTCGGTGAGGTGATCGCTGCAATCGCGACTCTCCGCCAGCTCCTCGATGGCGCGCAGGCTCGGATTCTGAGAGCGCCGCTCCGTACCGTAGCATCACAACCGTTCTACGCATGATCGAGTGCCATCATTGTGGCAGCGCCGATGTGGTCGCGCAGATCGCCACCACAGCAGTCAGCGCGGACCATCAAGGCGCGGTCGAGCGGTACTGGCTCTGCCGCTCGTGTGTGGAGGCGGAACAGCGTCGCAACGACGCTATCGTTAGCGACGTGCACCGACGCATCGCAGATGGCTCCCTGGTCGAGCAGCTTCGACAGCAACTCGCTCCAATCATTGAGGAAGGCGACGAAACGAAACTCGCGGAGATTGCGGAGTATCTGGCCTTGATCCGCAACGCGCTTCCGACTGGTCTCCCTGCGGATCTGGAGACTATCGTCGTCCGCAGTCGCCGACCGGCCGTGTAACTGGCGTTGCAGCAGACGCCGCGTAGCTTCGGAGGGCCCTCCGCTGCGCTCCGGGCTCTTATTTGACGCGGCGCAGCTGAACTAGGCGTTAGCCGGCTCTTGCACGTTCGCGCACTTTAGAGGATTGCTTGGCGTATCTGAGCGAGGGCGATGAGGCGCGCGCAGTCGAGATCGTTTCGCGCGATGTGCGGGCGACCCTCGGCGCTGAACACGTGCAGTGCGTTCGGCACCAAGCCGCCGCTCGGCGAGAGGTCGCCAATTCGATAGACCTCGAACACGTCGTGAGCCTCGACGCGTACGTCGCGCGGGTCGCCGAAGAAGTGCAGCAGTATTTTCACGATTGTCACGTCGATTCCACCTGGCCGCGGTGTCCGATCCACGAGCGCCATCCCCTCTGGCTGCATGGTCGGCAATGGATATGCGAGCAGGACAACATTCCGATTGCGACGCTCGGCGGTATCCTAGCTGACGCCGATGTCCGCCAGCGCTATCGTATTCGACGAGATCCGCATCTTCCGCCCGCCGAATAGCGAGCTTCGATACTCAGAGAGTATGAATTGAGCTCGGATGAGCAAATGGGATCGACGAGCGACTCGTTTCTGTGAGGGGTTTGCGTATCGATGTTGGTACCGTCGCACCGGCTAACTGGCGTTGGAGCAGACGTGGGCTCTATTGATTCGTGCGCCCTCCGGGCGCACTCTTATTTGACGCCCACGCAGCTCAACTGAGCGTTCGGCAGACCAGCGTTTGCGTTGCGCAACGTGGAGGATGCTCTTGTGCTA
>CAZWVG010000339.1:0-5562 GCA_964637355.1 uncultured Gemmatimonadaceae bacterium
CGGAAAGTCGACTCCTAGTCGCCCTACCCCGCCCCTCATGACCCTGGACATCATCACTCTCGCGCTTCCCATCGGCATTGTGGGATTGCTCGCCTCGTTCCTGCAGCATCGCGGCGTCATGTCGCTCGCCCCGGGCTCGGCGCAGATGCAGTCTCTGGCCGACGAGATCCACAAGGGGGCGATGGCCTTCCTGCGGCGCGAGTACCTCGTCGTCCTCCCCTTCCTCCTCGTCGTCGGCGCGCTCCTCTCGGTCGCCCTCTCCTGGCGCACCGGCGTGGCCTACCTCGCCGGCGGAATCTGCTCGGTGATCGCCGGCTACGCCGGGATGCACGCCGCCACGCATGCCAACGTCCGCACCAGTGAGGCGGCCCGCGCGTCCGGACAGGCCGCCGCGCTTCGCGCTGCCTTCGGCGGCGGTGCGGTGATGGGCCTTGCAGTCGCCGGCCTGGGGCTGGCCGGGATCGGCGCCGTCACCCTCTGGCTCTCCTCCTGGCTCGGAGCCGAAGGGCGCGCCGCCGAGTTCGGGCAGGTGATCTCCGGATTCGCCATGGGCGCCTCGTCGATCGCGCTCTTCGCGCGCGTCGGCGGCGGGATCTACACGAAGGCTGCCGACGTCGGCGCTGACCTCGTCGGCAAGGTCGAAGCGGGAATCCCCGAGGACGACCCGCGCAACCCGGCCACGATCGCCGACAACGTCGGCGACAACGTCGGTGACGTCGCCGGACTCGGCGCCGACATCTTCGAGAGCTACGTCGGATCGGTGATCGCCACGATCGCCATCGCCGCGACCTCCACGACGATCGCCGCCGACTCCATCTCCGCGGCGATTCTCCTCCCGATCACCTACATCGCGGCAGGACTCGTCGCCTCGATCATCGCAGTCTGGTCGATGCGCATCCTCGCCAAGGGGAATCCGGCGAGCGCGCTTCGCACCGCGACGTTCATCGCCGCAGGGCTCTTCCTCGTCTTCGCCTACTTCGTGACGCAGATGATGCCGCTCACGATGGCGAACCCGGACGGCGGCAACTACGGAATCCTCGGTCCCTTCTGGGCTGTGCTCGCGGGAACCGTCTCGGGGACGTTGATCGGGATGGCGACCGAGTACTACACGGCCGGAAAGCCGATCGAACGCATCGCTGAGTCGAGCCAGACCGGGCCCGCCACGAACATCATCGCCGGTCTCGCCATCGGGATGCAGAGCGCGATCATCCCGGTCATCCTGATCTGCGCCGCAACGTTCCTCGCCTACACCTCCGCAGGTCTCTATGGCGTTGCCATCGCTGCGGTCGGCATGCTCTCCACGGTTGGAGTGATCATGTCGGTCGACGCGTACGGCCCGATCGCCGATAACGCCGGCGGTATCACCGAGATGTGCCACCTCGGCCCCGACGTCCGGAAGATCACCGACGGCCTCGACGCACTCGGCAACACCACGGCCGCGATCGGAAAGGGCTTCGCCATCGGAAGCGCCGCGCTCACCGCGCTCGCCCTCTTCAGCGCGTACGCGTCGGCCGTCGGTCTCCACGAAACTGGCCTCAACCTCGTCGACCCGATGGTCGTCATCGGGTTGTTCCTCGGTGGCGTGATGCCGTTCTTCGTTGGAGCGAGCACCATGACCGCCGTGGGCCGCGCCGCGCAGGGGATGGTCGAAGAAGTCCGTCGCCAGTTCCGCGAGATCCCCGGCCTCCTCGAAGGGACCGGGAAGCCCGACTCCGCGCGTTGCGTCGACATCTCCACGCGCGCTGCGCTGCGCGAAATGATCATCCCCGGCGTCGTCTCCGTGCTCGTCCCGGTCATCGTCGGCAAGTTCTTCGGCGTGAAGGCGCTGGGCGGCCTCCTCGCCGGCGCAACGGTGACGGGCGTGATGATGGCGCTCTTCATGGCCAACGCCGGCGGCGCCTGGGACAACGCCAAGAAGTTCATCGAGGGCGGTGCGTACGGCGGCAAGGGCTCGCCCGAGCACAAGGCCGCGGTCGTGGGTGATACGGTCGGCGATCCGTTCAAGGATACGAGCGGTCCGGCGATGAATATTCTCATCAAGCTGATGTCGGTGGTGAGTCTGGTGCTCGCCCCCTGGTTCATCGCTTAGCTGGGACGGGGGACGGGAGACGGGAGACGGGAGTGTCAGCGCGACTTTGTCGCGCTGACGGGTTTTGTCTCCCGTTTGTCATTCTTTCTTGATGTTCGAGAGGGCGTGACGTTCGTCTCCTTCCGCAGAACGGCTCGCTTCTGAACCGTCGCGCGAAGACTTACCAGCATTCGGCAGACTTGGTCGGTTCGAGCTTCTAGCTTGGCGTGTTCGCTTCGCTGAATCGCCTCGAGGTCGGCTGCCAGCGTGAGCAGGTAGTCGACCTCGCGTGCGGATGCGACCGCGATCTCGAGAAACCGACAGAATTGGAGCGCTGTGTCTCTTCCCGCTCCCTCCGCGATGTTGGCGGGAATCGAGATGACTGCGCGCCGAAGCTGGTCGGCGAGTCCGGGGAAGTTCCGGTAGGACACGCCATCCGTAGCGCGGTACGTGGCAAGAGCCAACTCATGCGCCTTCTGCCACACTGAGAGTTTTCGAAATGGGTGCATGATTGAGAGTCGTGCATCCGCGCTCGGGCAGCATCATCCTCCGAACGCAACCCGGTACATTTGATCGCACACGCGAGACCGCGCGGCGCATCGCGCCGCGCACTCCCGTCCCCCGTCCCCCGTCTCCCGTCCCGTTTCATGTTGCGCCTCGGCATCGTCGGCCTCCCCAACGTCGGCAAATCCACCCTGTTCAACGCCCTTACATCGGCGGCCGCGCAGGCGTCGAACTATCCGTTCTGCACCGTCGAACCGAACGTCGGCATGGTCGAGGTTCCCGACGACCGACTCGGGGCGCTCGCCGAGATCGTGCAGCCTAAGCGCACGGTGCCGGCGGTGGTGCAGTTCGTGGACATCGCCGGACTGGTCAAGGGCGCCTCGCAGGGCGAAGGGCTGGGGAACAAGTTCCTCACCAACATCCGCGAGACCGACGCGATCGTGCATGTGGTGCGCTGCTTCGACGATCCGGACGTCACGCACGTGATGGGCGACGTGAATCCGGTGCGCGATCGCGAGGTCATCGAGTTCGAACTCGCCCTCGCCGACTTCGCCGTCGTCGAGAAGCGCCTCGACAAGGTGGCGCGTGCGGCACGCACCGGAGACAAGGAGGCGCAGGCGGAGCTTCCCGTGCTCGAGAAGGTGAAGGCTCTCCTCAACGACGGGAAGGCGCTCTGGGAAGGAAAGCTCACCGACGACGAGCGCGCCGTCCTCGCGCCGCTCGCGCTCCTTACGGCCAAGCCGGTGCTCTACGCGGCGAATGTCACGGAGTCCGAGTTGCACGGCGACGAAGGGGCGCACGTGACGGCGCTCCGCGCGGCGATCGCGGCCAGCGCCGAGGATGCCGACGTGGTCCCGTTCTCGGCCAAGATCGAAGCGGAACTCGGCGAACTCCCCGCTGAAGAGCGCAAGGAATTTCTCGCATCGCTCGGGCTCGAATCGGCGGGGCTCGACCGCCTGATCCGCGCCGGCTATCACCTGTTAGGGTTGCAGACGTACTTCACCGCCGGCGAGCAGGAAGTCCGCGCCTGGACGATCCATCAGGGCGACACGGCCCCCAAGGCGGCTGGCGTCATCCATACGGACTTCGAGCGCGGTTTCATTCGCGCCGAGACGGTTTCGTTCGACGACTTCGTGCGCCTGCGCGGGTGGAAGGAGGCGCGGGAGAAGGGGGCGGTGCGGAGCGAGGGAAAGGAATACGTCGTGAAGGACGGCGACGTGCTCCTCTTCCGGTTCAACGTCTAGGGTCATCGCACGCGTAGTCGATGGGCTCCGGCCGGCGAGGGGCTGGCGTGATCGCCCCTTGTCGTGCGATGACGTTGCAGCCGGCCGCCGGGAGCAACGGTTCGTCCCGCCAGGAGTCCCTCCCGTCCGGTGCTAGTTTCCCGGCGCCGGCGCGTCATGCTATGGTGAGGTACGCGCCCACGGAGGAGCCCGTGATGATGCCCCGTTCATCCTACCCGTCCTGCCCTCCTTCCCACGCCTCGAGGAGTTCGATCGGCGTTAGGCGGATGATGCCGAACGGATCTCGCCAGACTGCACGAAAACGTTTGTCCGTGTGCGTCGCGGCGGGCGCGCTGGTCGCGATGTCGGCGTGCGCGGGTTCTCCGACCGCCAACGAAACCGCGGCGAACGGCGACGCTCCCCGCGTGGAGTCGCTCGCAATCGCCCACGCGGGAGGGCACGAAATGCGACAGCGCGTCGTGGTCGATTCGGCGACGCATCATTTCACCGTCTCGCGCTGCGACGATGCGCCCCTCGTGACGGCGTGCACCGACCTCCGCGTGATCTACGAAGGGACCACGCCTGCAACGACGCTCGTCGCCCTGTTCGATGCGACCAACACGCCCGGCTTCCGGGCCCTCAACCCGAACTATCCATCACCGTCGAGCGTGACGCCCCCCGACGGCGGAAGCACGCGCCTCGAGGTCGTCCGCAACGGGTCGCGGCGCGTGATTACGTGGTCGAGCGATGCCTATCTCCCCAACGCGCTCGTGCAGGTGAACTGCATCCTGCTGGCGGCGCAACTCAGCAAGATTCTCTGCGACTGAGCAGCACCGCTGCCTCGCCAATGGTCCGCAGCGAGCAGCGCCCGGGCACGAGCCCGGGCGCTGTCGTTTTCGCATCTCCGCGACTCGTCAGGCGTCGGCGCCCGCTGGCTCCATCACGCTGGCGTCTTCGCTCCGCGGGTTGTTCACCTTGAGCGATACCGGATAGGCCTCGAGCCACTCGCTGGGACTCGGCTGCATGAGGTCGCGGAGCGCCGGTGCCGGCGTGTGCGGGTCGAGCCACGCCGCATACGACTCCGGGGCGATGATCACCGGCATGCGATGGTGGATCGGCTGCATGAGCGTGTTGGCGTCGGTCGTGAGGATCGCGCAGCTGACGATCGCCTCGCTCTCCTCCGCCCCCTTCGGCTTCCAGTACTCCCAGAGACCGCCAAGCGCGAAGATGTCGCGGTCCGGCCGGAGGATCGCATGCGGGCGCTTGCGCGATGCGCCGGGGACGACCTGCCACTCGTAGAAGACGTCGGCCGGGATCAGGCAGCGGCGCGACTTCATGGCGTTGCGGAAGGTTGGCTTCTCGAACGCGGTGTCGGCGCGGGCGTTGGCCATCCGGTTCCCGATTTCCGGATCCTTGGCCCAGGCCGGGACGAGCCCCCAGCGGAGGAGGTCGGCGCGGCGCACCCCGTCGCGCTCGCGGATGGCGAGGATGTCGGTCGAGGGGGCGATGTTGAACCGCGGCACGAGCGCCGGGAGCTCGTGGATGCCGAAGCGCTCGAGGTCGAGGCGTTCGGGGCGAGTGAGTCCAAAGCGGCCGCACATGTTCGCAAATGTAACCCCTTGGTATTGAACGAGAAGCCCGCTAGCTTGCGCGGACAATTCGCGGGCGCCGATTCGCGGTGCCTCTCCCCTCCTCCTGTTTCCGGCAACCAACGGGGGGCGGTTCACGGCCAAAGGGAGGATTGCCGACCGTGTCTCGACAATACGA
>CAZWVG010000340.1:0-5552 GCA_964637355.1 uncultured Gemmatimonadaceae bacterium
CGCGTCCGTCTCCCGTCATGTAGTGCTCGATCGAGTGCGCCTGGATGTCGATGAAGCCCGGGGCGACGACCTGGTTGCTCGCATCGACGCGCGTCTTGACGGTCGCGTTCTTGAAGGCGCCGCGCGGCCCGATGGCGGCGATGTGATCCCCCTGGATCGCGAGGTCACCGTAGTACCAGGCCGCCCCGGTCCCGTCGACGATGCGCCCGTTCTCGATCACGACGTCGTAACCGGATGGTGCGGCCTCTCGCGCGGTGCAGCTGGCGAGCGAGCCCGCGAGGAGTGCCGCCATCGCGGCAAGGGACCGGGTGACGGCGGAGCGTGGAGCGGGCATGAGCGGGCGGGGTGGAGGTCGCGGAAGTCACATCGGGCAGGACGCGACGCCCCACGGCGCACGCGTCCGCTGACCCAGCCCAAATTGTATACACTGTCGCGTACGTCGCTACCCGCGCGGGAGGATTTGCACCAAGCGTGAGGGGCTTCGTCCGGATGCGCGGAGTGACAAGGATTGTCGCGCTCCCGTGCGGCGGCGATCCTTCGCTCACCCCCGACCGTAGCCCCGCGACGTGATCAAGGCGTGCATCTGGTGCAGTCGTACGTTCCCGGCCAACGACAGCGTGGAAACGCTGCCGGTGGGGCGTCGCATTGCCTTCGATGAGGAGCGCGGGCGCCTCTGGATCGTCTGTCGCGGGTGCGAGCGCTGGAACCTCGTCCCCATCGAGGAGCGGTGGGAGGCGATCGAGGAGTGCGCGCGCGCGTTTCGCGATTCGCGCCTGCGCGCCAGCACCGACGAAATCGGGCTCGCCCGCCTCGCCGACGCGACGGAGCTGGTGCGCATCGGGCGCCCGGTGCGCGCCGAATTCGCGGCCTGGCGCTACGGCGACCAGTTCGGGCGACGGCGCGTGCGCGCGACCGCGCTCGGCATCGGCGGAGTCGCGGCGGCAGGAGCGCTCGCCGGGGGAGCGATCACGCTCGGCGTTTCGCTCGTCGCCTTCCTCCCGGTCATCCAGTGGTCAACAATCCTGTTTGGCGCGGCAAGTTCGACCACGCTCCTGCGTCAGCCCCCAATCCGCGATCCCGATGGTCCCGGGAGCATCATTCCGGTCGGGCATCCGCGCCTGATCACCGCCAGCGATGCCGACGGCGGATGGGGGCTCGAGATCGCGTATGCGGCGACGCTCGATGGGCAGGGGAAACCCAACGAGAGCTGGTGGCAACGCGAGATGCACAAGTCGACCGGAATAGGCTCGCGACGGTTTGTCGGCGCTCCCGCGCGCGCGCTCCTCGCCCGCCACGCCCCGCGCCTCAACCGCACCGGCGCCTCGTCGACGCGCATTCGCGGCGCCGTCGACCTGATCGGCGAAGCCGGGAGTGCCGCGGCGCTCCCCGCATTCCTCGCCCGTCACCGCAGCCGCTTCACGTCGCAGCAGGTCTTTGGAGATTCGGGTTCGCTCCCGAGCCTCGGGCGAGAGGTGCGCCTCGCCCTCGAGATGGCGGCGCACGAGGAGGTCGAGCGCGCGGTGCTGGAAGGAGAGTTGACCGCGCTCGCGGCTCAGTGGCGGAATGCCGAAGAGGAGGCCGCCATCAGTGACGACCTCCTCCTCCCCGACAGCGTACGCCTGACGATGGCGCGGCTTCGGGACGCCGTCCGCCCGAGCGACGACGAGCCGCCATCTCAGCTTCCCTAAGCACTCGCTGCGCCAAGCGCCACGTCACTCCGGCGCTACGCGCGCGCGACGCCCGCGCTACGCCAGCACCGGCAACAGCCGGATCTTCTCCTCCCACTCGCGCGGCCCCGTCTCGTGCACGTTGCTCCCCGCCGAGTCGACCGCCACCGTCACCGGCATGTCGGCCACGTCGAACTCGTAGATCGCCTCCATCCCCAAATCGGCGAAAGCAACTACCCGCGACGCGCGGATCGCCTTCGACACGAGATACGCTGCGCCGCCCACCGCCATGAGGTACGCCGCCTTGTGCTTGCGGATGGCCTCGAGCCCGGTCGCGCCGCGTTCGGCCTTCCCGATCATCGCGATGAGCCCGGTCTTCGACAGCATCATCTCGGTGAACTTGTCCATGCGCGTCGCCGTCGTCGGCCCGGCGGGACCGACGGCCTCGTCGCGCACCGGATCCACCGGCCCCACGTAGTAGATCACCCGGTTGGTGAAGTCGACCCCCTCGGGGAGCCCTGCTCCCGATGCGTAGAGGTCGGCGATGCGCTTGTGCGCGGCGTCGCGCCCGGTGAGGAGCTTGCCGTTGAGCAGCAGGCGGTCCCCCGCCTTCCACGTCGCGACGATTTCCGGCGTGAGCGTGTTGAGGTCCACGTGCTTCGCGTTCGCGTCGGGCTTCCACGTCACGTCGGGCCAGTCCGACAGCGACGGCACGGGGAGCTTGGCCACGCCTGTTCCATCGAGCGTGAAGTGCGCGTGTCGAGTGGCGGCGCAGTTGGGGATCATCGCGATCGGCTTCGACGCCGCGTGCGTCGGATAGTCCATGATCTTCACGTCGAGTACGGTCGAGAGCCCGCCGAGCCCCTGCGCCCCGATGCCGAGCGCATTCACCTTGTCGTGCAGCTCGATGCGCAGCTCCTCGACCTTGTTCTTCGGGCCGCGCTCCTTGAGCTGCGCCATGTCGATGTGGTCCATCAGCGATTCCTTGGCGAGGACCATCGCCTTCTCCGCCGAACCACCGATCCCGATGCCGAGCATTCCCGGCGGGCACCACCCCGCCCCCATGGTCGGGACCGTCTTCATCACCCAGTCCACGATCGAGTCGCTGGGATTGAGCATGGCGAACTTGGCCTTGTTCTCCGAGCCACCCCCCTTTGCCGCGAGCTTCACCTCGACCGTGTCGCCCGGAACGATCTCGGTGTGCACGACGGCCGGCGTGTTGTCGCGCGTGTTCTTGCGACTGAACGCCGGGTCGGCGACGATCGAGGCGCGAAGCACGTTCTCGGGAAGCAGATAGGCGCGCCGCACCCCTTCATCGACCATTTCCTGCACCGACATGGTCGCATCCCAGCGCACGTTCATCCCCACCTTGAGAAAGACCACCACGATCCCGGTGTCCTGGCAGATCGGGCGATGCCCCTCGGCACACATGCGCGAGTTGGTCAGGATCTGGGCAATCGCGTCCTTGGCCGCCGGGGATTGCTCGCGCTCGTACGCCTCGGCCAGCGCCTTGATGTAGTCGAGCGGGTGATAGTAGGAGATGTGCTGCAGCGCGTCGGCGATCGACTGGACGAAGTCGCCCTGGGAAATGGTGGTCATGGGAGGAAAATGAGGGAAAGCGCCAGCCTTCGCATCGGGGAATTCACTCCGGCGGGGAGCGCGCAGAGTCCTCGCGACGCGAGACGTATGCGCCTCGCGTCGCCGACCATGAATTCTCGTGAAGGCGAATCGTTCGCGCGCGCCTCGCGTACTACGTACGCACACGCTCGTCCCACCACCGGCGGACGACGGATCGTAATATTGACGCGGCGCCCCATGGCAGTCGGGGCGCTTTGCGCGGAGATTTGATGCAACCTATGGGACGATCCGGTTGTCCCAGCACCGGCCCAGGCACCATGACACATTTGCGGAATTTCCTCACGATCGGCGCGCTCGTCCTCGGCGCCGCCTGCGCGCGTTCGCACCCCGAGACCGCGCTCTCTCGCATGGGGCCGGAGGCCGCGAAGGAACGCGCGCGCGCCGACTCACTGCGCTATCCCTACACGAAGGCCGACGTGGACTTCATGCAGGGGATGATTCACCATCACGCGCAGGCGATCCGCATGTCGCGCTGGGCGCCAAGCCACGGCGCGTCGCCCGCGGTCATGCGCCTCACCGAGCGCATCATCAATGCGCAGCAGGACGAGATCACCCTCATGCAGCGGTGGCTCGAGAACCGCGATCAGGACGTCCCCACGGTCGACGCGAACGGGACCGTGAAGATGGCCGGGATGAATCACGCGGCGGGCCATGACATGAGCAACATGAGTAGCATGGCCGGCATGGATCATTCGATGATGATGCCCGGAATGCTCACGGACGATCAGCTCAAGCAGCTCGACGCGGCCCGTGGGCAGGAATTCGACCACCTCTTTCTTACCTTCATGATCCAGCACCATCGCGGTGCGGTCTCGATGGTCAAGACGCTGTTCGAGTCGCGCGGCGCCGGGCAGGATGAAACGGTCTTCAAGTTCGCCGCCGACGTCGAGGTCGATCAGTCGACCGAAATCCGTCGTATGCTCCAGATGTTGATCGAACAACCTGCCTCCCCTTCTCCCACCCCTCAGGAGTTTTGAATGAGCACGTTTGGTCATCCGGCTCGTCTCTCGCTCGTGGCCGCGCTCGTCGTGGCGGCGGCGTGCGGCGGGTCCAATCGCCCGGCGACGCCCCCTCGCCCGGTCGTCGATCCGCGTAATGACGCTCGCGTCGGCCTCAAGGCCGGCCTCATGGACGCCGGCGAGGCGACCGAGAACCTCAAGGTCGTCGCCAAGGCCGTCTCCCCGCCGGGCTTCCTCGGCATCACCAACTCCGACCTCGCGTTCACGGGCAACTACGTGATCCAGGGGAACTACAACGGGCCGGTGATCTGGGACATCTCCAACCCGTCGAAGCCGGAGCTGGTCACCGCCTTCACCTGCCCCGCGTCGCAGAACGACATCTCGGTCTACAAGAACCTGATGTTCATGTCGGCCGAGGCGAACAACGGGCGCGTCGACTGCCTCCCGGGCGGCGTGCCGGATACGGTGAGCGCCCTCCGCTTCCGCGGCGTGCGTGTGTTCGACATCAGCGACATCAAGCATCCCAAGATCGTCGCCAACGTCCAGACGTGTCGTGGCTCGCACACGCACACGGTGGTCGAGAGCCCGCGCGACCCTGACAATATCTACATCTACGTGTCCGGATCGGCCGGCGTGCGCTCGCCTAACGAGCTGGCCGGTTGCGTTCGCGACAACCCGAACGAGAACCCCAACTCGTCGCTGCTGCGCATCGAGATCATCAAGGTGCCGTTGGCGCACCCCGAGCAGTCGGCTGTGGTGAACAAGGCCAACATCTTCAGTGGGCTGACGACGACCCCGTCGCACCACGAAGGGCAGGAAGACATGGATCGGGCGGCGAAGGCTGCTGCCGCCGCGCGTGCCGCGGGTGGCTTCACCGCCAAGATCCCGTCGTCCGGCCAGGAGATCGTCCTCGGGAGCCAGTTCATCCGCCCGATGCTCGATAGCGTCGTGAAGGCACGCGGCGGAAGCGGTGCCCCCACCGGCGCCGACTCCGCGGCGCTTCGCGACAACCTGCAGGGGATCATCAACAAGATGTTCGGCAGCGCGCCGGCGCCAGGTTCGCCGATCGCCGCCGGGCGTCAGTGCCACGACATCACCGTCTACCCGTCGTTAGGGCTGGCCGGTGGCGCGTGCGAAGGGCACGGCCTCCTCATCGACATCACCGATCCGGTCAATCCGGTGCGTCTCGACGCCGTCGCCGACTCGAACTTCGCCTACTGGCACTCGGCCACGTTCAACAACGACGGGACGAAGATCCTCTTCTCCGACGAGTGGGGCGGTGGCGGCG
>CAZWVG010000341.1:0-5540 GCA_964637355.1 uncultured Gemmatimonadaceae bacterium
CTGCAGGACATCATCGCGATCCTCGGCATGGACGAACTCTCCGAGGACGACAAGCAGGTCGTCGGTCGTGCCCGCCGCCTGCAGCGCTTCATGTCGCAGCCATTCGCGGTCGCCGAGCAGTTCACCGGGATGAAGGGCGCGTACGTGAAGCTCGAGGAGACGATCTCCTCGTTCGAGCGCCTGTGCGCGGGCGAGTTCGACCAGTACCCGGAGCAGGCGTTCTTCATGTGCGGCGGCGCCGACGACATCGTGGCGAACGCCGAGCGTATCGCGAAGGCCTGATCATGTTGAAGGTCTCGGTGATCTCGCCGGAGCGTATCCTCTTCGAAGGCGACGTGGAGTCGGTCATCGCCCCTGCGTTCGACGGCGAGGTCGGCATCCTGACGGCGCACGCCCCGATGATGACGCTCCTCGGCAAGGGGACGCTCAAGCTCGGTGCGAACGGGAGTCAGGGGGCCTTCGATGTCGAAGGGGGCTTCATGCAGGTCGTCGACAACCAGGTGCGCGTGGTGACGGAGAAGGCCGCGCAGCGCTAGCAAGCGAGCGAACTCAGGAAGTGGAACGACGCCCCCCGGAAGCGCGATCGAGCGCTCCCGGGGGGTTCTCGCGTCCGGGAGGCGTCTCGCTCACCGCCCGAATCGCGCCGTTCACCGCGCATGCGCGAGTCTCCGCCGCGATCGTGTGGCCCGCACAAATTGGGGATTGCACCTTCGACGAGTGCTGCGGCTCGCGCCTTCGGTGGCGCGTGACGCCATTCCCCTCATCAGCGAGGCCCCATGCGCGTCTCTCGTCGATCGACCTTCGTCCGCACGTTGCTCCTGTCGACGCTTCCGGCCGCGCTCCTGGGCTGCGGGAGCGACAGCACCTCGTCACCCGCTCCCGAGCGCTACGTCCTCGCGCTCACTGGCGCCGCAGAGCGTCCTAACGCCGTGGTGACGAACGCGTCGGCCAGCGCCGTCCTCACGGTGATCTCCCCCGACTCGATCGAATACCTGATCTACGCATCGGGTGACTCGGTGACGGCATCGCACATACACGCAGCCGATGCGACCGCTGCCGGACCGATCATGGTCTTCACGTTCGGCGGGCCGGTGATCGGGCGCGTCGATGGCGTGTTCCGCTACGGGTTCATCACGCGGAGCGGCACCTTCTCGGGTGCATTCAGCTACGACTCGGTGCTCGCACGCATGCGCGCGGGGACGGCGTATCTCAACATCCACACGCGCAAGTTTCCGGGGGGCGAATTGCGCGGACAGATCGTCCGCTGAACAGCGTCTCTCGCGATGGAGCGACGCGTGGCAGCGTGCGGTGCGATCGCTGCCTGACGATGCCCACGTCGTGAGATCGCGCGCTGCCTGACGAGCAGCGCCTCCTGACGACACGCGTCGGTTGACGACGCGTGTCGGTGGGGAGTGACTCAACCGAGGAGTTGCCTCGCGCACGGTCCGACGCGCGTCGATCGGCGAGTGCGGCGTGGCGCTTGTCGCAGACGAGCACGTGCAGCGAATCTTCCGTGTGCCTGTGGCGTACAACAGGCATCACCGCCCCCGCGCCCCTCGCGGGGCGCTGGTTCGCATCCATTCCGGGCGCCTACCGCCCGTGCACGAGGACTCGTCATGCAGGGACTTCGCACCGCGCGCGTCGCGGCGATCGCGCCGCGCACTGCGCGCGCCTGGTTCTATCTCCTCGCCGCCACTGCGGCGCTGCTCCCCCTGATCGCGCGAGAGGCGCACGCCCAAGCCTGGGCATACCCCTCGTTCCAGCCGCCAGCGGTCACGTCGCGCGAGTTCAACTTCGGCATCGCCGACGCCGGCGACGCCGGAACGGCGATCGTCTTCCAGTGGCGTGAAGGGTACTCGGCGCGCTCGCAGTTCTCGTTCGACGCAGGCTTCGCCGACCCGCAGGCGCGTGGCGCCGACAACGTCCTCTTCCTCGGCGGCAACTTCGCATACCAGCTCGCCAAGTCGTCGGCCGACGTGCCGCTCGACTTCATGCTCACCGCCGGCGCCGGCCTCGGGTTCGGCAACAAGACCACGCTTCGCGTCCCGGTGGGCGTCTCGATCGGACATCGCTTCCCGCTCGACGGCACGCTCGCGATCACGCCGTACGTGCATCCGCGCGTGTCGCTCGACTTCTGCAGCTCGTGCGGCGGCGACGACTCGCAGGTCGGGATCAACTTCGACATCGGCGCGAACCTCGAGCTCACGCGCGTCCTCGCGCTGCGCGGGACCGCCTTCTTCGGAGGCTCCGACCGGTTCGGCAACGACGGCATCGGGATCTCGCTCGCCTGGACTCCTCCCGGCCTGCGGCGTTAGGCGCTCTGCGGCCGCGCATCCATCGCGCGGCACGCGAAACGAAAGTTCACCGGTAGTCGCACCCTCGGCGCGCAGCGCCGGCCACGGTGTGGCTACCGGTTTTCGTTTGTCGCTACGTGGCGCGGTGTGCGTCGAGCAGTCCCGCCACGAGATCGAACGACCGGTCGGCCGCACCCACGCCGCTCGACACGAGCGTGCGCGCGCGGTCGCCGGCGCGGCGGCGCGCATCGTCGTCGCGAAGCCAACCGAGTATCGTGGTGGCGGCGCTCTTCGCATCGCCGACGATCGCTCCACCCCCCGACTCCACGAGGAGCGAGGCGTCGCGCGCATTCGTGATGCGAGGGCCAAAGGCGACCGGCGCACCGAACGCCGCCGGCTCCAGAACCGAGTGGAGTCCGGCAGCGTGAAAGCCACCGCCGACGAATGCAGCACTCGCCAACGCGTACAGGTCACCGAGCACACCCACGCGATCCACGAGGATGACCGGCGCCGCGCTGGCGCCCGGCGTCGCGAGCCGCGCCACGGTGATTCCGTGCGCCTTGCCCCACGCCTCGATTGGTGCGAGATGCCCCTCGTTCGGTTCGTGCGGGGCGATGATCAGTCGAGCGGCAGGGAGCGCGTTGCGCACCTCACGCCATGCCTCCAGCAGGACCCGCTCATCGGCGGGCCACGTGCTCCCCGCTACGAGCGTGGGCACGGCGCTCGCGAGTGGCGCGAGGAGGGGGGAACTGCGATCGACGTGGACCGCGCGTGCAGCGACCTGGTCATAGCGCGTGTCGCCGGTCACGACGATGCGGCGTGGATCCGCGCCTAACGCGGCGAGGCGGTCGCCGTCGTCGGCGGCGACGGTCCCGATGGCGTCGAGCGAGCGATACGCGTCGCGCAGCAGCGCCCCCGCCACTCCGCGCTGTCGCGTGGAACTCGGCGCGACCGTGCCGCTGACCAGGCCGAGCTGCACGCCGCGTCGGCTGGCGTGTGCGGTGAGCAGGGGCCAGACGTCCAGCTTTGCATAGACCAGTGCCGTCGGCTGCAACGCGTCGAGCACGGCACTGGCATCGTGCGGCGTGTCGAACGGGAGGTAGTCGGCGAAATCGACGTCCAGCTTTCGCGCGAACGATTGCGCGCTCGGACTGAAGAAGGTGTACGCGAGCTGCACTTCTGGGCGACGCTGGCGCATGCGCTCGAGGACGGGGCGTGCCTGCAGCCCCTCGCCGACGGACGGCGCGTGCATCCAGAGGAGCGGGCGCGACGGGTCGCGCCGGGTCCGCCCCCACTCCGCGAAACGATCCAGCACGCCGCGCCGCGCGCGAAAGGTGCGCGCCAACTTTCCCTCGCGCTCCGGCGCGATGCGCACCGCAAGCGTCGCCAACTCCCCGACTACGCGATACCCCCAGTAGACGAGGGGATTCAAGCGGCTACTTCGCGAGCTTCGACTGCGCCAGTGCGATCGCCTTGCGGAACGTGTCGATCTTCTCGGCGCCGGCGATGATCTGGTCGCCGATGAAGAAGGTTGGCGTGGAGCCCGCGCCCCCCTTCGTTGCCCGCTCGGTGTCGGCCTCGATCATCGGGCGCATCACGTGATCCTTGATGCACGCCTGGTAGTCGGCGGTGTTGAGCCCGATCTCGGTCGCCGCCTTCTCGAAGTACGACTCCGCGGATGGGAGGACGCTCCACTCGGATTGCGACTTGAAGATTCGGTCGTGCATCTCCCAGAACTTGCCCTGCGCGCCGGCGCACATGGCCGCCTCGGCGGCCGGTTCGGCGTTCGGGTGCTGGCGCAGCGGAAAGTTGACGAAGGCGAGTCGGGCGATCCCGGTGTCGACGAACTCCTTGAGAACGTCCGGGGCCGTCTCACGCTCCCATTGCCCGCAGTACGGACACTGGAAGTCGCTGGCGACAACGATCCACAGCTTCGCGTTCGCGTCGCCGCGGATGCGCGCCGCATCGGCGCGCGTCACGCGCGGATCGGGCGTTGTCGCGCTTGCCGGTTGCGCCGCGCCACTGGTGCTGGTCGCAGCAGATGCTGGCGTGGCAGCTGACGGCGCCGCCGTGGCGGAGTCGGCGGCGTTTCCGGCCTTCGCACTGCATCCCGCGAGTGGCACGAGGACCGCGGCGATGGTGAGTGCCGAGCGAAGTCGCGACATGAGCAATCGGGTAAGAGGAGCAGCTGGCGGCGCCGGACGTGCAAACGCCCACGAGCGAGGGGCAGCAGGAGGCGCGCACGCGCGCAGGCGGCGCTCGGAAAATCTACTCACCCGCTCCGCGATCCCCCACCGCATCGTTGCGTGATATCGTGTGTATTCCCTGCGGCAGCGCGCTCCATGCACGCTCCGGCGATGAATCCCTACCCGCCTCGTTGACGTAGGGCTAACGTACAAGTGTCTCGCCTTCGCCCGGCACGGCTCGCGCGCCGGGCGTCATCGTATCAGGACCGACTCAAGGGGGATTGATCGCTGGTGTTGGCCCTTCTCGCGCTCGTCGCCACGCTCGCCTTGCCGGCACAGGACGTTCAGCTGCCGGCACCGCCTCGTGGATTCAGCTCGACGCAGGCCGACATGGTGGTGGACGCCGCGGGCGTCCTCTCCCCCGACGCGATCGCGCGCATCAATCGCATCATCTTCGATGTGAAGGCCAAGTCGGGGGGCGAGATCGTTGTCGTCACGCTCCGCGACCTCGCCGGGCGCGATGTGGGCGACGTGGCGCTTCGCATCGGACGCGAGTGGAAGGTCGGGACCGCCGATGCGATCGGCAATCGCGCGCGCAATGCGGGCGTGGTGATCCTCGTGGTCCCCAAGGAGACCAGCTCCGACGGGCGCGGCTACATCTCGATCCAGACCGGTCAGGGAACCGAGGGATTCATCACCGACGCGACCGCTGGTGATATCCGCCGCGAAGCGATCCCGTATTTTCAGCAGCAGGCGTATAGCGCAGCGCTGGAGTTGATCACCATCCGCGTGGCGCAGCGATTCGAGGGGGAATTCGGCTTCACGCTCGATACCGCCCTCGTGCCGCAGGAATCGCCGCAGCAGGCGCCGCGCGGAGGCGATATTCCTCCGCAGCTCGTGCTCCTGGCCATCGTCGTGCTGCTCTTTGTGCTCACGACGATGGCGCGCGCCTCGCGGGGCGGGGGCGGGCGGAATGGATGTCTTCAGGCGCTGCTGGTCGCCGACGCGGTCTCGCGTGGCGGGCGGCGGTCGCACTGGGGGGGCGGGGGATTTGGCGGGG
>CAZWVG010000342.1:0-5526 GCA_964637355.1 uncultured Gemmatimonadaceae bacterium
GGCGCGCGCGCCCGGCGCGTTTGCAGCGCGCGACGGCGCGCGCGCGACCGATGCACCGCCGGCTGCACCGGCCGGAGCACCGCAGTTGTGGCAGAACTTCGCGCCGGGAGTGAGCGGCGCGTCGCAGGACGAGCAGGCGACGCCGAGGAGCGCAGCGCCGCATTCCGAGCAGAACTTCCCGCTCGACGTTGCACCGCACGATGGACAAGTGACGCCCGAATTGGAGGCTTTGGACATGCGGAGAAGATAGGGGCGGTGCCGGGGGTGAGGCGAGAGCGCGACGTCGTGTTGAGTGCGCGAAGGTGAGACCCTAAGCTTGTCGAATGCCCAAACCGCTCGCCGGCGCCACGGCGCAGGACATTCTCAAGCTTGCCGCCTCGCAGGACGTTCGCTTCCTGCGGCTGCAATTCACCGACATCCTCGGCGTGAACAAGAACGTCGAGATCCCGCGCTCGCAGTTCGAGAAGGCGCTGGCGGGGGACATTCTCTTCGATGGTTCGTCGATCGAAGGGTTCGTGCGTATCGAGGAGTCCGACATGCTCCTCGTCCCCGATCTCGAGACGTTCCTCGTCTTTCCGTGGGGCGGGGACGACTCGAAGGTCGCGCGCCTCATCTGTGACATTCACATGCCCGACGGGACGCCGTTCGCTGGCGACCCGCGCGCCGTGCTCAAGCGCCAGATCGCTCGCGCGGCTGAGATGGGCTACACGATGAATGCAGGGATGGAAGCGGAGTTCTTCATGTTCAAGCCGGGGCAGGAGGGGGCGCCGGCGACCGTGACGCACGACGTGGGGAGCTACTTCGACATGGCTCCTGCCGACCTGGGCGAGGATGCGCGCCGCTCGATCGTGTCGACGCTCGAGCAGATGGGGTTCGAGGTGGAGGCCGCACATCACGAGGTCGCGCACGGGCAGCACGAGATCGACTTCCGCTACGCGGACGCGCTCACCACCGCCGATCACATCGCGACGTTTCGCTTCGTGGTGAAGTATGTCGCCGGGCGCTTCGGCCTCACGGCGTCGTTCATGCCCAAGCCGATCTTCGGGCAGAACGGGAGCGGGATGCACACGCACCAGTCGCTCTTTGCCGGCGGGACCAATGCCTTCTACGCCCCCGACGCCAAGTGGCAGCTGAGCGACACCGCCCTGCATTACATCGGTGGACTCCTGCGGCATGCGCGCGGCTTCGCCGCGGTGACGAACCCGCTGGTGAACTCGTACAAGCGACTCGTGCCCGGCTACGAGGCGCCGGTGAACGTTGCGTGGTCGATGCGCAACCGCTCGCCGCTCATTCGCGTCCCCGAGCGCCGCGAGATGGGGACGCGCGTGGAGGTGCGCATGCCCGATCCGTCGGCGAACCCCTACCTCGCGCTTGCCGTGATGCTGGCCGCGGGGCTCGATGGCATCGCCACCCAGGCCGATTACCGCGAGCCGGTGGACACGAACATCTTCGAGATGTCGTTCCGCGAGAAGCGCCGGTTGCGCATCGACGACCTCCCGCGCGACCTCAACGAGGCGTGCGACGAGCTGGAAAAGGACGCGGTGATGATCGACGCGTTAGGCGAGCACGCCGCGCGCCAGTTTCTGCATGCCAAGCGCGAGGAGTGGCGCGAGTACATCGCGCAGGTGCACCGGTGGGAGCTGGACCGGTATCTGCTCAAGTATTAGAGGATGAGAAGACGGGAAGACGGGACAACGAGAGGCGGGGGCGCCAGAGTCGGGTGGTGAGGAGGGCGAAGGTTACGGCGACAAGCGTCCAGTAGCCCGTCCACATGGCCAGGGTTGGGCCTGTACCTCCGAAACCCGCGGCGGGGTTCCATGTGTAGGGGGGGAGGGTGGCGTATCGCAGCCACGCCGGGACGTGCAGCGACCGATCGACGGCGATGGCGATGACCCACCCGGAGATCAGCATGACGTGGCCGGCCACCTTGTGCTGCACGGCGGCGTGCACGAGCAGCGAAAGCAGCGTGAGCTGGGCGAGCACCGGGTAGATGAAGCCGCCGATCCATGCCAGTGCGAGCCACACCGACATCCCCTCCACCCATCGCCCGAAGCCGGCGACGAGTGCTGCGGCGAGGAGGGGAAGCATGAGGAGGAGCTCCGCCAGCAGCAATCCTATGATCTTGCCGGCGACGAGTGTGGCCGTGCGTGGAGGGAGCGCGTCGCGCAACGCGTCGACGCGCACGTCGCGCTCGCGCCAGAGGAGCTCGCCGGCGTAGATCGTGGCGACGAGGATTAGAAACACGCGGGAGTGGAACTGCACCGCACCCAGCACATCGCCGGCGGTGCCATTCGTACCGCCGGCGCGCCAGGCGTTCACCAGCGCATTGGCGGCGCCGAGGAGACCGAGCGTCACGAAGCCCTTCTCGCGGAGTGTCCAGCGAAGGATCCAGCGCGCCTCGGCGCGTACGATCGACCGGGCGTCGGGTCGGCGCGCGACTCGCGCGATGCGGGCACCGCCGTCAGCTGCACGGGCGCGCGCGCGCGCGCGCGTTGTCGTCTGCGACTGGTGCTCCCCAGCAGCATCGGCAGGCGCATACACCTCGAACCGGAAGGCGCGCTGCAGCCAGAGCATCGCCGTCGTTCCGAGTGCGAGCCAGAGCAGCCGGTTGGCGAGGAGCCAGCCGTTGGGAGCGATCGAGCGAGTCGTTCGATCTGCCACCGACCAATCGCGACTGGACCACTCCAGCGCCGCGTTGCCGAAAGGATCGACCAGCGTTCCCCACGCAATTCCATCGCGGGCGAGCGAGAGGCCAGTCCCCCAGAGCGCCACGAGGCCAACGCCGAGCAGCAGAATCGCCATGAAGCCGCGCCTCAGCGCCCCAGCGCTGAAGAAGAGGGCGCTCACCACCAGAATGTTCGGGAGCACGAGCCACACGAACGGGCGGAGGTACGCCGATGCGTCGAAGGACACGAGCGACGCATGATCGACCCACGGCATGAGCGTTCCCGTCACGAGCCCGATGGGGATCGCCAGGTAGACGACGAGCATCACCGTGAGCGCGCCGAGCCAGCGCCCCCACAGGTAGTCGCCGCGAGAAAGTCGCGTGGTGAAGAGGAGTTCCTGCTGTCGCGTCGCCACGTCGCGCATGACGGCGGTGGCGGTGATCATGGTGGTGATCACCTGTCCGAAGGCGGTCACGCCGGCCATGGCCTGGGCGAGCGCCCACGGGGCATTACGCGGAATGGCGCCGCGAGCGGTGACCAACTCCACCGCGCTCGACGCGGTGTAGCCAAACGTGAGGAAGAAGAAGACGGCGACGTACACGCCGGTGAGGAACTCGCGGCGTTGCAGCTGTAGCTCGAAGCGCGCGACCTCACGCCACATCGTTCATCCTTCTGCGTCGGCGTTGTTGACGATCGCGAAGTACGCGTCTTCCAGCGTCGGCTCAGCGGGGACGCTCGGACCATCGGGAGCGCGATCGGCGACGATGTGGGCGACAGGCTGAGCGCCGCGTCGCCGCACGGTGATCCAACGCTCACCCTCCGTGGGCGACGCAGTTTCGCCAGGTGCAACAGGACGATGCCACAGACGCCCACGGAGCGGAGCGACGAGCGAATCGGGGGTCCCGCGGGCCACGACGCGTCCGCGGTCGATGATCGCCATCGCCGGACAGAGCGCGTACACATCTTCGACCAGGTGGGTGGAGAGCAGCACCACGGCATCCTCACCACACGCGGCAAGCACGTCGTACAACCGGTGACGCTCGCCGGGATCGAGCCCGGCGGTGGGTTCGTCGAGGACGAGGAGTCGCGGCGCGCCGCAGAGCGCGATCGCCACGCCGAGGCGCTGTCGCATGCCGCCCGAGAGCGCGCCAGCGAGCCGGCGCCGAGAGGACGTCAGGTTCACGCGCTCGAGGAGTGCGTCGACGACCGCACGACGTTCGCCACGCTCGGTGTAGCCCTTGAGCGTGGCGAAATGTTCGAGCGTCTCTTCCACCGGAACGTTTGGGTGGAACCCGAAATCCTGCGGGAGATAACCGAGCGATGCGCGCACGCGCGCCGGGTCGGTGAGCGCATCCACGCCATCGACGCTGATGGCGCCGCGATCGGGGCGCTGCAGGGTGGCGATGATCCGCATGAGCGTCGACTTGCCGGCGCCGTTGGGGCCGAGAAGCCCGAAGAGCCCGTGTGCGAGGTCGAGCGACACGTCGTCGAGCGCCTTGAGCCCAGGCGGATACGTGCAGGAAACGCCGCGTACGACGAGCGGCACGGTTCAGCGAAGCGAGTGAAAGGGCTCGTGGCGCATGCTGAACCCTAGCGCGAGCAGTGGAGGGTGGCAAAGGTGAGGCGCCGCGTCAGATTGCCCGCATGCAGAAGATTCCAGATCAGACGACGCTCCCCGCCGAGATCGAGGCGGCGCGCGAGCTGCTGCGCCCGCACGTGCGATGCACGCCGTTCGAGCCGAGCCTCGCGATGAGCCGCCGGCTCGGCACCACGATCTGGCTCAAGGGAGAGCACCTGCAGCATACCGGCTCGTTCAAGGCGCGCGGGGCGCTGCACAAGGTGCTCCGCCTAACGAACAAAGGGCGCGCGGGAGGGATCGTCACGGCGTCGTCGGGGAACCACGGCGCCGGTGTGGCCTGGGCGTGCGCACGCGCTGGCGCTTCGGCCGTTGTCTACGTCCCCGAGCAGGCGTCGTCGGCGAAAGTCGCGATGATCGAGCGCTATGGTGCGGCGGTGCGCCGCTTTGGCGTGGATGGACTGGATACCGAGGAGCACGCGCGCGCGGTCGCCGAGCGCGAGGGGCGGACGTACATCTCGCCGTACAACGACCTCGAAGTCGTCTGCGGGCAGGGGACGATCGGCGTGGAGATCGTCGAGCAGCTGCAACAGGCAGGGGACAGCAAGCGCGAGACGACCCATGCGCTCGATGCGATCGTGGTGGCCGTGGGCGGGGGCGGGCTGATCGGTGGAATTGCGGCGTATCTCAAGCACGCGATGCCGGCGGTGCGTGTGATCGGGGCGCTTCCCGCGAATTCCCCTGTGATGGCCGAGTCGGTGGCTGCGGGGAAGATCGTCGAGCGTGAGTCGTTGCCGACGCTCTCCGATGGAACGGCAGGGGGGATCGAGCAGGGGGCGGTGACCTTTCCGCTCTGCCAGGCGCTCGTCGACGAGTGGATTCTCGTTGAGGAGGATGCGATTGGGGCGGCGATGCGCCGCTTCATCGAGGAGCATCACCAGCTCATCGAGGGGTCGGCGGCCGTCGCGGTGGCGGCGGCCGAGCGCTACGCGGCGGCGAGCGTTGCGTCCCGGAAGGTCGCGTTCCGGAAGGTCGCGTCTGGGAGCGTTGCGGACGCGCACATCGGGGTGGTGCTCTGCGGGTCGAATATCAGCAACGCGCGACTGCTC
The DNA here is from genome assembly GCA_964637355.1 of uncultured Gemmatimonadaceae bacterium. GTDB lineage: Bacteria > Gemmatimonadota > Gemmatimonadetes > Gemmatimonadales > Gemmatimonadaceae > SCN-70-22. Next base: position 5,352 of record CAZWVG010000342.1, read on the forward strand.
GAGGTGTTGCGCGGCGGTGCGGCTGGGGGCTGAGCCGACTCGTTAGGGAGGAGGCGCGCGGGCGAGAGTGGCGACCGAGGCGCGCGGGCGAGGTGCGTCGAATCAGATAACGCGTCCCCGCGTCCCCGCGTCCCCGCGTCCCCGCGTCCCCGCGTCCCCGCGTCCTCGCGTCCTC
>CAZWVG010000343.1:0-5418 GCA_964637355.1 uncultured Gemmatimonadaceae bacterium
GGGCGCGCAGCGGGGGGATGTCGATCGGGAAGACGCTCAGGCGGTACCAGAGATCCTCGCGAAACGTCCCCTGCGCCACCATGTCGCGCAGGTTGCGATGCGTCGCGGCGATGATGCGCACGTCGACCCGGTTGGTGCGCTGTGCGCCCACGCGCTCGAAGACGCCGTCCTGCAGGATGCGGAGGAGGCGCACCTGCGCGTCGAGCGGGAGCTCGGCGATCTCGTCGAGGAAGAGCGTCCCGCCGTCGGCGCGCTCGAACCATCCCTTGCGGTTGGTGATCGCGCCGGTGAACGAGCCCTTCTCGTGCCCGAAGAGCTCCGAGTCGATCAGCCCGAGCGGGATCGCGCCGCAGTTGACACGAACGATCGGCCCTCGCGCTCGGCGCGAGCGGGCGTGGATCGCCCGGGCGATGACTTCCTTTCCTGAGCCGGTCTCGCCGAGGAGGAGCACCGGTGCGTCGGTCGGGGCGACCTGCTCCACCCGCAGCATCGTCTCGCGTAGCCCGCTGTCGGCGCCGACGATCGAGTCGGAGACGTCGTCGCGGTCGAGCCGCTGGAGGAGTGCGCGCCGGTCGGCCTCGAGCGCCTCGCGCAGGCGGTGTTCCGATTCGCGTTCGTCTTCGAGGCGCAACGCCGTGGCGAGCGGCGCACCGAGCTCGCCCAGGAGCGAGAGCTGCGCAGCGCCCAGCACACCGGTGTTGCGGCTGGTGAGGGTCACGAAGCCCATCGCGCCATCGTCGTCGGCGAGCGGGGCGACGGCGACCGCGCGCCAGACGCCGTCAGGCGCAAAGTTGCGCAGCGCCTCGGTCGCGCCGTCGGGGGCGATGAGGCGCGGGGCGCCGTGCAGCAGGAGTTCACGCAGCTCCTCGGACACCCGCGCCGACGTCGCTCGCTTGACGAGTGCGGGGCGCGGACCGGGGCGCACCGCAGCCGCGGCGACGCTCTCGAGCTGCGTTCCGTCGCGGGAGAGCCGCCAGAGGGTGAGGGCATCGGCGCGCACGACGCGCTCGAGCTGCGCCGCGACCCGATCGACGCATTCGTCGAGCGACGCCGAGCCGGTGGCCAGGCGCCAGACATCGACGACGAGTTGGTAGGAAGGGGGGAATTCGGACATGGGAGGTCCGTGAAATATCACGGTTGCCGGCGCAATCTGTGAGGGGTCATGGTCACTCCCGTGGAATTTCACGGGAGCACTGTCGTCGGGCGCTTGGTGGATTGGCGCAAAACATTACGCAGCAACGCGTTGGGTACCTCCAAACCGGGACGGCTGCCACTAGTGGATGACAAGAGCGATGCCGCGCCGATGAACCGTCACGGCAGGGGCGCGGGAGTGGCGGGGGGAGGAGAGCTTCGTATGCCTTCGCAGTTCGGAGCCGATGAGGGTCAGCGTCGAACTTGCTGCCGGCGCCAAGTGCGGGGCGGCGCGATCGCCGGTTCACCGAAAAGATTCGAGGCGAGCGACCCGCGAACGTCGCGTGTCGCTCGCCTCGATGGCGCGACGATGTCTTGAGAGTCGCGCCGAGGAACGGTCGATGATGCGCTTCCTGCGCTGCACCCGCCGCCTGTGTCGCTCCGGGCGGCGATTCTTCCCCGCCTCGATCCCCGTCCTCAGGACGATCCCGGCGCCGGCTATCGCACGAGGGTGAACGGCGCCGACATCCGGATCGACACATTCCGCCCCTGCGCCAGCGCGAACCCCTTCTGGGTATCGAGAAAATCGCGATGCGCGGTGTCGAACAGGTTGGTCACCTCGAAGTGCAGGTCGAGCGGTTGGGCGCGAATCGAGATGCGCCCGCCGAGTCCCGCCTCGCTCACGGTGTACGCCGGTGTCGACGAGATGCCGTACCCGGCGGGATTCGCGTCGAACTCGGCATACGGCTCCGTCGGGCCGGCGACGGACTTCGCCCACGCGTGTCGCACGCCCACTCGCACGTACGGCGCCTGCACATGCGGGAGGCGCGCCGGTGACCAGCGGAGCGCGGCGCGCCCCTGATCGGCGGGCATGAGTGGCAATGCTTCGTTGGTCGAAAGGTTCTCGCTCCGGAGCGCGGTGTAGCTCCCGTCGAGCACGAGGCGCGGGAGCACCTCGAGATCGCCGCCGACCTCCACACCGCGAATGCGCGCGTCGGTCTGCGTGTTACGGTAGACGATGCGCGGGGTCCCGTTGACCAACCGGCTGCGCCCCGTGTTCTCCATGTAGATGTAGTCGGCGATGCTGTTGCGATACGCGGTGATCGTCGCCGTCGCACGCGCCCCCTGGTAGCGAAGTCCGCTCTCCACGCTCACCGAGCGCTCGGGCGAGAGTGCCGGATTCCCCTCGAGCCAACCGAAGGCGGGGCGGTTCTCGTCGGTGTAGAGGTCCTGCACCGCCGGCGCACGGAATCCCGAACTCACGCTGCTCACCAGGCTGAGCGTGTTGGTCAGCCGGATACCGGCACCTAACGATCCGTTGAAGACGGAGAATCGGCGAGAGAGGGCCCCCGCCTGTTCCGCCGTCGGGAGCGCGCTCACCAGCGTCCCGATGCGCGCATCCTGTTGCCGGTGGTCGTAGCGCGCACCGAACGAGAACGTCACGCGTGGGAGCCGGTACTCCTCGAAGATGAAGGCGGCGGCATTGCCGATGCGCGACGACGGCTCGATGCGCGAGCGAAGCGTGAGCCCGCGCTGGTGCTGGTACTCCACGCCGAGCTTCCCGGCGACGCCGAGTATGGCCGGATGCTCGCCCTCCAGGCGCGCGGTGGTGACGGTGCGGCGCAGGTCCTGGTCCCATGCGTCGTTCGCACGTGCCTCCTCGAACGTCTTCGCCACCGAGGCGGCGCGCTGGATGCGCAGGAGTTGGCGGGTGAGCGACGGCTTGAGGACGATCGGGCCGCGAAGGAGCGTGCCACGCAGTCGCACCTCGTGGTTCCGCATCTCCACGCCTGCCGGCTTCCCGTTGGCGTTGGGAAAGTTGTTGAATCCGTCGAAGCCATCGTACAGCACTTGCAGCTGCCCCCACCCGCCCGACGTCCCCAGCTGCCCGTACTGCGCACGCTGGTCGTAGTTGGAGTTCGCCAGCACCCCGGTGAAGAGCGGGTCGCCCTTGCGTTGGGTCACGGCGTAGGGGAGCGCGTCCGCGGTGCGGAAGTCGCCGGCCACCCGGCGATTGATCCCGCCCCGCACGCCGAGATGCGCACCGACGTTTCCGGCCAACTCGGCGTTGCCGTAGCGCTCTCCGTTGTTGCTGAAGTACTGCGTCTCCACGCTCGCCGCGAGCTGCGCATCTCCCTCGCCCCCTCGAGGCAGCGACTTGGGGAGAAAGTTGATCGCCCCTCCCATCGCGCTCGACCCGTACAGCACGCTCGCCGGCCCTCGAATGACCTCCACGCGATCGACCGAGCCGAAGGAGATGGGCGGTGTCCATCGCGACGTCCCCTGAAACGTCTCGATCGGAATCCCGTCGCGGGTGAGCCTCACTTGTCCCTGGCTCATCCCGCGGAGCACCGGATTGCCGGCCATCGGGCCGGTGGTGATCGTCGACACGCCCGGGATCCGCTCGAGCGTCTTCCCTAACGACGCCGTGCTTACCGATTTGAGCCGATCAGGGTCGATGGCGGCGACATCGAGCGGCGTGGTCTGGTCCGTCGCCGTCGCGGCGCCTGTCACCACGACCGGGGTCAGCGACACCGACGACGCACGCAGCGTCGCGTCGAACGTCGCTTCACGGCCGGCGTCGAGGGAGAGTTGTCGGCTGACCGGTTGATGGCCGATCGCCCGCACCACCACGACGACTGATCCGCGCGGGAGCCCGCGCAGCGCGTACGCGCCGCGACTGTCGGTCGTGATCGCGCGGTCGAGGACGGGGAGCGTCACGTAGGCGCCGACCAGTGGCGCACCATCCTCGCTTCGTACCGTTCCCACCAGCGACGCCCCACTCGCCTGCCGTGCCTCGACCGCGTCGCTGCTCGCTTGCGCCCGCATGTTCGATGTCTTCGCCAGTACCGCGATGGCGACGGCGATCATCCAGCGTCTCGTGCCCATGACAGTCTCCCCGATCCAGTGTTGATTCGACGGGGAGGGGAAGGCACGCGGCATGCCGACAGGCGCGCGTCAGGCAACTCGTTATACGGTAACGCGTTAGGCGCACGTGCTGACGGGTGCATCCCACACCCGCCCGTGCCCGGTGCTGGCCGCTCGCGCGCACCCGACACGGGCCAGCATTCGAAACGGCGCGCTGAAGGGTGCGAGTGCGGCGAGCCCGCGGCCGCTACCTGCGCCTAGGTACGCGGTCCATCGGGGGGTGTGACCGAGCGCGGCGTGAAGGCGATGGGCGTCCGACGCCCGGCCACCAGATGCCGAATCGCCGTGGCAAATCGGCGCGGCGCTGCGGGATGATACGAGAGAAAGAGATCGGGCTCGATCAGTTCCAACTCCATGAGGAGGAGGTGCCCGTCGCGCTCGCATGCGTCGACGCGAGCGAAGAGCCAGCTCCCCGGGAGGTGCGCCACAATCGCCTCGGCCTGCGCGATCAGCGCCGGGCGCGGGACTTCGCCTTCGAGTGAGCCACCGAGCTCCCGCTGCACGCGGAAGTCGCCCGCTCCCGTACGCTTGCGTACCGCGTGCGAATACTCGCCGCCAAAGAAGAGCAGCGACCATTCGCCATCGGTGACGATCTCGGGGACGAATGGCTGCACCAGCATGTCGCGTGAGGCAAGCAGCGCCGCGAACGTCTCCTCGTGAGCGCCCGACTCGCCGCTCGCGACGCGCGCGGTTCGCGCCGCCGACGCAGAGATCGACGGCTTGTAGACCACGTCGTTCCATCCGGTCTCGGCGATCACGTCGGCGAGCGTGATTTCCGATTCTCGGTCGGCGATGAACGTCGGGACGGTAGACACCCCCCGGTCCTCGAGGTCCAGGAGATAGCGCTTGTCCATGTTCCATCGCACCAGCGCCGGCGGATTCCAGAGCGCGACGGCGCGGTGTTCGAGGTGCGCGAGCCACCCCTCGAAGTCGGCGGCACGATCGGTGTAGTCCCACGTGGAACGGATCACCACCGCATCGTACGCCTGCCAGTCGACGAGCGGTGAATCCCACACCGCGCTCTCCACGGTGGCCCCCTGCTGTCGCAGTTCGGTCACGGCGAGGCGATCGTCCTCGCTCAGTTGGGGAAGGGCGCGATGGGTGACGAAGGCGATGTGCATGCAGGAACGTTCGGGCGGTCAGCTCCGCGACGGGTCGCTGCTCAGGCGCGCCAAGCCTCTCCGTGCTTCGTTCACGTACGGAAGAAGCGATGGATCGGCATGTCGCCAGGCGTTGGCGACATAGAGATACGCGTCGATCGCCTTGGGTCGAGCCCCCAACCGTTCATTTACACGCCCGCGTTCGAGCATCCACATGACCCGGAGGGCCGGCCACGCCATCAGGTCCTGGTCGAGGACC
>CAZWVG010000344.1:0-5409 GCA_964637355.1 uncultured Gemmatimonadaceae bacterium
ACCCCGCGCATTCGATCTCTGCCGGGCTGGACTATCCGGGAGTGGGGCCTGAACACTCGTACCTAAAGGACAGCGGCAGGGCCACCTACGTCGCGGTGGACGACGCCCAGGCACTGGAGGGGTTCGCGATGCTGAGTCGGCTGGAGGGGATCATCCCGGCGCTCGAGACGGCCCACGCGGTTGCGTGGATCGCATCGCAGCGCGGGCGCTGGTCGGCCGACGAACCGGTGCTGCTGTGCGTGAGCGGTCGTGGCGACAAGGACGTGTCGCAGGTGCGCGAGATGGGAATTCTCCCGTTGTGACCTTGTCGTCGGCATCGCCCTCCCTTCCCGCCGCGGACGAGCGTCCCGAGCCGCCATTTCCGGTGGCGCTCGTGGAGGAGATGCTGCGCATGTTCGCCCGCGCCGTGCGGGCGCACATGCTCTACCTGCACAACAACCCGACGTACCTCAAGTCGCTCGACAACCTGCGCGTATCGTTCGCACCGATCTGGGCGCAGACCGAGGAGCTGGTCATCGAGGTGACCGACACCCAGCTCAAGTGGGAAGGGCACGCGGTCATCAACGAGCCCGACAAGACTACCGATGCGCTGCCGTGGGTCCTGTACAAGGACGGGCTGCGCGAGTTGCGGCTGCTGCGCGAAGTGGAGCAGCAGGAGATCGTGACGCTCATCGACATCCTGACGCGTGTGCGCAAGGCGTCGCCCGACGAGGACGATCTCCTCACGCTCCTCTGGGAGCAGGAGTTCGCCTTCGTGCGCTACCGCTACGTCGACGTGTCGATGGAAGGGGCGGCGCCGCTCGACGTGAGCGACGAGGCACGCGAGGAGCGGCTGGTCGATCCCACGCAGGTGCAAGCGCCGCCGCAGGAGACGATCCTTCCCGCGGGCGTCGTCAATCTCGACGACTTCGACGCGACGCTCTACTTCCTCGACGAACGCGAGATCGAGTACCTGCGCGATGCCGTCGCCAACGAGTACGCGTCGGACCTGCGCGGCAACGTCGTCTCCATCCTCCTCGACGTCTTCGAGGTGCAGGGCGACACGGCGATCCGCGACGAGATCGTCGGGGTGCTCGACAATCTCCTCGTGCACCTGCTCACCGCCGGGCAGCTGCGCACGGTGGCGTACCTGCTCCGCGAGGTAAACCTCGCCGCCAACCGCGCGCGCGACCTCACGCCGGCGCAGCGCGAGACGCTCCTCTCGCTCCCCAACCGGATGAGCGAGCCGGAGGCGCTGTCGCAGCTCCTGCAGTCGCTCGACGAGCGCGCCGACCTCCCGGAGCAGGGAGATCTCAACGAGCTGTTCGACCAGCTCCGCGTGAGCGCGCTCGGCACCATCTTTTCGTGGTTGGGGCGCCTGCAGAATCCGCGCATCCGCACGTTGCTCGAAGCCGCGGGGCAACGTCTCGCGTCGGCCAACACGGGAGAGCTGGTCCGGTTGATCGGCGCAAGCGAGCGCGAGGTCGCGCTCGAGGCAATTCGCCGTGGCGGGGCGATGCGTGCCGCCGCCGCGGTGCCGGCGCTCGCGCGGCTCATGGGGCAGGGGGATGTCGACATCCGCCTCGCCTCGGCGCAGGCGCTCGCCGAGATCGGGACGCCGGGCGCGATGCAGCAGCTGGAGCGCACGATCGACGACTCGTCGCGTGACGTGCGCGTGGCCACCCTTCGCGCCTTTGCCGCCCGCGTGCACGGCCCGGCACTCGCCCGCATCGAAGGGGCGATCAAGGGGAAGCGCCTGCAGGAGGCGGACCTCACCGAGCGCATGGCGCTCTTCGAAGCGTTCGGCGCGATGTGCGGTGATGCCGGCATTCCGTTGCTGGACGGACTGCTCAACGCCAAGGGGTTCTTCGGGCGGCGCGAGGATCCGGAGCTCCGCGCGTGCGCGGCGATGGCGCTCGGTCGCATCGGTTCGGCAGATGCAACGTCGGCGCTGCGCCGCGCCTCGTCGGACAAGGAGATCCTGGTTCGCAACGCCGTCAACCGCGCGTTGCGCGGCGGGGCGACGTGACGGCATCGCGCCCCACGCCGGGGGGAGGAATCGGGCGCGCGGCGGGGCGAACGCCGTCTGGGGGCGCTCGCGCACAGGCCGCGCTGAGCGACCTCTCGGGCGACACCTACATTCGGCGTGCCGGACGGGCGCTCATCGTCAGCATCTACGGCGCGATGCGGGTGATCCGCCTGTATCCGCCGGAGAACGAGGCGGTGCGCAACGCGCTCGCCGACGTCGCCGAGTCGGCGCAGGAACTGCTGGAGCGCGAGCACGAGGTCGAGTTGCGCGCGTCGAACGAGTTCATCTTCGTGAATTCGACGCGTCTTCGTCTCGACCTCGACAACTACGCGTCCTTCTCGCAGATCCTCTCGGCGCTCCGTGCGAGCGGGATCGGCTCGATCCGGCTTTCGGAGCCGGCGCAGGCGCGCGACTGGCTCGTCTTCCTCTCGCTCCTCCTCAGCCAGAACAAGGGCGGAGATGACGTCACCGCCTTCGACGTCACCGAGAAGCTCGCCTCGGCAGGCGTCACCGTCTTCGAACTTGGCGCGCCGCTCGTCGCCGAGGACGACACCGATTTTCGGCAGCGCGCCAAGGAAGCGGCCAAGCGCACGTACTCGCAGTCGGTGGCTGTCACGAAGGAAGTGATGAACTCCCTGCGCATGGGAGCGTCCCCGAACATCAAGAAGATCAAGCGCGTCGTGCAGACCATCGTCGACCAGATCCTGAACGAGGAGACCTCGCTCGTGGGGCTGACGACGATCCGCGACTACGACGAGTACACGTTCACCCATTCGGTGAACGTCTGCATCTTCTCGGTCGCGTTAGGGCGACGACTCGGGTTGAGCAAGTTGCAGCTCTATGATCTCGGGCTGGCGGCGCTCTTCCACGACATCGGGAAGTCGCGCGTCCCGTTGGCGGTGCTCAACAAGACCGAGGGGTTGAGCGACGATGACTGGCGCTGGCTCGCGGCGCACCCGTGGCTCGGGGTGCTCGCGCTGTTCCATATGCGCGGGCAGCAGGAGCTCCCGTTCCGCGCGATGGTGGTGGCGTACGAGCACCACATGAAGGTGGACCTCACCGGTTACCCGAAGAGCACCCGCGCGCGCGACCAGAGCATTTTCTCGCGCATCGTCGCGGTTGCCGACGGCTTCGACGCCGCCACGTCGCGTCGTGCCTACCAGACGGTTCCGATGTCTCCGGCCGCCGTCCTCGCCGGGATGCGCGACAACCCGCGACGCGGCATGGACCCCGTCGTGGTGAAGGGGTTCATCAACTTGTTAGGCGTGTTTCCGGTCGGAACCGTCGTGGTGCTCGATACGTTCGAACTCGCCATCGTGCACCAGACGAATCCCAACCCGAGCGCGATCTCGCGCCCGATCGTACGCATCGTGAGCGACGATCGCGGCAACGTGCTCTTTCCCGGGCACCTGGCCGACCTCACCGAGCAGCGTGGCGACGGCTCGTTCGCCCGCACCATCATCAAGACGGAAAATCCGGAGCGCTACGGCATCAATGTCGGTGACTACTTCCTCTGATCCCCTCTCGCAGCGATTCGAGTCGCTCAAGCGCGCGGGCCGCCGTGCGCTTGTGACCTACATGACCGCCGGCCACCCCGACCCCGAGCAATCCGTCGCGCTGATGCGCGCGCTCGAGGAGGGGGGGGCCGACGTGATCGAAGTGGGCGTTCCGTTCTCCGATCCGATGGCCGACGGCCCGGTCATCCAGCATTCGTCGCAGGTGGCGCTTACGCACCGCGTGGGGCTCTCGCAGGTCCTGGACATGGTGCGCGAGGCGTCGCTCGGGATCCCGGTCGTCCTCTTCAGCTACCTCAACCCGATCCTCGCCGCGGGCCCCGATGTGCTGGGGCGCGCCGCCGAGGCGGGGGTACACGGCATCCTCCTGACCGACGTCCCGGTGGGCGCCGATCCCGTGCGCGAATCGTGGATCGGCGAGGGGCCGCTTGCTTTCGTGCGTTTGGTTGCGCCCACCACGCCGCTCGAACGCATGCGCGAGATCGCGCGTCATGGGCGCGGATTTGTCTACCTCATCTCGCGCCTCGGCGTGACCGGGATGCAGCGCGACGTGGCGAGCGATCTTCCCGAGACGATCGCTCGCCTTCGCTCGGCAACCGACCTCCCCATCTGCGTCGGGTTTGGGGTCTCCAACGGCGAGCAGGCGAAGACGATCGGTCGCCTGGCCGACGGGATCGTGGTGGGGAGCGCGATCGTGAAGGCGGCGGAATCGGGGGTCGATGCGGCCCGCGCCCTCACCGTGGAACTGCGCCAGGCCCTCGACACGCTCTGACGTGCGACTGCGCGTCGACCTCATCACCCGGGGAATCGCGGTCGCCGGCACGGTCGTTGTCGGCGCGCTGGTGGTCACCGATCCGCGATGGGCCGCACACCCGACCGCGCTTGCCGTCGTGCTCGTGGCAACAATCGCATTGCGCCTGCGACCGATCGCGCTCACGAAGTACTCCGCGCTCACCGGCTCGCCGGTCGCGGCGATGGCCGGTGCGCTCGTGCTCGGCGCCAGCGCCACCGCGATTGCGGTCTTCACCGGGGTGCTGGTGTCGGATTGGATCGTGCACCGCAAGGCGCTGTCCTGGGCATGGGTCAACGCCGGACGCGAGGCGCTCGCCCTCGTGTCGGCGTACGGTGCCTACGCAGCGGCAGCGGCACTGCTCAACGTGCAGCTGACAGGCGCACTGTCGGCCGAGGGAGTCCCGGCGATGTCGGCCTTCGTCTTCGCCTACTTCGTACTCTCGCGCGCGCTGCAGTACTTCTCGCTCGTCGTCCGCAACAAGCTCCTTCCCGACGAGCGGTCGATGATCCTTCGCTACGAAGTCATCGCCTTCGGCGCTTCTGCCGCGGCGGTGCTTCTGGTGGTGCTCACGGTCACCAACGTGGGGCTGGCGGGATGGATCGTCGTGGCCGTCGCCCTCGCCTTTTCGGCGCTCCTCTTCCAGCGCATCATCGAGGAGGCGATCGCCGCCGAGGAGCTGAACAAGATCCATCAGATGGAGCTGGTCGTCGCGAGCGACGCCTCCTTGGGCGACGCCTTTGCCCGCATTGCGGGACTGGCGAATCGCCTCGTCGACTGGCGCGACTTCCGGATCCATCGGCTGCAGGATGGGGAGCCGCGGCTGCTGTTCACCGGACGCGATGGACTGATCGAGCCACCGATCGACCCCTCTCCCGACGGACGCGTGCTGCGCGACGAGGCGCTCGCCTCCGGGCGAGGCGGCGTGGTGAGCGACGCGACAAACGATCCGCGGTTGGCCGAGGGGAGCAGCCTCGCACGCAGCCTGGTGGTGATGCCGCTCCGATTTGGCGAGCGCACGGTGGGGCTGCTCGAACTGGAGCACCACAAGCGCGGGACGTACGGCCCCAAGCAGCTGGCGGTTGTGCAGCGATTCG
>CAZWVG010000345.1:0-5401 GCA_964637355.1 uncultured Gemmatimonadaceae bacterium
CAAAATCGAATAAGATCCAATTACCACGATCGCACACATCCGCTGTCGATCATCTGTTCCAAGATGATCCGCAGTCCCGAAGACGCTGGAAGAATGCCGTCCGGACGAACTCTCGTCCTCTCGTCTTCTCCACACTCGTCTTCTGAAGTTTCGCTGGCGTCGAGAGCGTAGGGGCCACACCCGTTCCCATTCCGAACACGGTCGTTAAGCCCTACAGCGCCGATGGTACTCCGATCGAGAGATCGCGGGAGAGTAGGCCGTCGCCGGCACCCCCTTCGCGGGCCGCAGGAATTCCTTCACCGGAATCCCCTGCGGTCCGCGTTTGTTTTTGCGCTACTATTCCCCCATGACTCGAGCCGGTATCGTCACCGTCGCCGGACGGCCTAACGCCGGCAAATCCACGCTGCTCAATCGCCTCATCGGCGAGAAGCTCGCCATCACCAGCCCCAAGCCGCAGTCGACCCGCAAGCGCATTGTCGGAATCCTCTCGCGGGACCATGCGCAGCTGATCATCCACGACACGCCGGGGCTTCTCCATCCGCGCTACGCCCTGCATCGCGCCATGCGCAGCGAAGCCCTCGCCGCGCTCGACGACGCCGACGTGATTGCGTACCTGGTCGACGGGAGCCGCGGGCCGGTGCAGCCGCTCGCCGAGGTCGCGCAGCTCGACCGCGAACCGCGCGCGCCGGTCGTCACCGTCATCAACAAGGCCGACCTGCTCACACCCGAGCAGCGCGACGAGCTCGCGCGCGCCAACCCGACGGCCCTCTTCGCCTCGGCGACCACCGGTGAGGGAATCGAGGAGCTGGAGGCACGCCTGATTGCCGAACTTCCGGAGAGCCCGTTTCTCTACGACGCCGAAGAGATCTCGACGCAGCACCTGCGTTTCTTCGTCGAGGAGATCGTACGCGAGACAGCGCTCGAGCAGCTCGACGATGAAGTGCCGTACAGCATCGCCTGTGAGGTGGAGGAGTTTCGTGAGGATCGGCACCCGGTGTACATTCGCACGGTCATCTACGTCGAACGCGAGAGCCAGAAGCAGATCGTCATTGGGCAGGGCGGCGCGCGCATTCGGGAGATCGGGTCCGAGTCACGGCGGAAAATCGAAGCGCTGCTCGGACAACGCGTCTACCTCGACCTCTGGGTGAAAGTACTTGATAACTGGCGACGTAACGAACGCTCCCTCAAGCGTTTCGGGTTCGTCGTTCCCGAGGAACCTACGCCGTGACGCTCTCTCCACAGTTGCTCGCCGTCCTCGTGTGTCCCCGCTGCAAAGGGGAGTTGGAACACCGGGAGAGTGAGGTGGTACTCGTCTGCCACGCCTGCCGACTTCGCTATCCCATCAAGGACGATATCCCCATCATGCTCGTCGATGAGGCCACGCCGCTGTAGCGTGCGCCTTCGGTGGGGTGTGCTCGTCGCAGCGGTGCTGATCGGCCAAGCCGGGATCGCCGCGCGACTGCGGGCGCAGAGCGGACTCGCTGAACAGGCAGCGCTCTTTCTCCTCCTGCCCGTCGGCGCTCGTGCCGTGGGGATGGGACAGGCCATGATGGCTGCCGAAGGGAGTGGCGAAGCCGTCTGGTGGAATCCCGCCGGGATTGCGACGGTGAAGCGCGGGGACGCGTCGCTTCACCACTCGCAAAGCGTGGTCGGGACCAGCGAGGCGCTCACGACGAGCGTCTCGTCGTCGCTGCTCGGCGTCTTCGGAATCTCGGCAAACATCCTCGACTTCGGCGGCGACATCACCGCATCCGACAACCAGGGAAACGTTGTCGGCAAGGTCCTTCCGCGAAACATCGCGCTCGTGGGGACCTATGCGACCTCCATCGGCAAGCGACTTCGCGCGGGCGTCTCGTACAAGCTGGTCCAGTTCCGATTCGATTGCGAAGGGCTTTGCCCGTCGCTCCCCACGACGCAGGCCTCGACGAGTGCCCTCGACTTCGGCACACAGTTCGACCTTCCGACGCCAATTCCTGTGACTATCGGAGCAGCGATCCGGAACGTCGGCGCGCGGCTCCAGATCAACGACAACCCGCAGTCCGATCCGCTGCCTACGCGGCTGCAGATTGGCGCGATGGCGCGTTACACGATCCCCAAGGAATACGCCGATGACGCCGAAGTACGCGTTTCGGCCGACCTCGTCGATCAGGTCCCGGTCGGAAAGCCACTGCCTCGCGTGGGTGGCGAGTTCGCGTGGGAAAAGCGCGGATTCGTCCGGGCCGGCTACGTCTTCTCCTCCGGCAAGTCGGAATCGGGAGGGCCCACGCTGGGACTCGGCTTCGTTGCGGGGCGTCTGGTGATCGATTTCGCGCGAATTTTCGCCGGACTCTCTGCGGACGCCGGACAGGCGCCCACCTACCTGTCGCTGCGCGTCACCTTCTGATCGCCATGCGCCCATACGTGCTCGCGGCGTGGCTGCTCGCTCACGCGGGAGCCGTCGGACGTCTGGGTGCGCAACGCGTCGAGCGACGCTTCTCGCCCGCCGAACGAACAGTTCCAACGATGATCGGTGAGGGATTCGTCCGCGTGAGCGGTCCGGAAGAGTCGATTCGCGCCCGCTGGCCGCAGCTCGCGGACACGACCCGCGATTCTGTCGTCGTGCGCCGGCGCGCCTCGGCATGGGCAGCGCTCGCGTCCGCAGTGGTTCCCGGAGCGGGGCAGGCACTCATGCGACAGCGGCGAGCCCTGGTCTATTTCGCGATCGAAGCCCTCACGTTGTCGAGCTACGCGTCGAACTCCAGCAAGGCTCGGCGGGCGCGCGACGGCTACCGCTCGCTCGCATCGGACGTCGCGCGCGCTCCCTTCTCCGACGTGCGCCCAACCGGCGATTTCGACTACTACGAACGCATGGAGCACTACCTCTCCTCCGGGCGCTTCGACCTCGCTTCGGACGGGCTCCCGATTCGCCCCGAGGAGGACACCACGACCTTCAACGGTGCGATGTGGCTCCTCGCGCGCCGAACGTATTGGACCGATCCATCCCTGGCCCCTTCGCGCGGGTCGGTCGAGTGGATTCGCGCGGAAGCGTTCTATCTGCAGCGCGCGGTGAGACCGGCGTACCGCTGGTCGTGGGAAGCCAATCCCTCGGAGTACGGACGATTCAAGCAACTCATTCGACGCAGCAACGACAGTTATCGCGCTGCGCTGTCCGACATCGGCTGGACCCTCGGAAATCACGTACTCTCTACTATCGACGCCTCGGTTTCGATACGACTGCGACGACAGGAGACGGCGCTCGGACGTGCGTACGGCCTGTCCGTCTCGGTCCCATTCCAGGTTACCCGCCGGTAGCTCGCCCACCGCGGCGCCCCGGGCGGGAGTGGCGCTGTGGCAAAACCCCCTCCAAATCGTCGTACGGGGGAGGTGCGCGGGGTCGCGAATACTGCGCAGCTCGCTCGGCGCGATGCGCGCACGATGCGCGGTCGCGCTTCTGAAGGTGCGATGTTGCAATGACTTGGAGTTTTTGACTCGATCATGGTGTCCGGGTAACTTGCCCCCGTCCTGCTCACCCCCCGTCTAGCGTGCCCCCTCCGTCCGCGATGCTGCTGGCTCCGCGCGGCACTGCGCTTCCCGCAGCGGTTCGCGGGTGGGTGCAGGGTGAGGCGCTTCCGCTGTTGTCGGTGGCGAGCGGAGACGAAGCTTTGGCGATTGCCCTCCGGAGCCGCCCGCGCCTGGTGATCTTCGACGCGCGGGGCGAGGACGCGAACGCAGAAATCTGGCGCGCCTGCGAGCGCCTCAAGTCGGATTCGTTCACCGGGATCGTTCCGGCGGTGATGCTGGTCGACGATGATGCGTCCGCGTTCGAGCGGGCACTGTCGAGCGGTGCGGATGAGATCCTTGGTACCGACGTCTCCGACGTCGAGGTCGTGCAGCGCCTGGCGCTCCTCCTTCGGCGCTCTGATCGAGACGCGAACGTCCACCCGTCCACGCGGCTTCCCGGCACGATCGAGATCGAAGCGGAGATGACGCGTCGCATGAAGCTCGGCGAGGTGTTCGGTGTGTGCTATGCCGATCTCGATCACTTCAAGGAATACAACGATCGCTACAGCTACTTCGACGGCGATCGCGTCATTCGCCTCCTCGCCAAGCTTCTGCACGACGTCGTGAAGGGACTGTGTGGCGAACGCGGATTCGTCGGGCATATTGGCGGCGACGACTTCATCTGCATCGTTCCCGTCGCGGACGTGAACGAGGTCTGCGCCGAAATCGTGTCGGTGTTCGACCTGATCGTGCCGTATCAGTATTCAGAAGCCGATCAGCGCGCGGGATATTTCTTTGGGAAGGATCGCCGAGGACAGCTCCACCGCGTTCCGCTGATGACGCTTTCGATCGGTGTCGTCACCAACGAGCGCCGGGTGTTCACGTCGGCGGCTCAAGTGAGCGAACTTGCAACGGAAATGAAGGGCTACGCCAAGACCCTTGCCGGCTCGGTGTATACTGTGGATCGTCGTACGGAAGCGCCGCTCTCCGGAGGAGAGCCGAGTCCTCCACGCCCACCGCGTGCCATCAGTGTGATCGACGAGTCATGAACGTCTCCTGTCCGGAGTGCCATTCCGTCTTTCGAGTAGATCCGGCGAAAGTCACCGGTACCAACCTCCGTGCACGATGCTCCATCTGCGCGGGTTTGATTCCGGTTGGCGCAAGCGTGCGCTGGGCCGACGAATTCCCCACGACCACTCGCACGCCGGGCGGTTCGCCTGCACGCGCGGTGTCGCCGCCTGTTGCAGCTGCTCCCGCTCCGGTCGCCGCTTCGCGCGCTCCCGAGACTCCGCCGGCTGCAACGCATCCCGCGGCGCGACCAACAGCAGTCCCGCCGGTTGCGGACGCTGCGCGCCACGACGCGGCCGCGAGTCGATTGCCGACGCCGACGCCGGTGCGCCCAACGGGCCCGTACGGGAGCGCGCCAGCATCGCCGGACCCGATTCGTCGCCCGACTCCGCTGACGCCCGCCCGGGTGACACCGGTTCATCCACCGGCGCCGGTGCATGCCCCGACGCCGGGGTTCGTCGCGGCGACTGAGACAGAGGAGGACACGTCCGTCGCGGACAGCGAATCGTCCGCACCTGCACCGCAATCCGCGCCGCCGTTCGGTGCGCCGCTCTCCGCCGCTCCGACCTCTCCCGCCGCGCGACCGGGAGGCGTATCCAGCGACGAACGATTCGCGCCACCAGCGCGCGTCGCTCCATTCATCGCGCCGACGAGCGCTCCCTCCGGCGCGACGCCGAGCGGATCGCCCTCGTCGCCGGTGGCGACAGCTGCCGCGCAGGGTGGGGAAGCGCCAGGTGCGCCGTCTCCAGTCGACAGCGCGAGACCCACACCGGCGATTCCGGTGGCACCCGCGCGTCCCGCTGCTGTCACTCCCGCCTCGACGTTGGCTGTTGGCAGCGCGACCCCTGCGGCC
>CAZWVG010000346.1:0-5398 GCA_964637355.1 uncultured Gemmatimonadaceae bacterium
GCCGCTTTCAGGAACCGCGAAGTGTACCCGGGAGTAGTACCGATGTCAAGAAATCCACTCTGGCGCAACGCCTCCTGACAGGTATCTTGCAGCGACTTTTTCCACTCCCGCGTTAGCCAGTAGTCAGACGTTGCTCCGCTGTTGCTCCGTCTGTTGCGGTGAGTGCTGTTCATGCGGCCGATCGCTCCTGCCGCCCCCAGGTTTCACATACTTCAAGTCCACGAGGACTTTCTTAAATGACTGACGTGAAGCGCCGCCGTCGCCGGACGACCCCGCAGGGGATCGCGCCGAGCGAACCGGAGCGTGACATTCTCGACCAGTACCTGTACGAGGTCAGCACGTATCCGCTGCTCAAGGCCGCGGAGGAAATCGAGCTTGCCCGGAAGATTCGTGCGGGCGATCAGGATGCACTGCAGGAGTTGGTGAAGCGCAACCTGCGCTTCGTCATATCCGTCGCCAAGAAGTACCAGAACCGAGGCCTCCCGCTCATCGACTTGATCGGTGAGGGGAACGTTGGCCTGCTCACCGCCGCCCGAAAGTTCGATCCCGACCAAGGCGTGAAGTTCATCTCGTACGCCGTCTGGTGGATTCGGCAGGCGATCCTGTCGTCGCTCGCGCGCCAGGGACGCACGGTACGCGTACCGCTCAATCGTACGGCCGATCTCTCGCGCATCATCAAGGCATCGGAAATCCTTCGGCAGAAGCTCCGTCGCGAGCCCACGCCGGAAGAACTCGCGCAGCTCACCGGCCTCTCGGTCGATGTCGTGCAGTCGCTGGCCGCGCTCAACACCGGCGACGTCCGCCTCGATGCACCGATGGATCCCGAAGGCGATCGCGCGCTCATCGAGCGCTTCGTCGCCGACGAGATGCCCGATACCGAAGAAGAAGCGATGAATCGCTTCCTCTCCGACGAGATCGAACTCGCACTCTCCACGCTCCCGCCGCGCGACGCGAAGGTCCTGCGTCTCTACTTCGGGCTCGAGGGCGGGCGCGAGCACACGCTCGAGGAAATCGGCTCGATGCTCGGCGTCACCCGCGAGCGCGTCCGTCAGCTGCGCGACCGCGCGCTCAAGCGCCTTCGCGAAGGCGACGTCGGTCGCGCGCTCTCCAGCTTCGCCGCATGAGCCGGTAACATCGCGCCGTACGATAGCGATGCAGCACGCACGGGCGAACCGAAAGGTTCGCCCGTTTGCATTGTGCAAGTGAGTTACCACACCCGTTCGCCGTTACACGCGAGGCACACAGCAGCGCGAGCCGCGCGCCCCTTTCGCCGCTCACATTCATGCTGTTGATTGCCTTGGCCTGCGCCGTGCGCGCGCCCCCTCGTCTTCTCGTCCTCTCGTCTTCTCTTGATCTCCTTAATAGACGTCCACAAGGCGTTCGGCCCAAAGAAAGTGTTGCAGGGCTTCTCCCTCGACGTCGAGGAAGGGGAGACGATGGTCATCATCGGCTATTCCGGAACCGGAAAGTCGGTGGCGATCAAGCACATCGTGGGACTGCTGGAGCCTGACGAGGGACGCGTCGTCGTCGACAACCTCGACGTCCCCAAGCTCTCGCGACGCGAGCTGTACGCCCTGCGCGCGCGCATCGGCTACGTCTTCCAGTTCGCGGCGCTCTTCGACTCCCTCTCCATCGGCGAGAACGTCGCGATGGGGCTCCGCAAGCAGGGGCAGCTCTCGCCCAAGGAGATCGAGGCACGCGTGCACGAGGTCCTCGAACTCGTCGACCTGCCTAACGTACAGGACCGCTTCCCCGCCGAGCTGTCGGGCGGGATGCGCAAGCGCGTGGGTCTCGCCCGGGCCATCGCCCTACGCCCGAAATACATCTTGTACGACGAGCCGACGACCGGACTCGATCCCGTGACCAGCGCGGTGATCGACGAGCTCATGGTGCGCATGCGCGAAAAGCTCGGCGTGACGAGCATTGTCATCACGCACGACATGCGCAGCGCCTATCGCGTCGGGACGAAGATCGCGATGCTCTACGAAGGGAAGGTGCGACAGGTCGGAACCGTCGACGAGATCCGCAATACCGACGACCCCATCGTGCGGCAGTTCGTCGAGGGACGCCCCGAAGTCGACGCCGAACCTACCCGGGAGGACTGACCGGTGTCGCACGGGAGTGGCGTGTCGGGCGCTGGCGCGCGCGAGGAAGTGTCGGCGGGAGGTGTGGTCGTGCGCATCGAGGACGGGCGCCCGGTCTTTCTCCTCATCCGTGATTCCTATCGCAACTGGGGATTTCCCAAGGGACATCTCGAGAGCGGCGAGACGCCGCACGATGCGGCGCTCCGGGAGGTCGCCGAGGAGACCGGGCTCGAAGACCTCAGGCTCCGTGGGGAAATCGAGACGATCGACTGGTACTTCCGGTTCCGCGGACGCCTCGTGCACAAGGTCTGCCACTTCTTCCTCATGCAGACCGACAGCGCCGCTACATGTCCGCAGCGGGACGAGGGAATCACCGCCTGCCGCTGGGAATCGTTCGAGCGCGCGTTCTCGCTCGTCTCGTACGAGAATGCGCGCGACGTCCTCCGACGCGCCTTCGAGATCGTCAATACGCCCAGTTCCGCGTCGTAGTCGCATGACGCACGCGCTCCCGGGGACACCGGTGGCACTCGCGGTCGTCGTCCTGGCCAGCCGCGACCGCGCCCGCAACCTCGTGAAGGACGCCTTTCCCCGGCGTCGCACGCGCCTAACGCTGGCGCGAAACATCCGCGAGTTCGAGCGTGCCTTCCGCACCGGATTGGTGGATGCAGCGCTGGTCGATCTCGGTGGACCCGTCGAGGACGTGATGCGCGCGATCGAGCTCGCGCGCGAGTTTCCCAGCGCGCCGTTCTTCGGCCTGACCCCCTTCCGCCCGAGTGACGCCGCGTTCTGCGCGCGCGCCGCCACCTTCGACTTCGCCGGACTCCTCGTCGAAGGCGTCGATGATCACGTCCTGCGCGAGCTCGTCGCACCGCGCGCCTTCACCACGCGCTTCGCCGAGGCGCTCGCCACTCCTCCCGAATCGCTTCACCTCGAGACACCGCTCCGCATTGCGTCATGGCGCGTGCTCGTCGCGCACGCCGGGCGTCCGCTGCACACCGACGTGGTCGCGCGCGAACTGGGGGTGACCCGCGAGCACCTGAGTAGAGCCTTCGGTGCAGCCGGTGCGCCCAACCTCAAGCGCGTCATCGACTTGGTGCGCTTGTCGGCCGCCGCCGAGCTCTCCAAGAATCCCGGGTACGACGTCGGTGACGTAGCGCGCGTCCTTGGCTTCGCCTCCTCGTCGCATCTCAGCACCACGTCGCAACGCATCGTCGGGATCCGACCGACCTCGCTGGCCCGCCTGCGGACAGTCGACCTGGTCGAGCGCTTCATCCACGGCCGGATGCGCAGTCGCCCGGCAGCGGTGAAGGGGCGGCGGGGCTGACAGGACCTCCTCCGCCATCTCCGCGGACTCCGCGGTTCAATTGTCTCATGGCCGCAGTTTCGCGCACGGGGGCGAAGCGCAGGCAACCGCGGAGTCCGCGGAGCCGACTCCCGCCCGAGCACCCCAGCCAGCCCAGGTCCCTACACGAACGAACGGGCACGTCCTATTCGCTTGAAAGTCGACAAACCTTGTGATAATTTTCACAAGCTAGACCCGAGCGCATTTCCGACCTATACGCCCCCCGATCCTCGTTATGGCTTCCGACACGATCCTTCGTCCCGGCGAAATCAAGGACATCCTCCTCCGCGAAATCGAGGCGGCGGACCTGCACGGACTCGACGTCGAGGAGGTGGGAACGGTCCTCGAGGTGAAGGACGGCGTCGCGCGCATTTATGGCCTGCGCAAGGCGATGGCCGGCGAGATGCTCGAGATTGCGTCCTCTGAAACGGGGAACAAGATCACCGCGCTCACGCTCAACCTCGAGGAAGACAACATCGGCGCGGTCGTCCTGGGCGACTACCTGCAGCTCAAGGAAGGGGACGAAGTGCGCCGCACCGGGCGCGTGCTCGAAGTGCCGGTCGGACCGGCACTCGTCGGCCGCGTCGTCGACCCGCTCGGCCGCCCGATCGACGGCAAGGGGGCGATCGACACGCCGCACACCCGCCTCGTCGAGTCGCCGGCTCCCGGCATCATCGTTAGGCAGCCGGTGAAGGAGCCGATGCAGACCGGGATCAAGTCGATCGACGCGATGATCCCGATCGGGCGCGGCCAGCGCGAACTGATCATCGGCGACCGCGGCACCGGCAAGACGGCGATCGCGATCGACACGATCATCAACCAGAAGGGGCAGGGGGTCATCTGCGTCTACGTCGCCATCGGGCAGAAGGCGTCGACGGTGGCCTCGGTGGTCGAGAAGCTCCGCCAGCAGGGGGCGATGGACTACACCATCGTCGTCGTCGCCTCGGCGTCCGACCCGGCCCCGATGCAGTACATCGCCCCCTACACGGGCGCAGCGATGGCCGAGTACTTCATGTACGACGAGGGGCAGGCCACGCTCTGCGTGTACGACGACCTCTCCAAGCAGGCCGCCGCCTATCGCCAGCTCTCGCTGGTGCTTCGCCGCCCGCCGGGTCGCGAGGCCTTCCCGGGCGACGTCTTCTATCTCCACTCCCGCCTCCTCGAGCGCGCCGCCAAGCTGCGCGAAGACCAGGATGTGGTCGACGGGAAGACGATCAAGAAGCCGGGTGGCTCGCTCACCGCGCTCCCGATCATCGAGACGCAGGCCGGTGACGTGTCGGCCTACATCCCGACGAACGTCATCTCGATCACCGACGGGCAGATCTTCCTCGAGACGGACCTCTTCTTCTCGAACGTGCGCCCCGCGATCAACGCCGGTATCTCGGTGTCGCGCGTGGGTGGCTCGGCGCAGATCAAGGCGATGCGTTCCGTCGCTGGCCGCCTCCGCCTCGACCTCGCGCAGTACCGCGAGCTCGAAGCCTTCGCCGCCTTCGCCTCCGATCTCGACGCCGCGACCAAGAAGCAGCTCGAGCGCGGCGCCCGCACGGTGGAAGTGCTCAAGCAGCCGCAGTACGCCCCGATGCCGGTCGAGCAGCAGGTGATGATCATCTACGCCGTCTCGAACGGCTACATCGACGACGTTCCGGTGGCCAAGGTCCGCGAGTGGGAGCGCGCCTTCCTCGACTTCATGGGTGCCCAGTACCCGCAGGTCGGCGACGCCATCCGCAAGGAGAAGGTGCTCTCGAAGGACACGGAGTCGGCGCTCAAGAACGGCATCGCCGCCTACCAGAAGGTCGCCAAGTAGTGTGGAGGCGCGCCGTGCCTTCGGCACGGCGCACCCCCGTCCCCCGTCCCCCGTCTCCCGTCCTCAGTTAGTCCATGGCCAAAGGCAGAGAGCTCAAAGCCCGCATCAAGACGACCGAGAACACCCGGAAGATCACGCGCACGCTCGAGATGGTTTCCACCTCGAAGA
>CAZWVG010000347.1:0-5382 GCA_964637355.1 uncultured Gemmatimonadaceae bacterium
CACTCCCGTCCCCCGTCCCCCGTCCCCCGTCCGCTCTAGCTCATATCGCGTCAGAGAGTGAAGTAAAGTTGAAATCCCGCACCTTCACCGCCGGCACCACCACCGCACCACCAGCCTCGGTCCCTGCCAGTCGTTCGGGGCGCCCCAGCATCTCCACGTTGTTGAGCATGAAGAGCGGCGAGTCATTGAAGCGGAAGTTCTTCACGGCCTTCGAGATCTTCCCGTTCTCGATGAGAAAGGTCCCGTCGCGCGTCAATCCCGTGTAGAGGATCGTCCGCGGATCCACTTCGCGTAGGTACCAGAGGCGCGTGACGAGGATCCCGCGCGGCGTCGCCTTGATCATGTCGTCGACCGACGATGTCCCGCCGCTCATGAGGAACGACGTCGGGGCTCCGGTCGGCTGCACTCCCTTCTTCTTGGCCCAGAAGCGCGAGTAGTAGAGCGTACTCAGCACGCCGTGCTTCACGAACTCCTGGCGCCCCAGCGGAAGCCCGTCGCCGTCGAACGGCTGCGCACGCACCATCGGGTCGAAGGGATCCGCGTAGATGTCGATGCGCTCGTCGAGGATCTTCTCCCCGATCTTGGTTCCGCCCCCCTGCTTCACGAACGGAGAGCGCCCTTCGTCGGTGGCGCGGGCGTCGGCGTAGAAGCCGATCAGCTGGCACAAATCACCGACGGCCTGCGGCTCCATGATCACCGTGTAGCGCCCCGGCTCGATCGCCACCGGTGCGCGCGAGGCGCGGGCCTTCTCGATGGCGCGGTTGCTCACCGCCGCGAAGTCGACCTGGTTCGCGTCGTTATGCTCGGCGCCGGCCCACCCCGAGCCGGTGCCATCCTTCGTGCGCACGGTGACGGTGTAGTTGGCGCTCGTCCCGCGGTGGTAGGCGAGGAGCCCGGTGCTCGTTCCGTAGGCGGTGAAGAAGGCGTTGTTCTGGAGAAAGCCCGCCGCCGTGAGGTCACCCGCGCTGCGGCACGGTGCCAGCGCGGTGAGCGCGATTTTCGCGCGCGCCTCGGCCGACATGTCGGCGACCGACGGAAAGTACGCCTCGACCGGCTGGTACTGCTGCGGCGGGAGGAGCGGCATGGACTCCGGATCGTCGGGGGCGAGCTTGGCCAGCTTCTCCGACGACTGCACCACCTGGCGTAGCGCGTCGTCGGTGAGCTCGTTGGTCGTCACGACCGCGTGCTTCGCGCCGAAGTAGCTCTGCACGCCCACCTGGAAGTCGCTCACCCCGCCCGCCGTCGACATCTGGTTGTCGGCAAAGCGCACGTTGGTGGCGTATCCGCCGTTCACCTGCACCTCGATGGCATCGGCCGTCGAGAACTTCTTGATGCGTTCGATCAGTGCCTGCGCATCGTCGCGCGAGAGGATCGAGTCGTTCGCTGGCGCGCTGCCGTCGGCGTGATAGAGCCGAGCCGGGGCGCTCAGGACTTCGGTGATGTTGTCGCGTCGCATGAGTGTGGTCCCTGGGGGTTACGCCTTTCGGCCCGTGTTGATGACGTTGACGTTGCGGAAGCGCGCAGGGACGGAGCCGTGGCTCACGGCATTCACCTGTCCCGGCTGCCCCTTCCCGTCGAAGAACGACCCCCACACCTCGTACGACTGCTTCCCGCCGATCATGTCCATCGAGTTCCAGAACTCGGGGGTGCGGATCTGGTAGGCGACGTCCTTGAGCATCCCCACGATCTTCCCCCCCTTGATCTCGTAGAACAGCTGCCCCCCAAACTGCGCATTGTATCGCTGCTGGTCGATCGAGAACGACCCGTCGCCGACGATGGCGATCCCGCGATCGGTCGCGGCGATGAGATCTTCGTACGACTGCTCCTTCTCCCCCGGGACGAGGCTCACGTTCGGCATGCGCTGGAACTGCACCGAGCTCCAGTTGTCGGCATACGAGCACCCGTGCGATCGCGTCGGCCGCCCCTGCGACTTGTACCACCAGTCGAGCCAGCTCGCCTGCTCGCGCGTGGTCTGGTAGTCGTTGACCTTCCCGTTCTTGATGATCAGGAACTCGTCAGGCGCAACGCCTTCGTCGTCGTAGCCGACCGTTGCCAGCGCGCCAGGCTGCGAGCGGTCGCCGCGGATATTCATGAACTCGGGGCCGTACTTGAGCTTCCCCAGCACGTCGGCGGGCGGCGCCACGAACGACGTCCCTGCGTAGTTGGCCTCGTACCCCATCGCTCGATCGAGCTCCGTGGGGTGCGCGATCGACTCGTGGATCGTGAGCCAGAGGTGCGACGGGTGCAGCACCAGGTCATAACGCCCCACCTCGACCGGCTTCGCCTTGAGCTTCGCGCTCGCGTCTTCTCCCCACTTGGCGGCGTTGTCGACGAGCTGCTTCTGCAGCACCCACTCCCACCCGCGCCCGACCGGCTGGATGGTGTTGCCGCGGTTCTGGAAGTCGGAGAAGTCGGGGCTCACAGCGGTGAACTGCTGTTGGATCGCCGTCTGCACGATCGTCTGCGCGATCACCGACCCGTCGGTGTTGGCGTAGTTGCGCTCCTGCTTGCGGAAGAAGAGCGCGCTGAAGACGTACTTCACGTTGCTCGCCTTCATCCCGGCAGCGTTGCTCTTGATCAGCAGGTCCGCCTTCTCCTCGACCGGGATCGTCCACGGGTCGATCTCGTAGGCGTTCTTCCACGACGCCTGCGGCACCGCCGGGGCGGGGGCGAGCGTAATGCGCTTATCACGCGCGACGCCGCACGCCTTGGCGATCGCAGCGGCCTCTCGCGCTGCCGCCGCGACTCCCGTCTTGGTCAGGTCACGCGAGGCAGCAAACCCCCACGTGCCGTCGACCAGCGCGCGAACGCCGATCCCGATCGAGTCGGTGTCCACGACGTTGATGATCTGCTGCTCGCGGGTGACCACGAAATTCTGCAGGTAGCGCCCGATGCGCGCGTCGGCGTACGAGGCACCCGCCAGCTTCGCCGCGTTGAGCGCCTCCATCAGGAGCTCCTTCACCGAGGCATCCATCTCCGGCGCCGCAGCGACGGTGCGCACGCGTGGAACTGCGCCTTCGGCCGAGCGCAGTGCGCCGGAGAGCGCGACCGCGCCGGCAGCCACACTACCGGTCTTCAGGAAATCACGTCGAGAAGTCATGGTGAGCTGGAACGGTGGAAGGAAACGACCGACGAGCACGCCAGTGCGGCCCAACAGCGGAGAGCGTCGTCGCGGCTGGCGATGCGACCAACCTACGACGGCGGGTGGGGGGAAGTGCCAGCAATGTGGGACGAAGCGCTGCATCTGGCGGATGCAGCAGCATCCGGGAGACGGCGCGCTGACGACAGGCCGCCTCACAAGGAGTCGCCAGTCGCGACGGCGCACAGCGCCAGCCGGACGGCGTCGACTCATCGGGCGACGACTAAGAATGTGATCGGCGCACAGCGCATTGCGCCGCGACCGCACTAAATTGCTGGGTTCCCTCCGATCCCGCCTGTGACGATTCCCAAGAAGGTCGCTGCCACATTCTCTCCTCCGCTCCGCTCGCGCGGAGACGACTACGTCCGCGAGGGGCGTGTACACGTTCAGCACGCCGACGCCGCGGTGGTTCGCGGTACCGTCGAGGGGTCGTCGGGGACGTACGACGTGGTCATCCGGGCGATCCCGGGCGATCGCCTCGAGCTGCATTGCACCTGCTCGTACGCGCAGGAATACGGCAACTGCAAGCACCTCTGGGCGGCGATCGTCACCTGCGATCGCGCGGGAATCCTTCCACACACCCCCGACGACGCCTACCACGCCGAGTCGCGCGCGCTGCGCGAGGCGGAGGAAAAGGAGGCCGAACGCCGGCGGGAAGCCGAGCGCGAAGCGACGCGCCTCGCCGAGGAGGCACGCGCACGCGAAGCCGCGGAGTTGCAGGCCGCACTCCCGCCAGTGCGCCAGGCGCCGCCCGCCGATCCGCGCCCGTGGGTCAACAAGCTGCGCGCGCTCTCCCCTGCGCTGGCGCCCGGCGCCGATGCGCAAAAGCGCGAAGCGAGCGAGTATCCCGCGGGGAAGCAGATTCTCTACATCGTCGACATCCCGCACACCTTCGAGCGCCAGGAAGGGTTGGTGGTGGAGTTGGCGATGCAGTCGCTGCAGAAGAGCGGCGATTGGGGCGCGGTTCGCCAGTTCCGCCTGACGAGGCCCCAGTGGCTTGCCGCCCCGGAACTCGTCGATCGCGAAATCGCGCACCTCCTCCTCGGCGCCCAGCCAGAATTCGGCCATCATGCGCCGGGGAGCAGCACCCGCCGATTCATCCTCGCGGCGTCGGCGATCGAGACCACACTAAAGCGGATGTGCGAGTCCGGACGCTGCCTCGTGCGCCCCTCGCCGCGCAGCGACGACCTCTCCCCCCTCGCCTGGGACGACGGTGAGCCGTGGGACTTGCGGCTGGCGGTGCAGGGGACGCCCGACCACGAGACGTACCGGCTGGATGGGCACCTCGCGCGCGAGGACGAGGTCATGCCGCTCACCGAGCCGGTGCTCTTCATGCGCGACGGGCTCCTCATCGCGCGCGGCAAGGCCTCGCGCTGGATCGACCACGGCGCCTTCGACCTGGTGCCGGCGCTGCGCACCGACCTGCAGGTGGAGGTGCCGCGCGGCGACGCCGAGGACCTCGTCGCCGAGCTGCATTCGCTTCCGCGCCTCCCCCCGCTCGAGCTCCCCCCCGAGTTGCAGCTGTCGACGCTCGAGGCCGCCCCCGAACCGCGCGTCGCCTTGCGCCAGATCGCGCGCACGCCGTGGAGCCCCGGGAAGTACGAAGCGGCGCTCTCCTTCGACTACGCCGGTACCGTGGTCGACGAGGACGCGGCCAGCGCTGCGCTCTTCCAGGAGGGGGAGCGGCGCATCGTCAGGCGCAATCGCGGCGCCGAGGAGACGTTCGCGCGCCGTCTCGAGCGGCTGGGGTTCAAGTGGGAGTACGACTATTCGACCGCACGCTACGCCCGCCGCGTGGCCGAAGCGAAGGGAGAGGAGATTGCCTTCCTCCTCAGTGCCGAGGGATGGCACGTCGAGTTCGAGGGACACCTGCTGCGGACCGCTGGAGAACTCTCGGTCGAGGTGCACTCCGGGATCGACTGGTTCGACCTCGGCGCCTCGCTCAGCTTCGGCGACGGCGTGACGGCGACACTCCCGGCGCTCCTCGCGGCGGTACGGCGCGGCGAGCGTACGGTGCGCCTGAGCGACGACTCGCTGGGGATGCTCGAAGGCGACTGGCTGGAGAAGTCGGGCTTTCTTGCAGCTGCCGGGACGCTGGTCGACGGGAACCTGCGCTTCACCACCAAGCAGCTCGGTGTGCTCGATGTGCTGCTGAGCGCACTCCCGCCGGCCGACACCGACGCCGCCTTCCAGAAGGCGCGCGAGGAACTCCTGCACTTCGACGGGATCAAGCCCGCCGATGC
>CAZWVG010000348.1:0-5355 GCA_964637355.1 uncultured Gemmatimonadaceae bacterium
TCGCATCTCGGGGCCGAGGAGCGGATCGAACTCGCGGAACTTGGTGAAGGGGAAGACCGCCTCCTTCACCGAGATATACGGCGGGACGATTTCCTCGGTGAAGCCGATCTCCTCGAGCGTCTCACCGACCATGCAGCGTGCCGCCACCGACGCCAGCGGAACGCCGATCGCCTTCGAGACAAACGGAATCGTGCGGCTCCCGCGCGGATTGACCTCGAGCACGTACACCACGCCGTCCTTCACCGCGAACTGCACGTTGATGAGCCCAACCACGCCAAGCTTTCGCGCCATGGCGATGGCGTTCTCCTTCATCGTCGCGATGTCCTCGGCGCGCACGACGTACGGCGGAAGGACGCACGCCGAGTCGCCCGAGTGGATCCCGGCATCCTCGATGTGCTGCATCACCCCGCCGATCACCACCCGCGTCCCGTCGCTCACCGCATCGACGTCGGCTTCATAGGCATCCTCGAGGAAGCGATCGACGAGGACGGGGCGCTCTTCGCTCACGCGGGCGGCCGTCTCGAAGTAGCTCCGCATCGACGCCTCGTCGTACACGATCTGCATCGCGCGACCGCCGAGCACGTACGACGGACGCACCAACACGGGATAGCCGATGCGCTCGGCGATCCCGACCGCCTCATCCACGCTCGTCGCGGTGCCGGCATCGGGCTGCCGGATCCCCAGCTCGCGCGCGACCGCCTCGAAACGCTTGCGGTCCTCGGCGATGTCGATCGCGTCAGGGCTCGTCCCGAGGATCTTCACCCCGGCCGCTTCGAGCCCCTTCGTGAGCTTGAGCGGCGTCTGCCCCCCCAGCTGCACGATGACGCCTAACGGCTCCTCGCGCCGCACGATCTCCAGCACATCCTCGAGCGTGAGCGGCTCGAAGTAGAGCTTGTCCGACGTGTCGTAGTCGGTGGAGACGGTCTCGGGGTTCGAGTTGACCATGATCGTCTCGTAGCCGCGCTCGCGCAGGGCGAGGACGGCACGCACGCACATGTAGTCGAACTCGACCCCCTGCCCGATGCGGTTGGGGCCACTCCCGAGGATGATGACCGACTTGCGCCCGGTGCGCGGCGCCTCGCTCTCGTCATCGTACGACGAGTACAGGTACGGCGTGCTGGACGGAAACTCGCCGGCGCAGGTATCGACCATCTTGTACGAGGGATGGACCCCGGCCTCCCAGCGGCGTGCGCGCGCCGCCTCCTCGCTCTCCCCGCGCAGTTCGCCGAGCTGCCGGTCGGAGAAGCCCATGCGCTTCATCGCGCGGATGTCGTCGGCCCCAACGCTCGGCAGCGCCGCATATTCGCGCTCCGCCTCCACGAGCTCGCGCATCTGCTCGAGGAACCAGGGGTCGATCGCGGTGATGTCGTAGAGCTGCTCGGTCGTCATCCCGGCGAGAATGGCGCGCTTGACCTCGAAGATGCGCTCCGGTGACGGCTTGCCTAACGCCCCGCGCAGCGACTCGATCGAGTCGTCCGGCAGTCGGTCGTCGGCCGCACGCGCGCCGACGGTCCAACCCGCGCGCCCGATTTCGAGTGCGCGCATCCCCTTCTGGAACGCCTCCTTGAACGTGCGCCCGATCGCCATCGACTCCCCCACCGACTTCATCTGCGTGGTGAGGTACGGGTTGGCGCGCGCGAACTTCTCGAAGGCGAAGCGCGGGCACTTCACGACGACATAGTCGAGCACCGGTTCGAACGACGCCGGCGTCGTCTTGGTGATGTCGTTGGGGATCTCGTCGAGGCGATATCCCACGGCGAGCTTCGTCCCGATCTTGGCGATCGGGAAGCCGGTCGCCTTGGAGGCGAGGGCCGAGGAGCGCGACACGCGCGGGTTCATCTCGATCACCACCAGCTCGCCGTCGGCGGGATTGATGGCAAACTGGATGTTGCACCCGCCGGCCTCGACGCCGATCTCGCGGATGACCGCGACGGCCGCGTCGCGCATCACCTGGTACTCGCGATCGGTGAGCGTCATCGCCGGGGCGACCGTGATCGAGTCGCCGGTATGCACCCCCATGGGATCGAGATTCTCGATCGAGCAGACGATGACGACGTTGTCCGCATAGTCGCGCATCACCTCGAGCTCGAACTCCTTCCACCCGAGGAGCGAGCGCTCGATCAGCACCTGGCTCACCGGCGACTCGGCGAGCCCGCGGCGGCAGATGTCCTCGTACTCTTCGCGGTTGTAGGCGATCCCGCCCCCCGAACCGCCTAACGTGAAGGCCGGGCGGATGATCGCCGGGAAGCCCGTGAACTCCGCGATCGCCATGGCCTCATCCCAGGTCGTGGCGATCTTCCCCTGCGGCACCTGCAACCCGATGCGCGCCATCGCCTCGGCGAACTCCTGGCGATCCTCGGCCATCTTGATCGCTTTCGCCTTCGCCCCGATGAGCTCCACGCCGTGCTTCGCCAGCACGCCGCGCTCGGAGAGCTTCATCGCCACGTTGAGCGCCGTCTGTCCTCCCATGGTCGGGAGGAGCGCGTCGGGTTTCTCCTTCTCGATCACCAGCTCGACGAACTCCGGCGTCACCGGTTCCACGTAGGTCCGGTCGGCGATCTCGGGGTCGGTCATGATCGTCGCCGGATTCGAGTTCACGAGGATGACCTCGTATCCCTCTTCTCGTAGCGCACGGGCCGCCTGGGTCCCCGAGTAGTCGAACTCGGCTGCCTGTCCGATGACGATCGGGCCGGAGCCGATGAGGAGGATCTTGTGGATGTCGGTACGACGAGGCATGTCGGAAAGACTAAGTGCAGAGAACGAGGTCGGGGCGCGAGACGCCCGTCGACTTGAATGGTGGCCGCCGTCGAGACGGTCCGGCACGCGCGGAAAGGTGAGGCGTGACGCTCTCGGCGTGGCCGATGCGCGCGGGAAATCTACATCGACTCACCGCGTTGCACGCGCTCCCGGTCGGCCGAAACCATCATCGCGACGAGTGCATCGAAATCGGTCGCCGGCGTCCAGTCCAGCGCTTCGCGCGCGAGGCGAGGATCGGCGACGAGCGCCGTCGTATCGACCGGCCGAAAGAGCGAGCGATCCGCGACGACGTGTTGCCGGTAGTCGAGCCCCACAAGGGCGAATGCGCGTTCGCAGAAGTCGCGCACCGAATGCGAGACACCGGTGCCGATGACCATGTCGCGCGGGCGGTCCAGCTGCAGCATGCGCCACATCGCGTCCGCGTAGTCGCCGGCGAAGCCCCAGTCACGCCGTCCCTCGAGATTGCCGAGTGTGAGCGAGCGCTCGAGCCCCGCGGCGATGCGCGCTGCGCCGAGCGTGATCTTCCGCGTGACGAAGTTGGCGCTGCGGCGTGGGCTTTCGTGGTTGTACAGGATCGCCGAAGCCGCGAAGACGCCGTGGCTCTCGCGGTAGTTCACCGTCAACCAGTATGCCGCGGCCTTCGAAACGCCGTACGGGGTAGCTGGAGCGAGTGGCGTGCGTTCGTTTTGCGGACCCGTCTCAGGCTTCCCGAAGATCTCACACGACGACGCGATGAGGAGCTTCGCCGAGGGGCGCTCGTTGCGCACCGCATCGAGGAGGTTGGCCGTGCTTCCCGCGTTCGCGACGAGCGACTCGGTGGGGTGACGCCACGATTCGTCGACGCGTGAGGCGGCGCCGAGATGGTAGACCTCATCGGGGGCGACGCGCGCCACGACTGCACGCGCAGCCTCCGCGTCTCGCAGGTCCACCTCCTCCAGTGCGACGCGATCGGCGAGGTGCGCGATGCGCCACGGCGCCGCGTCGGCGCGATGTCGCGTCGTCCCGACCACACGATAACCGCGCGCGAGGAGAAGCTCGGCCAGATACGACCCATCCTGCCCGGAGATTCCGGTGACGAGCGCCGTTCGCGACGCACGACGCGTCAGCGTGTCGCTCATGCGGAGCGGGCCCCGACAAAGAAAAAGGGAGCGCCTAACGCGCTCCCTTCGATCGTCATCGGACAGAACGCGCTGCTCACGCGACCGCAGTACCGCGCGGTGCGCGCTGCACCTTGCCGGCGGCGAGGCAACGCGTGCAGACCTTAACCTTGATGATCTTTCCTTCGCTCTGCACGCGCACCACCTGGAGGTTGGGCTTCCAGGTACGGCGCACCTTGTTGTTGGCGTGCGAGACGTTGTTGCCGTAGGTGACGCCCTTCTCGCAGACGTAGCAGCGATTGCGATTGATGGCCATGGCTCAGCCCTCCACGAGCTCGATGCGCGCCATCTCCGCCCCGTCGCCCTTGCGGTGACCGGTCTTGAGAATGCGCGTGTAACCGCCGGGGCGCTTGACGAACTTCGGCCCGACTTCCTTGAACAGCTTGTCGGCAATCTCCCGCTTGTGGATGTGCACGACGGCGAGGCGCCGGTCGTGCAACGTCCCCGAGCGAGCCTTGGTGATGAGCTTCTCGACGAAGGGGCGCAGTTCCTTGGCCTTGGCTTCGGTCGTTTCGATGGCACCGTGTTCGATCAGCGACGAAGCGAGTCCGCGCATGAGCGCGAGCTTCTGTTCGCTCGTACGGCGAAGCTGGCGCCCCGCTTTCCTGTGACGCATTGCAGTGTTACTCCTCTTCGTCGTCTGGCGCGTTCGCCGCGGCGCGGCTCGGCGGGGTGCCCCAATCGATGATCCGCACGCCGTCGCCGTTCTCTTCGTAGCGCATGCCGAAGTTCAGTCCTTCGCGCTCCAGGAGTTCGGCGATCTCCTGCAGCGACTTCTTGCCGAAATTCTTCACCTGCAGGATCTGGTTTTCCGTCTGGCGGACCAGGTCCCCGAGGGTGCGGATGTTCGAGTTCTTGAGCGAGTTGACCGAGCGGACCGACAGCTCGAGGTCGTCGATCGCTGCCTTGAAGAGCTGGGCAAGGCGTGCGGCGTCGCCGCCGGCGCTCTCGCCCCCCATCGACATCGGCGCCGAAGCGTGCGAGCCGAACGAGGCGAAGTACTGGAAGTGCGTCTGGGCGAGGGCGGCGGCGTAGCTCACCGCCTCTTCAGGGGCGATGGTGCCGTTGGTCTCGACCGTCAGCGTGAGGCGATCGTAGTCGGTGCGCTGTCCGACGCGAGTCTCGGCGACCGAGAAGTTCGCGCGACGCACCGGATTGTAGAGCGCATCGACGCGCACGAGGTCGATCGGGAGTCCGCGATCGACGAGGTGCGAATCGGATTCGACGTAGCCACGCCCCTTGTTGACGTAGAGCTCGACGTTGATGTCGCGCGCGTCCTGGAGCGTGAAGAGGTGGTGATTCGGATTGACGACCCGGACGCTGCCATTCTCTTCGATGTCTGCGCCGGTCACGGGTCCTGCCTCGTTCTTGCCGATGCGGAGCACCGCTTCTTCGACGTCGTCGGCCATGCTCAGGACGAGCGTCTTGAGGTTACCGATGA
>CAZWVG010000349.1:0-5310 GCA_964637355.1 uncultured Gemmatimonadaceae bacterium
ACGTGCTCGGCGTCGCAAACCCCGCCGCCGGGAGCGGCGCCTCCCATAGCAGCGTACCGGTCGCCGAGTCAAACGCGCGAATGCGGCGGTCGGTGGTGGCGGCGATGAAGACGAGCCCCCCGGCGGTCACGATCGGCCCGCCGTATTGCTCGGTCCCGGTATTCGTGAGGCCGCGTGCCTCGAGCTCGGCGTGCGTCCCCAGTGGTATGCGCCAGCGATACGCCCCCGTGTTGAGATCGATCGCGCTCAGCCTCCCCCACGGCGGCTTGATGGCGGGATAGCCCTCGGCGTCGCGCCAGCGCTCGTAGCCGACAAACTCGTAGGGGGAGCGCGCGCTTTGTCCGCGTGACGCCTCGAGCTCGGCGGCGTGCGGCGAATCGTTCGCCGGCGGCGCGGGTGCCGGGAGACCTAGGACGAAGGCCGCGACCGCCCGCCTTTCGCCGTCGCGCAATCGCCCAAACGACGGCATGAATCCCCGCCCCTGCTCGAGGAGGCCGAGCACGTCGTCCATCGACCGTCGCTTGGCGAGTCCGGCGAGCGAGGGGACGCGGTCCCCGTCGCCCTCACGGTTCGCCCGATGACAGCTGGCGCACGCCGCTGCGTACACCTGCGCCCCGCTGCGGACCGCTCCGTCAGCTGCACCGACGGTAGCCGTGTCGCGCATCGCCGCGATCCACGGGACGTCGCTCGCATTCACGTAGAGCACCCCGGTCTCGCGGTCCACCGCCGCGCCTCCCCACTCGCCGCCACCGTCGAAGCCCGGGAGGACGATCGTCCCCTCGCGACTCGGCGGCGCGAACAGTCCGTCGTGGCGTAGCCGAGCGAAACGCGCACGCGCCGCAGCGTTTGCAGCTGGCGAGAGCGTCGTCAGGTCCGAGTCGCTCATCGCCTGGCGAGCGAATGGCGCGGGGAGCGTAGGAAACGGCTGTGTAGGCCAGGTCTCCTCGCCGATCAGGTCCGACTTCGGAGCGGCGCGCTCCTCGATGGGAAAGAGCGGTGCACCGCTCGCGCGATCGAAGAGAAAGACGAACCCCGACTTGGTGATCTGCGCGACGGCGTCGACCGGCTTTCCGTCGCGCGTGACCGTCAACAGGTTCGGCGCTGCGGGAAGGTCACGATCCCAGATGTCGTGATGCACGGTCTGGAAGTGCCAGACGCGTCGCCCGGTCGTCGCGTCGAGCGCGAGGAGCGTGTTGGCGTACAGGTTCGCCCCGGCACGTTGGCCGCCGTAGAAATCGGGAGTCGCCGAACCGGTGGGGACGAAGATGAGACCGCGTTGCACGTCGACGCTCATGCCCGGCCACGAGTTCGCCCCTCCGGCCCGTTCCCACTCACCGTTAGGCCAGCTCTCGTATCCTGCTTCCCCTGGTTGGGGAATCGTGTGGAAGGTCCAGCGCAGTCGCCCGGTGCGCACGTCGAAGGCCCGCACGTTTCCCGGCGCCGACCCTTCGCCCTCACCCACGCGCGTCCCCTGGATGAGGAGATCGTGATAGATCACCCCCGGACTGGTGGCGATGACCTGCGTCGTGCCGACGTCGCGATCGAGGCCGGCGCCGAGGTCGACCGACCCCGAATCGCCGAAGCTCCGGATGGGTAGTCCGGTCGCTGCGTCGACCGCAAAGAGATGACGCCCCGCAGTGAAGAGGATCCGGCGATCAGTCCCATTGGACCAGTACACGACGCCGCGGTTCGCATGCGACTCGCGCTCATGCCCCGCGAACGGGTCGAACGACCAGAGGCGGGTGCCGCTGTCGGCGCGTAGGGCGATGAGGTTGAGCGCGGGCGTGGTGGTGTAGAGCACACCGTCGACGACGATGGGGGTCGCCTGGATCTGCGAACCACCTTCTGGAGCATCGCCGGTGTGATACGTCCAGGCGACTGCTAATTTCGCGACATTCGCGCGCGTGATGCGCCTGAGCGACGAGTAGCGGGAGTTGCCAGGCTCACCTCCCGTCACACGCCAGTCGCCAGGCGGGACGGTCGGTTCGCCGTCACCCGATCGGTCGCAAGCTCCCAGCGAGACGGAGGCGACCCACGTGAGAACGCACAGCGCGAGCGAACGAACCGATGAGATGTGCACGGACGTTTGGTGGAGTGTACGCGAACCAATCGCGCATCAGGCGGTCGGTGGAGGCGCCGGCGGCATGCGGCGCAGCGAGCGGAAGACGTAGCGCAATCCGCGCGTCAGCGCCACCGGAACGACCGAGGTGTGCGACTCGCCGTCGGCGACGAAGGTCTCGAGGTCGAGCGACGGATAGCTGCGCCCCCGCAACTGCCCGGCGAGCGCCTGAAGGTTGGAGATCATCCGGAACGAGGCGAGCATCGGGATGTCGGCACGCTCCTCACCGCTCCCGACGGCCAGGAAGAGCGTCGACGCGAGATCGCTTCGCTCCGCCGCGAGTTGCGCTTCGCGCCCCAGCAACGCGGTCTGGTCCCACCAGAGCGCGGGGCTCACGGCGATGTAGGCGTCGAACGCGTCGGGGCGCTCGAGGAGCGCATGCACGGCAAAGAGTCCGCCGAGTGAGGAGCCGAAGAGCGTCGACCCGCCGGGAAGAACGTCGTAGCGGGACTCGACGAACGGGCGGACTTCCTTCGTGAGGAAGTCGAGGAAGTGCGGCGCGCGTCCCAGTCGGCGCCCCTCGGGAAGCGTCGGCTCCGGCATCGGGCCAGGCATCTTGGGCGGCTCCGCGCCGAATCCTGCGTTGGCGGTCGGCGTGAAGTCGCGCGCACGCAGCTCGCCTTGCAGTACCGGGCTGTCGGTGTCGTAGGCAATCCCAATGACCAGGAGCGGGGGCAGTTCGCCGTAGAGTTGGCTCATGATCCGCGTCATCTCGACCGCGGTGCCGAAGAAGAGGTTGGCGTCGAGGACGTACAGCACTCGCCGAGGTCCCGGCGGAAATGGGAACATCCCGGCGACCGGTTCGGCAATCCAGAGTTGGAAGTCGGCGTCGGCGTGCGCCGAGTGCAGGGGGTGGACGCTGGCGTGCGGGATGGTGACGGGCGATGACATCGGCGGGGCGGAAAGCGAGGAGCGGGGACGGGTAGCCGCGACGATCGCGGCGGTGCCGGGCAGGCTAGTTCCTCACGCTACGTCAGGAGCAAGTCGGCGCGTGACAAATGGCGTCGCCCTCAGCTCCCGACCGTGGGTGGGCGACCAAAGGCGCGATGCAACGATTCGCCGACCCCGGTTCCCGAGCCTCAAAGCGACACATTCCGGATGATGTGCCAGTGGCTGTCCGACCCTCGCTGCCAGACCGTGAGGTAGCGCCCCCCGCTCCGGATAGGTTGTCCACCGGGAGTCGAGGGCGTGAGCTCGAGCCACCCGGAACCCCACTCATAGATCGTGTCGGGGCCGGCCACGGCGATGCCTCCCTGCACGATGCCTCCCGCCCGCGCGCCCGGCATCCGTTGCAGGCGCATCACGTACATCCGCGCCACGGCGTCGCGTCCGCGCACGACGCTCCCATCCGGTCCGATGAAGAGGCCACTGTCGGCGTAGGCGGCGGCAATCGCTACGGCGTCACGCCGCTGGAGGGCGGGAAACCATGCGGCGTTTGCGTCATCGATGTCCTGCCGAGCCGACGAGAGAATGGCAGCGGTGTCGAGCGGAGCTTGCGCACGACTCGCGGCAGGGGTGGTTCGTCCGGAACGCGAGTGGCCGGCACATGCCGACGTCAGGAGAAGGAGCGCCAGGAGTTTCACATATCGCATCGGCATCAGCGCAGCATCTGCTTCACGTCATCGCGAAGCACTCCGGTCATCTCCCA
This sequence comes from uncultured Gemmatimonadaceae bacterium, assembly GCA_964637355.1. Taxonomy (GTDB): domain Bacteria; phylum Gemmatimonadota; class Gemmatimonadetes; order Gemmatimonadales; family Gemmatimonadaceae; genus SCN-70-22. The sequence continues at coordinate 3,768 of CAZWVG010000349.1, forward strand.
GTCGACCAGCGTCGTCGGGATGAGCCCGACGGCATCGAACGCCTCCATGTGCTTCCGGAACGAGAATGCATCGCCCAGCTGCTGCCGGCGCGTCATGAGGAGACGGTCACCGAGGAGCTTCCCGATCACGTAGCTCGTGCCGTACCCCGGTTGCTGGAGGTACAGGTGCTGCTCGAAGCGCACGAGATTTCCCTTGAGGCTCAGCCACCCACGCGGAACGTTCGCCGTCGTGAACTCCGCCGATTGCTCGATCGTCGCAAGATTTGCGTGCATGCGCAGGTCGCCTAACGCGCGCGCGGCGCGCTGCGCCAGGAGGATGTAGATGAGCTCCCGCGAACGCGGGCGAGCGTCGAACATCCCCGCCTGGAGCATCTGCTCCTCCCAGCCGGTGGCGTGTCCCTCGGTACGGGTGATGAAGATGTTGTAGAGGAGCGGACCGCGCCGGATGGGATCCGGGTGCGGCTCATGCTCCATGTAGCCGAGGTCTATCCAATGGTAGCCGTGCGTGCGCATGACCACCGGATCGCGATAGTCCACCTCGGTGAAGAACTCGCGCGGTCCCGGCGAGAACTTCCCGAGTCGCGCACGCAGCGCGGCGTCCATCCACGGCTTCACCGTCATCAGGTCGTGGTCGCGGAGGTATCCGAGGTACTCCGGCACCGCCGCGCCGAACTTCGTGTCGAATTCGGCAGCGGACGCGATGGGCTGCTGTGGCGGGAGCTTGGCGTTCCGCAGCTCCTCGAGCGCGAGGAAGGCGTGCGCACGTGCCAGCTCGCGCTGCATGATGAGTACCTCGTCACTCCATGTGTAGGGGACGAGCATGACGTTCTTGAGGTACCAGTTGTAGTTGCCGATCCCGACCCCCGAGGCGCCGGTCTTTGTGGCACTCTTCGACTCGAGCCACGTCGCGAACGAGTCCGACGCCGCCCGTGCGCGCGCGGCTGCGCCGCGGAGCGTGGCGGGTTCGCTGGTGAGTTGCTTCTCGAAGTTTGCCAACTCACGCGACTGGTCGCGGATTGCGCCGACGCCGTAGGTCCAGATGTCGCGCTGGTTCCCGATGAGGTTCCTGCGTGCCTGGTCGAGGAGAGCGGGGATGACCGAGAGCCCACGCTCCACGTCGGCAGCGTCCGACGCCGCGAGCGGGTAGCGGTACTTCCACAGCTCCACGGCGCCGTACGCGAACGGCCCCTCGCGCGCGGGCTGGTCGCTCTGCTCGGCGAACACGGTCACGTAGAAGGCCGGGTTGTTCGCCCAGGGGCGCAGCACACGATGATCGAAGTCGAGGCCGTTCATCTCGGCGCGGATCACGTGATAGTCCACTTGCTGCGGCACCGACCATCCCGTCGTGTCGAAGGCGGCGAGGCGGCGCCGGAACGACGTCGCCGCGCGCGCCTGCAGCGTCATCGCCATCGCCGAGTAGTCGGGGACGCCGTCCACGAGCTTGGGCTTCTGGAACTCGCGCCACTCGGCGAAGAAGCGCGCGAGGTCGTCGGCGGTGTGCGGGCGCGACGCCGGTGCGGCGGCCGACTGCGCCGCCAACAAC
>CAZWVG010000350.1:0-5295 GCA_964637355.1 uncultured Gemmatimonadaceae bacterium
GCAAAGTACCGCGCCACGTAGCCGAGGTCCGCGCCGCCCCCATAAGGGAGCGCGCCACGACCCGTGTCTCATAGCATGGCATGCTCGAACACTCCTCCCTCCGCGTGAAATCGCACGACGCGACGTCGGCCAGCGCGCGCACCGTGCGCTCGGCGTCCTCGCGCCGCCGCTGGAAGGCGCTCGTCCTCGCGGCGGCGGCGCTCGTCGCGAGCTCGTGCGTCGATGCGCCGGGGACGACCGAGCCGGTCGACACCTGGGAGAATCCGCTCGCCCAGACCTTCGATGCGATGTCGCGCGCCGCGGGCGACTACGGTGACCTTGCCCGCTCCGACGGGTTTGCCTACGCGGCGCTTGCCGTACGCGGGGGTGTCACGCCGTCGCGCCTCGACGTGCAGGTCGGCGAAACGGTCGAGAGCTACGACGCGTTCGTGAACACGGCGTGGTGGGATCCGGCGCTCCCCGTCGCCACGCGCCCTCCCGCGCGCCGCACGCTGGTGGGGTGGCGCCGCACCGACGCCGGCACCACGCGCATCGTCGCCTTCACCTCCCCGGCCGACTCGGTGCCGATCGTCAGCCCTGTCTCGTTAGGCCCCGGCGCATCGACGTTCGCCGTCTACGCCGCCGGCTCGGCGATGCAGAACGACGGAAGCGACAACGCGCAGGGAAAGCCCGACATCAGCCGCGCGTGGTACGGCACGTCGGGATGGCTCAAGCTCGCCGAGTCGGCGGCGCTGGGAACGTGTCCCGACACGCTGCGCCACAGCAACGTGCTCGGCGTCTCGCACTGCGAGCAGGCCCAGTATCGCGTAGCGTTCAGCATCGACATGCAGCACATGGCTGGACGCCCCCCGCAGCTCGCCACCGGAACTCCGATCCGCACGGTCTCGACCATCGCCGAGACGGTCGTGAACGGGGTGAAGCTGCGCTTCACCTGCCTGACGCCAAGCGGGCAGCACGGCTGCAAATAGACCCATCTCACTGAATGTTGACGGCGGCGGCCAGCGCAGGGCGCTGGCGCGATCGGCGACGATCAGTGACACCACGGCTCGCCGAGCCGACCGCGTTAGGTCTCCACGGCGAGTCTGTCTTCTCCACGAGCTGAGAGGATATCTCACCAACAGGCGACGCGCTCCGGCGCGAGGCGCCGGCCCGAGCGTGTCGCCTGTTGGTGCACTGCCTCCTAACGATCTGAGAGCACGAAGAATCGCAGCGGTGCGCCGCCGGTCACGTTGTCGGCGGCGACCAGCGTGCGCCCGGTACCGCCCGCAAGCGCGAGCGACGAGAGCGTGATGCTGACGCTCGACGCGCGACTCGCCGGCGCCGTCCCCGCCGGTACTGCACGCAATTGGTAGGTCCCGGGCGCCGCCGTGAAGTAATTCGACACGCCCTTGTACGCGACGCTTGACGCAACCGGCGTCGCAGCGGCCAGATCGGCGCCTGTCGCCGTCAGAAAGACGTCGACGGCGCCAGCGGTGGGGCTCAGGTTGACGATGCGGAGCCGCACCTGTGTTGCCGCCGGTGCGGGATTGGTGTCGGTGGTGAAGAAGCCGGAGATTGGCGAGCCCCCCACGCCACCGATCGCGTACACGCTGCGATCGACGCCTTCACCGATGTTCACGCTGATCGTCGCCACGGTCACGGTGGTGTCGGCGGTGCGCTTGAGCTCGATCGTCCGGTCGCCGGTGAGGATCGCCGCGTAGGTCGCCGTGTTCGGCGCCGCGAGCGTGGCCGGCGTGCTCTGCGTGTAGGTGAGATTGACCCCGAGCGGGAGATGCTCGAGGATCGCGTTGACGCGCCCGCGCGTGGTGTCGGTGATGACATTCACGAAGCGCACGCGCCCCTGCGTTCCGGTCGGCTCCAGCGGTCCGGCGGCCTTCTCCGTTCCGCACGCTGCGGCGAGCGCGAACACCGATCCGAGCGCGGCCAGGCGAAGGAGGGCACGCGTTAGGCGCGCGCGCGCGAGGGGACGTGCGGCAGGCGAACGATTCGGCAAGTGGAAAATAGTCGGCATGAGTCGGCGCCTCACTGGAGTGGGCAGGAGGCAGGGAATCCCGTCGGTTCGACCGGGTCGGGAAGTACAGTGAACGTGGCGTTGGGGTTCGCGTTGCGATCGCCTAACGCGTACGGGAGCCAGCAGCGCTGCCCGTCGGCGGGAACATTCGGCGCCGCCACCGGGCCGCGGATCGCCCCGCGCCGGCGCGAATCCTCCCAGCGGAGCCCGGTCCCCAGCAGCTCATAACGACGCTGCACGTAGATTTCGGCGAGGAGCTGCGCCTGGGTGAGAGAACCGGCGAGCGGCGAAAGACACGCCTTGGGATCGTCGAGCCCGCGCCCGCCGGTGCAATCGGTACGCACCGAATCGAGCACGGCCTGCGACGCCGCAAGTTGATTCTGATTGGCGAGAGCCTCAGCCTTGATCAGCAGCGCCTCGTCGGGGAAGTACACCGGGAGCGGCGCCTGCGGGCTCGCGTAGCGCAGCCACGGATCGAGGAGCGCGCCGATGCGCCCGGTGAGTGTGGTCGACGGTGTGACAAAATACTGATAGCGCCGATCCTCGGCGGTCATCGAGAGCCGCCACTGGCGCCTGACGGCGATCCCGTTGGTTCCGCCGGTCACGCCGGAGTACGGATTCACCGCCGGGGCAGGAAAGGTGAGGACGTTGAACGCCGCCGTCCCGGTACGCGGGACGAGGTTCGCCGCGGCCAGCGCGCCGGCATCGTCGTTCGCCATCCGCGCATAACGCGCGCGGAAGAGGTCGAGGATGCTGGTGAGCGAAACGCCTGGCGTGAGGATATTGGCATTGAAGAATGCGCTCGGGGGAGCGGCCGCCAGCGTGGCCGTCGCCGAGTCAAGGAGCGCGCGCACGTACGGGAGCGCCTCGGCGCGCGTCACGTAGACCGGGGCCACCTCGCCGAACGTCTTGATCGGGAGCTTCTGGTACGACTGCAGCGCCTCGCCTAACGCCTCGGCCTTGAGCGTGTAGGCCAAAGCCTGCAACCCGCTCTTGGTCCCCGGGTCGAGCTGCGCGCCGAGCGCGTTGGCCCCGGTGAGGAGGTCATCGGCGGTGCGCACCGTGCGGTAGATCGAGTTGAAGACGTTCTCGGCGATCCCCGTCCCCTGCGGTACCGCCCCCTGCTCGGCGTCGCTGATGGAGACGAGCGCCGCGCTGGTGGAGGCGAATTCGTCGGTCACCAGCCCCGCCATGTAGGCGTAGTTGAAGTACGACGTGGCGAAGCGCGCCTGCAGCCCGGTGGCCAGTGCGATCACCCCGTCGGGGCTCGTCGTCACCTGCTGCTCGGTCGGGGCGTTGGGGTTCTGCAGGTCGAGCGAACACCCGGCGAACGTCGCGATCGAGGCGACGGCCAGGGCGGATGAAATGCGTGTGTAGAGTCTCATGAGTGTATCGGGCTCCCGGTCAGTACGTGAATCGCGCACTGATCGACCACACGCGCGGAATGGGGTAGCCACCGAAGTCGAAGCCGCGGTCGGCGGCCGTGGTCTGCGTCGAACCGAGCCCGCCGGCGTTGGTGCCGAAGAGGTTGATCTCGGGGTCATAGCCGCTGTAGTCCGTCCACACCCACAGGTTGCGCCCCGAGAGGGTGAGCGCGATGCCGTCGCGGAACGTCCGCTTGATCGGCGCCCAGTCGAGCGTGTAGCTGGCGGAGAGTTCGCGCAGCTTGATGAACGTCCCGTCCTCGATCCAGTACTCGAAGATCCCCTGCGTGCGGGCATTGAACCCCGGCGGGAGCTTGCGCGGATCGCCGTACGGGAGGAGTTCGCGCTCGAATTCCTTCGAGTTGCTGGCGATCCCCGCGTTCTGCGCGCGCGTCGACAGGTTCATGATGTCGTTGCCGAACGTCCCGTCGAACAGGACGCGCAGGCGCAGCTTGCGGAAGAGCGTGACCTCATTGAGAAGCGAGGCGAGGAAGGCGGGGTTCGGGTCGCCGATCACCTTGTTGAGCGAGTCATTGCACGTCCCGTTGGAGATGGCGCGGCGCTGCGCCAGCGTCGCTCCCATGTCCACCGCCTGGTTGCTCCGTCGGTAGCGCCCTAACGAGTCGAGGAGGAGCGCGCCGGTCACGCAGTCGCGCGCGGCATACGAGCCGTAGAACACCCCCGCCGGCTCACCGACGCGGATGCGGTTCGGGTAGCCGCCGGCCGACTGGAAGTCCTGGATGTCGAGCGACTCCACCATGTTCTTGTTGTGGGTGAACGTCGCCGTCGACGACCACTGCGCCTTGGGACGGTCGATGTTCGTCGTGCGCACGAGGAGCTCCACTCCCTTGTTGGACATGCTCCCGATCGGGAAGAACTGGCGCGAGAAGCCGGTGCTCGTCGGGAGGGGGCGGAAGAAGAGGAGGTCGTCGACGATACGGTCGTAGTACGTCGCCTCCGCAGCGACGCGACCGTTCCACACGCCGACCTCGGCGCCGAGTTCCCATTCGCGCGCCCGCTCGTTCCGCAACGACGGATTGCCAAACGTCACATCGTTGGCGAAGCCCGGGCGCCCGGCGAAGGGGAGCTGGGCGAAGGTGACGAACTGCGAGTAGGCGTTGAGGATCCCCGGCTGGCTCCCCGCCCACCCGAGGGCGCTCCGCAGCCGCAGGTTGTTGAGCAACCCGGGGCGGTTGTCGAGCAGCACGTACGACGCCGAGAACTTGGGGAAGAGCTGCCACCGCTCCGACGGCGCGAAAGTCGACGAGGCGTCGTAGCGCGCCGCCGCCGAGAGGAAGAGGCGATCCTTCCAGGCGACTTCCTGCTGCGCGTAGAAGCCTAACGTGCGCAGCTCAACCTCCGTCTGTCCCGCGGAGAAGACCGACCCAGCGCTCACCAGGTCGCCCACCGGGGCGAGCCCGTTGGCCGAGGCGAGCGTGGTGCGCACCTGCTGCGATGTGTAGTTGAAGCCCGCGGTCGTGCGCAGCTCGAGCGACCCGATCGTCGGCCAGGTGTAGGTCCCGACGCCATCCTGGTTGATGACGCGGTTCCCCTGCCAGGTGGACTGCGACTGCCCCGTCGACAGCGGAGAGGTGCCGAGGACCGCGCCGCGCGGGATGAACTGCCGCTGCTCGAAGCCGGTGTTGTCGATGCCTAACGTGTAGTCGAAGAGGAGCGACGAGATCGGCGTCCAGGTGAGCTTGGTCGAGCCGATGAAGCGATCGATCGTCTGCGGATTGCGGATCCGGTCGATCGCGAGGAGCGGATTGGTTCCGAGCGAGGGCGGGAGCGGATAGATCCCGTTGACCGGGCGGAAGTCGATGTTGGTCGGGGCGAAGAAGAGCGACCCCATGATCCCGT
>CAZWVG010000351.1:0-5260 GCA_964637355.1 uncultured Gemmatimonadaceae bacterium
GCGCCTTGGTCACGAACTTCCCGAGCTCCGCCTTGATCAGCTCCGCGTCCTTCTTTCCGACCGCCTTGCGCAGGACGTCGGCTTCGGCGAGCGAGATGCCGGCGAGCACCTGGGCGATACGCATCACCTGTTCCTGATACGTGATGACGCCGTAGGTCGGCTGCAGGATCGCCTCGAGCTGGGGGAGCGCGTAGACGACGGGCTCCTCGCCGCGCTTACGCCGCTGATAGACCTTGTGCATGCCGGCGTCGAGCGGCCCCGGGCGCATCAGCGCGTTGGAGGCGACAAGGTCGTCGAACCGGTCGCAGCGCATGCTGCGCAGCATGTCGGTGGCGAGCGGCGACTCGAACTGGAAGACGCCGCAGGTCCGCCCCATGCGCAGCATCCGGTAGGTCTCCGGATCGTCGAACGGAATCGTATCGAGGTCGGGGACCGCCTTCCCGCGCGCCGCGATCGCCTGCAGCGCGTCGTGGATCACCGTGAGCGTGGTGAGCCCGAGGAAGTCCATCTTCAACATGCCCGCCTTCTCGAGGCAGTTCATGTCGTATTGCGTGACGACGACCGACTCTTCGCTCCCGGCGCCCGCTCCCTTGGAGCTCTGCGTACAGATCGGGACGTAGTCGTCGAGCGGCCCCGGGGCGATCACCACGCCCGCGGCGTGCACCCCCGTGTGGCGAGACAAACCTTCGAGAGCGATCGCGTAGTCGAGGAGCGTGGTGTAGCGGTCGTCGGTCTCGTAGAGCTTCTTGACTTCCGGGACGCGCTCGACCGCCTCGTGCACCGTCAGCGAGAAGTTCGGCTGGTTGGGAATCAGCTTCGCCAGCGCGTCGGTCTCGGCGGGGGTGAAGCCGAGCACGCGCCCCACGTCCTTCACGGCGGCGCGCGACTTCATCGTCCCGAAGGTGACGATCTGTCCTACCGCGTCCTTCCCGTACTTCTCGCGCACGTACTCGATCACCTCGCCGCGCCGCTCGAAGCAGAAGTCGACGTCGATGTCGGGCATCGAGACGCGTTCCGGATTGAGGAAGCGCTCGAAGAGGAGGTCGTACTTGAGCGGGCAGACGTCGGTGATCCCTAACGAGTAGGCGACCAGCGATCCGGCCGCCGATCCGCGCCCGGGCCCCACGGGGATCCCGCGGTCGCGCGCGGCCTTGATGAAGTCGTAGGTGATGAGGAAGTAGCCGGCGTATCCCGTCTTGGTGATGACGCTCAGCTCGTAGTTGAGTCGCTCCTGCACCTCGTCGCTGAGGACTTCGCCATAACGAGCGCGAGCGCCGTCAGTTGCAAGGCGGACCAGGTAGTCGTTCTCGCTATCGACTTCGGGGGGGAGCGGGAACGACGGGACGTTGTATTTCTTGGAGAAGACGACGTCGCACTGGTCGGCGATCGCCAGCGTCTGCTCGAGGACGTCGGGGCGCGACGGGAAGCGCTCGGCCATCTCGGGAGCGCTCTTGAAGTAGAGCCCTCCGTCGTAGCGCATGCGGTCCTTGTCCTCGCGATCCTTCCCGAGCCCGATGCACAGCAGGATGTCGTGTGCGTCGTGATCGCTCGCCTTGAGGAAGTGGGCGTCGTTGGTCGCGATGACGGGGAGACCGACCTCCTTCGAGAGCGCGAAGATCCGCTCGTTGAGGCGCGACTGCCCCTCCGAATCGTGCGCCTGCACCTCGAGGTAGTAGCGATCCTTGAACGTCTCGGCGTACCAGGCCGCCGCCTCGCGCGCGGCGTCGTCGTCTCCCTGCAGCAGGTGTGTCGCGACCTCGCCGGCCATGCACGCCGACGAGACGATGATCCCTGCGTTGTACCTGGCGAGGAGTTCGCGGTCCACACGCGGGCGCGTGTAGAACCCCTCGGTGTAGCCGAGGGACGAGAGCTTGACGAGGTTGCGGTACCCCTCGATGTCGCGGGCGAGGAGGACGAGGTGGTAGTACGGCTTCTGCCCCGGCATGCCGCGGGCCTTGAGGCGCCGATCGCCGGGGGCGACGTACGCCTCCATTCCGATGATCGGCTTGAGCTTCGCCTTGCGCGCCTTCTCCTGGAACTCCCAGGCGGCGTGCAGGTTGCCGTGATCGGTGATGGCGAGGGCCGGTTGCTCGAGCTCCTGCGCCCGTTCGATCAGGCTATGAATCCGGTTCGCCCCGTCGAGGAGCGAATATTCGGAATGACAGTGGAGATGCACGAAAGACATTCGACGTAACTTAGCGGTCACGCCGCATCGCGCCAAACCTTCACCGGTGCTGCATCTGAAAACGCATGTTGTTGCAAACCAACGGGTTATGGGATTGAAAGGTTCGGCGATCTCGCACCGGAGGAGGGAGTGACGGGCGACGCGAGCCGCGCCGTGCCGCGCCGCGGGCGGCGACTCTTGCGGCTGGCGGGACGCATCATCGGCGTCATGCTCATCCTGGTCGTGATCCTCGCCGTCCTGACTCCCTTGGGGCGCTACATCTCGCGTGCAGCCTTCGAGGAAGGAAAGATCCTCGCAAGGCGTCGCTCGATCGCCGGCATCCTCGCCGACTCGGCGGTTGGAAGCGAGAACGAACGCCGGGCGTTGCAGCTGGTAGTCGATGCGCGACGTTTCGCCATCGACTCGCTGCACCTCAAGGCCGGCGAGTCGTTCACTACGTACTCGGCGCTCACGCGCGACACCCTCGTCCTCGTCCTCTCGGCGGCGCGACGCGACACCCTCGCCCCGTACACCTGGTGGTTCCCGGTCGTAGGGCGCTTTCCGTACAAGGGATTCTTCGATTTCGCCCAGGCGAAGCGCACCGCGCAGGCGATGCAGCGCGAAGGGCTCGACACCTACCTGCGCCCGGCGTCGGCGTTCTCGACGCTTGGATGGTTCAACGATCCGCTGCTATCAACGACGCTTCGCCTCGACTCCCTCGACCTCGCGAACACGATCATCCACGAGCTCACGCACAACACGCTCTTCCTGAAGGGACAGGTCACCTTCAACGAGTCGTTCGCCTCGTTCGTCGGGGCGCACGGGGCGATGGAGTTCTTCCGAGCGCGCGGGGACGAGAAGGCCGCGCGCGCGGTCGCGGCGGAGTGGGACGACGAGAAGCTCCTCGGCTCGTTCTGGGGCGCGACGCTCAGCGCGCTGGACTCGGCGTATGCGCGCTTTCCGGGCGACTCGGCGGCACGCGTCGTGGCGCGAGACTCGGTCTTTGCGCGCATGCATCGCCGCCTCCTCGACGACCTGGCGCCGCGCCTCCCGACCGTCCCACGCGAGCGGCTGCAACGCCTCTCGCTCGACAACGCCTCATTGCTCGCCCGGAGGGTATACGCCGCGGATTTGTGGGTCTTTGATGCGGTGCACGGTCGACTGGGCGGATCGCTGGTCGAGACCGTCAACACGGTGGCGCGTCTCGTGCGGGAGTCCCCCGACGATCCATTCGGGGCACTCGCGCGCTGGCTGGATCGGGCGCCGAGTGACGCCGCGCACAGTGCTGCCGGATCCTGACGCGGAGCGTAGGTACCCCTCCCCGAGCGGGGAGGGGATACGCTTCACTCCCCGTGCAGTTCCGGTGTAGGATTCCGATCGTCTCGTCCCAACGCAGTGCACCGATCTCGCCACCGACACGTGCTCACCCCGACCAGGCTCGCAGCTCGCGCATGACTCGCTCCCATCGGCAAGGCCTCGCCTCGCGCACGCCACGTGACAACGCGGCGAACGCTCCGCTGTGGCGCGACGCGATCGAGATGGAGACAGAGTTGCGCCCGACCGTGGCGAAGCTCGAGGCGAAGAAGCCGGGAATCCCCTACCTGAGCCTTGCCTTCAGCGTCCTGCTCGTCGCGACGGTGTCGGTCGGCGGTGCGATCGTGCTGTACCGTCGAGGGCTCGAGCTGGCGCGGATGGCGCGCGCGCCGCAACTGCGTGGTGAACCGATTGTCGCCCTCTCGCAGTTCTTTCGTCCGCGGATGGTGCAGGTCACCTGGCAGAACAGTGCGAGTGCCTTCGGCTGCGCGCTGGTGCTCTGGCTCCTCTTCTTTGCGATCCCCCGCACGCGTCGCGCGTCGCTGTGGGTGGCGTTCATCCCCGGGCTGATCGGCGCTGGCGGATGGCTGTACTACGTGTATTGGTTGCAGCTGCAGCAGTAACAGCGCGATGCCGGCGTCACTTGAAGCGCTGGCGCATGAGGTCGCGAAGGTTGACCGTCGCGGCGGGAAGTTCGGGCTCGGCAGGTGCAACGTCGTCCCAGCGCGGCACGACCTTTTGCATGTATTCGCGAACGCCGCGGTCGAGAAAGCGCGACATCTGGTCGATCGAGTAGTCGGCGCCACGTCGCGACCCGTACGAATTGAGCGGATACGTGACCGCGAGGTGATCGCGCGCACGCGTCATCGCCACGTACATCAGGCGCCGCTCTTCCTCGAGTTCATCGTCATCGTTCATCGACCGCGCCATCGGGAAGAAGCCGTCGACCGCCCAGATCAGGAAGACCGCGTCCCACTCCTTTCCCTTCGCGCTGTGCACGGTGCTGAGGATGAGCGCGTCGTCCTCGTCGGTCGTCCCGCCGGCCAGGTCCTGCGTCGCCTGCGGTGGCTCGAGCGCGAGCGCGGCGAGAAAGGCACCGCGCGACGGATAACCGCCGGCGATGACTTGCAGCTGGTCGAGATCCGAGAGTCGCGGCTCCACCCGATCGTACCGTTCGCGCAGGATGTCGTCGTAGACCACACGAATGCGCGCGAGGTCGCGCCCGACGCTGTCGTCGCTGTCGCTCCCCGCGAGCTGCGCGAGGAGCGCGCCTAACGTTCCGTGCGCGGCGCGGGCACGCGGGGGCGGGGACCAGCGCGCGAAGGATCCGGGCTCCCACCCGTCCCCCGCCATCGAAGCGATCGCCGAGCGCGCCGTCGTATCCCCAATTCCCGGCAGCAGGAGGAGGATGCGGAACCAGCTCACCTCGTCACGGGGATTCTCGAGGATGCGCAGGAAGGCGAGGACGTCCTTCACATGCGCCGCCTCGAGGAACTTGAGTCCGCCCCACTTCTCGAACGGGATCTTCCGGTTGGTGAGCTCGATCTCCAGGTCGGCCGACATGTAGCCGGCGCGAAAGAGGACCGCCATCTCCCTGAGCGGGATTCCTTCCTCGTGCAACTCGAGAATGCGCTCCACCACGAAGCGTGTCTGCTGCGCCTCGTCCTGCACCGACACGAGCCACGGCTTCTCTCCCCCTGCCCGTCGCGTCCACAGGTTCTTGGTGAATCGCTCCTCGGCGCGCGAGATCAGCGCGTTCGTCGCGTCGAGGATCGGCTGCGG
>CAZWVG010000352.1:0-5238 GCA_964637355.1 uncultured Gemmatimonadaceae bacterium
CGTGCGAATGGCGCGATACGCCTCGCGCACGTGCACACGAAAGACGTTCGAGGCGAGGACGACGAATGGGATCACCGCGAACGACGCCAACGCCAATCGCCAATCGACCGCAAGCATCAGGATGCTGATGGCCAGCAGGGTGAAGACGTCGCCCAGGCCGGCAACCACGCCCGATGTGAACAGCTCGTTGAGCGACTCCACGTCGGACGTGACACGCGTGACCAGACGCCCGACCGGGTTGCGATCGAAGTAGGTGATCGGGAGCCGCTGCAGGTGCGCGAAGAGTTGCGTGCGCAAGTCGTGCATGATCTGCTGGCCGAGTCGAGCCGTGAGCACGGTCTCGCCATAGGAGCAGGCGAATTGTCCGGCCAGCGTGGCGGCAAAGAGCATCACGGCGCGCATGATCCCGGCGCTGTCGCGCGCGGGAATCGCCACGTCGATCACTTCGCGCGTGAGGAGCGGCCCCACGAGCTGCAGCGCCCCCTCGATCATCAGCAGCGTGAGCGACGATACGATCAGTGCGCGGTAGGGCCATGCGTATCGCAGCAGGCGCCGTGCAAGACGCCCGTCGTACGCCTTGCCCAGGACTTCTTCCTCGGTGTGGTCAGCCATCGGTGGCGAAGCCTAGCCATGCACCGCGCGTGGGTCCATGCCGCCGGCGTCGTAAGCGTTCGGCGCGACTCGCGAGCTTCGTGGAAGTACTCTCAACGTGCCGCCGCAGGCCTCGCACTCACGCGCTCGGCGCGCGGCTCCGAACGCACGCGCGGACCGGAGAAGCGAACGTCGCCCGGCAGCCGAAGCCGCCGGGCGACGCGAAGCGCTCCCGAGAGCGCCGAACTACATCGAGGCTTACTTGCCGGTGCAGAGCGAGGCCGCGCGCACGTTGAGGCGCCCCTTGCCGTAGCGACCGCGCGGACCGCCGACGTAGTCCGCGGTCGACAGGATGCACGTCTCGAGCTGTCCGGTCGGCATCGACCCGACGTTCGACTCGACGACGGCGGCAGCGCCCGACACCATCGGAGCGGCGAAGCTCGTCCCGTTGCCGAACAGGTAGCGCGTTCCGCTGGCGCACGCGCCGGCGAACGCATAGCGCGAGCAGGCAGAGATGATGTAGTCTGCCGTGACGCCACCCGGGAGCCCGCCGTTTCCGCCCGGCGCAACCATGTCGAGCGCGTCGTTCGTGCCGTAGTTCGAGTACGACGTGAGCTTGTCGAAGTTGGCCTGATTGAACGGCCCGGTTGCTCCGACGCTCACGACGCCGTTCATCATCGCGGGGATGGTGATGAAGCCGAAGAGTTCACGGACATCGCCCATGTTGAAACCGTCGTTCCCCGACGACGCGACGACGATCGAACCACGCGCGCGCGCGATGTCGATGACTTCCTGCAGGATCGCGAGGAACGGCCCGTTGGCGGGGTTGCTCTCCTGCACAAAGCCACCGAGGCTCATGTTGATCACATCGGCGCCCATCTTCGCGGCGACGAAGATGCCGTAGATGATGTCGCCGAAGGTTCCGTTGCCGTCTTCGCTCAGCACCTTGATCGCGCAGAGCGTGGCGTTCGGGGCGACCGACGCCATCCCGATGCCGTTGCTGCGCATCTGGGCGGAAACGAAGGTGCCGTGGAAGTTGTAGTCGAGCGGCGTGACGTCGGACGGAAAGCGCGGGTTGAGGATCACGCTGACCATGCGGGTCGGATCCACGGCGCCGTTGGTGTCGAGGTGGCCGGGGTCGATGCCGGTGTCGAGGTCGCAGATGATTTCACCCGATCCGCCATTGCTCGGCGTCCACGCCTGGTCGGCCGACGTGACCTTGAGCGACCACTGATACGGCCCATAGAACTGCGCGCCGCTCTGGTTGGTCCCGCTGGCGCTCGGGCCGCCGGTCGCGTCGACAAAGGTCGGCTGCATCGAGCTCACGTCGGGAATCCAGCGCATGAGACGATCGCGCACGACCGTGACGTTCGGATCGCCGGCGAGCGTCGCCGCCGCCGATTCGGAGAGCCCGTCGACATACATCAGGTTCGCGGCGTTGATCTGGCGCGTGACCGTGCCGCCCAACGACGCAATCGCTGCATCGGTGGCGGAGAGTCCGGCACCCTGGCGCACCTTCACGAGGTACGTGTTGGTCGGCGTTCCTTCGTCGAACTGCGCGAGCGACGGAGTATCCGGGGTGATCGTTCGCGCGGAGGGAGCCATACCATCTTCGCTGGCGCACGCAGCCAGCAGTGCAACGGTGGCGAGCATCGAGGCGCGTCGAGCGGTCGACATCATCTGCAATCTCATGCAAACCTCCTGGGTAGCTGCGACTGCCTCCGTCCGTGCCTCGCAGCAAGCCGTCGGACGTCGTGGCGACAAGTGACGCCACGGATCGTGTGCTCACGCGCGCGGGAAGATCCCGCAGCGACGAGCCCGGCGATTCTGCCGCCGATTTCAGTGGGTGTCAACGCTGATGCGCTCGCACCACAGATTGCTCCTCGTTTCGGAAACGATTTCCTCTACGTGCGGATTAACTTGGCGGAGTGAAGGACGCGATCATCATCCGGGGCGCCCGGCAGCACAACCTGAAAGGCATCGACGTCGCGATCCCGCGGCGCGCCGTCACGGTCATCACCGGCCCATCCGGATCCGGCAAGTCGTCGCTTGCCTTCGATACGATCTACGCCGAGGGACAGCGGCGATACGTCGAGTCTCTCTCCTCGTATGCGCGACAGTTTCTCGAGCGCATGGAGAAACCCGACGTCGACGCCGTCGATGGCATTTCTCCCGCGGTCGCGATCGAGCAGAAGAATCCGACGAAGTCCTCGCGCTCGACCGTCGGTACGGCGACCGAGGTCTACGACTACCTGCGTCTCCTCTGGGCGCGCGTGGGACACACGTTTTGTCCGGTTTGTGGACGCGAGATGTCGCCCGACACGGTCGAGTCGGTCGTCAACCAACTTCTCTCGCGCCCATCCGGAACGCGCATGCTGATCGGCTTTCCGCTGCGGCTCTCGGCAAAGGTCACGCATGCGGCGGTGGTGGAGAACCTGCGCGCACAGGGATTCCTTCGGGTGATTGCCGACGGCCGCCTGTTGCATGTGGACGACTTCGCCGCAGAACGCATCGACCTCACCAAGGTCGGCGAGCTGGTGGTCGTCGTCGACCGCCTGACGACCAACGACGAATTGCGGAGTCGCATGGCCGAAGCCGTGGCGACCGCGTTTCGCGAAGGCGACGGCGACTGCGTGGTGGTGGATGCGGACGGGGGAGAAAGTGCGACGGGGGAATCGACGGGAGACATCGATGTCTCGCCCGCGCGCGGCCACGCCGCGCGCACTCCCGTCCCCCGTCCCCCGTCTCCCGTCCAACGCTTCACCGAACGCTTCGAATGCCCTAACGACGGAACGCGCGCCCCCGTCCCCACGCCCCAACTGTTCTCATTCAACAATCCCCGCGGGGCTTGTGGCACGTGCAACGGTTTTGGCGCGGTGCTCGAGTACGACGAAGCACTGATCGTCCCCAACGCCGAGCGTTCGCTTCGCGACGGCGCGATCGATCCGTGGACCAAACCGCGCTACGAAACCAAGCGCCGCGCCCTGGTCGACTACGCGCGGAAAGAAGGCATCGACCCGGACGCACCGTGGTCCGCGCTCGATCCGTCGCAGCAGCATCGCCTCCTGCATCACGTAGGGCGCGGCTACAAGGGAATCATCCCCTTCCTGCGCGACCTCGAGGAGAAGCGCTACAAGCAGTACATCCGTGTCTTCCTGCGGCAGTACCAGTCGGCGCGCGAGTGCGGTACGTGTCACGGCACCAAGCTGCAGCCCGATGCGCTCAACGTGCGCGTCGCCGGGCTCACGATCGCCGAGGTCTCCTCGCTTCCCATCGAGCAGCTGCGCGATTGGCTGGACGCACTGCAGCTCTCGCCGTTCGAGCAACAGGTCGCCGACCACATCCTCCGCGAGGCGCGCGACCGTGTGCGCTTCCTGAGCGACGTCGGACTCACCTATCTCACGCTGCACCGTGCGACGCGCACGCTCTCGGGCGGGGAAGCGCAGCGCATATCGTTGAGCAACGCACTCGGCTCGCAGCTCGTCGACACGCTGTACGTGCTCGACGAGCCGTCGATCGGGCTGCACGCGCGCGACCTCGACCGCCTCCTCGCCCTCCTCGCGCGCCTGCGCGATCGCGGCAACACGGTGCTCCTCGTGGAGCACGACCTCGCCGCGATTCGCATGGCCGATCACATGATCGAACTCGGGCCCGCGAGCGGCGAGCAAGGCGGACGCGTCGTCTTCGAGGGACCGGTCGCCGAGGCGGAGAAGTCGCCGCTCACGGGGCAGTACCTGACCGGGGCGCGCACGATTCCCCTCCCCGAGCAGCGCCGCACGCCTGGCCCGCGCTGGCTCACCCTGACCGGGGCGCGCGAACACAACCTCGCCGGTGTCGACATCCGCATCCCGTTAGGCACGCTCACCGCGGTGACGGGTGTTTCCGGATCTGGGAAGAGCACGCTCGTGCACGACGTGCTCTACCGCGCACTCGAGTACCGGCTCACCGGAGAGCACAGCGCCAAGCAGCACCTCGGGGAGAAGGTGGGGGCGTACGACGCGCTCACGGGCTACGAATCGCTCGACGCTGTCGTCCTCATCGACCAGGAGCCGATCGGGCGGTCACCACGCTCCAACCCGGTCACGTACATCAAGGCGTACGACGAGATCCGCCGCATCTTCGCCGCGCTCCCGCTCGCGCGCCAGCGCAAGTTCACGGCATCGACGTTCTCGTTCAATGTCGCCGGCGGACGCTGCGAGAAGTGCGAGGGCGCCGGCTATCTCGAGGTCGAGATGGTCTTCATGGCCGATGTCTTCGTCCCGTGCGACGTCTGTGCCGGCCGTCGCTTCAAGCCCGAGGTCCTCGAGGTCACCCTCAACGGGCGCAACATCCACGACGTGTTGCAGCTCACGGTCGACCAGGCCATCCGCTTCTTCCCCTACGAAGAGAAGCTCGGCCAGGCGCTCTGGCAGCTGCAACAGGTGGGGCTCGGCTATCTCCGCCTCGGGCAGCCGGCGACCACGCTATCCGGTGGTGAAGCACAGCGGGTGAAGATCGCCCGCGAGCTGGCGTCGTCGGCGAAGTCGGGCGGGCGCAAGCTCTACCTCATGGACGAACCGACCACCGGCCTCCATCTCGAGGACGTGCGCAAGCTCGCCGACGTGCTCGACCGACTCGTCGAGGCGGGGCACACGGTGCTGCTCATCG
>CAZWVG010000353.1:0-5220 GCA_964637355.1 uncultured Gemmatimonadaceae bacterium
CGAACATGCGCTTGGGATGGTCGAGCCCCTCGATGTCGATCTTGTCGCGGAAGGCGTAGCTCCCCTTGTAGCTGTCCTTGAGGCGCTTGTACTGGTCGGGGGGCATGTCGTCGTAGCCATCGAGGTCGATGTCGCTTCCCACGCCGAGATGCTCGACGCCGATCATCTTGGCGACGTAGTCGAAGTGGTTGAGGACATCCTCGATGGTCGTCGGCTCGCGATCCTTCACGAAGTTGCGCACGCCGGTAATCCCCATGACGCTCCCCGCCTTGCCGCAGGCGCGAATGACCTCATCGGGCTTGCAGCGCGGGTGGCCGGGATTGAGCGCGCGCGCGTTGGAGTGCGTGATGAGGACGGGCTTCTTCGAGACCTCGAAGGCATCGAGCGAGGTCCGATCGCCGCAGTGCGAGACGTCGACCGCCATTCCCACACTGTTCATCTTCTCCACCAGGCGCACGCCGAAGTCGCTCAGCCCCTCGTCGCGCCGCTCGGTCGAGCCATTGCCGAACATGTTGCGCGAGTTGTAAGTGAGCTGCGAGACGCGCTGCCCGAGCGCATAGAACGAGTCGACGTCCCTGAGCGTGCGGAAGTGTTCGGAGTTCTGCACGCCGAGGATGAGCCCGATCTTCCCCTCGCTCTTGGCGCGGGCGAAGTCGTCGACGCTGTCGATGCGGGTGAAGGCATCGGTGTGCGCGGCGACGAAGCCGTTGAAGCCGCTGAGGAACCAGAAGGTCTGCTCGTAGACGTCGGGACCTCCCGTCCCGCTGGCCGGGTGCAGGACGGTGATCCCGGAGTCCCTGAAGCGCTGGAGGTCGGCCGGCCCGAACGTATCGGGGTCGGTCATCCACTTCTCGCCGTTGGGCCCTAACGAGAGGAGCCCCAGCATGTCGACGACGATCGACCGCTGCACGAGGGCGATGCACCGGGCGCTGTACTCGGTGTCGACGCCGGGAAAGAGGCGGTAGCGCCCCCGCGTGACGAAGGGGGCGCCGACAGCTGCAACACCCAGGGTACGGACGAAGTCGCGACGGGAGGTCATGGGATGCGAGGAGTGAGGGTGACGGCGCCGCGACGCGTCACCACTGCCCGCGCTCGCCGACGTTGGTGATGACGGTGGCCAGTCGTTCGGCTGCGTTGCGCCAGTTGGTCTGTACCGCGGCCTGCGCGGCGTCGACGTTCCCCTGCTTGATGGCGCGAATGATGTGCGTGTGCTCGGTGACCGACGGGGTGAGGTCGCGCGAGAGGAGGCTCACGTAGATGCGCTCATAGCGCTCGGCCTGCGGCTTGACCGCCTCGAAGAGTGCGAGGAGGCGCGGGCCGGCGGCCACCTCGACGTAGCGTCGATGAAACTTCTCGTCGAGCTCCCACAGGCGGTTGTGATTCTGCTGCTTGGCATCGGCCGCCTTGCGAAACTGTGCGTTGATCGACGTGAGCTCGGCGCAGAGCTTCTCTCGTTGCGGTGCCGGACAGGCGGCGGCGAAGCGTGCCGCGAGCCCCTCGACCTCGGCGAGGATGGAGAAGAGTTCGTGCGCATCTTCCCGCGTGAGGGGAGCGACGGTCGGTCGCGACTGTTGCAGGGCGGGTGAGTCCACGATGTACCCTTCCTGCTGCAGCCGCTGCAGGGCGCCCCGCACCGGCGTGCGCGAAACGCCGAGGCGCTGTGACACATCCGTTTCGACGATGCGCGTCCCCGGCGCCAGCTGACCACGCACGATGAGTTCCCGCAGCTTGCGATACACGAGCTCGGGACGTGCGGCCCGCGCTGGTGGTGTCCCCCGCTTGGTGGCTGTCGTCACCGTCCCTCCTCTCCCCGGAAAAAGCTGCCCTTCTGGATTGGACTCATTTTGTATACAATTCCGCTCCGTTCCACTATCTATTTCGCAGCTGAAAGTGGCGCAAGATTCACAGATGCGTGAGGCCCCGTGGCATGACCGACCCGCTCGACACCCTCAGCGTGCGCGACTTGCGCACGCTCGAGGAATATGCCGAATGCTGCGAGATTCAGGAGGAGACGTGGGGGCGCGGCTTCTCCGAGCGCGTCCCGGCGGCGATCCTGCGCGTCTCGCAGAAGATCGGTGGCGTGACCGCGGGAGCGTTCGACGGGAACGATCGCATGGTGGGGTTCGTGTTTGGCCTCACCGGGGTGCGTGACGGCAAGCCCGTCCACTGGTCCGACATGCTCGCCGTCCGCGAAGAAGCGCGCGGTCACCACATCGGCGACCGCCTGAAGCACTTCCAGCGCGAGCAGGTATTGCGCATCGGTGTCGAGACGATGCTCTGGACATCCGACCCGCTGGTGGCGCGCAACGCGCACTTCAACATCAACCGGCTGGGTGCGCGTCCGGTGGAGTACATCGAGAACATCTACGGCGCCAACACGGGGAGCACGTTGCATGGCGCCCTCCCCACCGACCGCACCGTCATCGCCTGGCCGCTCGCGCGCACGCATGTGCCGGAGCCGGGTGCCGCGCGCGAACGCCCCGGCGACTCGCTCGTGCCCCTGGTCAACCCACTCGATGCCGACGCCCTCCCCTGCTTTGTCGACCCCGGGGGGATCGATGCAGCGCGCATTCAGGTTCCCCTCGACCTGACGGCCGTGCAGCGCGCGGGCGGCGACGCCGCGATGCGCTGGCGCCTCGCCGTGCGCGACGCCTTCAACACGTTGTTTGCGCAGGGCCTGGTGGTGCAGCGCTTCGTACGCGCCAGCAGCAACGCACTCCCCTACTACGTCCTCGCTCGCCCCTGACGTCACACCTCCCGTCTCCCGTCCCCCGTCTCCCGTCCGATTGTCATGCTCCGCCTGTCCAGCATCACGCTCCGCGAAATCCGCCTTCCGCTCCGTGAACCGTTCCAGATCTCGTCGGGAACGATGCGCGAGCGGCGTGTAGGGCTCCTCGAACTGCGCGATGCCAGCGGCGCGACCGCATGGAGCGAGTGCGTCGCCGATGACACGCCGAACTACACATCCGAAACGCTCGACACGGCGTGGACGGCCATCACCAAGTGGGTTGCTCCGCGGGTGCTCGACACCGAGTTCGAGGGACCGGGCGACGTACACGCCGTGCTCGAGCGCGACTTCCGCGGACACAACATGGCGAAGGCCGCGGTGGAGATGGGGATGTGGGGCGTCGAGGCCGAACGGCTGCAGATTCCGCTCGCGCGCCTCATCGGCGGGACGCGCGAGCGGATCGAGGTGGGGATCTCGTTAGGGATCCAGGCGACCCCCGAAGCGCTGGTCGAGAAGGCGCGCGCCGCGCTCGGCGAGGGATACCGCAAGGTCAAGATCAAGATCAAGCCGGGGAAGGACGTGGCCTTCGTGCGCGCAGTGCGCGAGGCATTTCCCGATGCCCCGCTCATGGCCGACGCCAACAACGCCTACACGCTCGATGACACGAGCGCGCTCGAGGCGATGGACGATCTCGGGCTGATGATGTTCGAGCAGCCGCTCGACTGGGAGGACATCGTGCGGCACGCCGAGCTGCAACGCCGGCTCTCGACGCCCATCTGTCTCGACGAGTCGATCACCTCGCTCGCCCGGGCCCAGGACATGGTCACGCTCGGCGCCGGGCGGATCATCAACATCAAGCCGGGGCGCGTCGGCGGCTTCGCGGCATCGATCGCGATCCACGACTTCTGCGAGTCGAACGGGATCCCGGTCTGGTGCGGCGGGATGCTGGAGAGCGGCGTGGGGCGCGCCTACAACGTGGCGCTCGCCTCGCTCCCCAACTTCCAGAAGCCGGGCGACGTGAGTCCGAGTGCCCGGTACTGGACGCGCGACGTGGTCACGCCCGAATGGACGATGTCCGACGACGGCCTGGTGACGGTACCGCTCGACCGTCCCGGGATCGGCGTGACGGTCGATCGCGACCGCGTCGATGCCCTCACCGTGCGCATGGAGCGCGTGGGTGCCTAGCGGGTCCGTCGTCATTCGCACGCCCTCGACCGGCGTCCCGATCCATCTCGATGCCCCTCCGGCGGTGCTGTCGCGCTTCCCGCACGATGAGCTGGCGCAGCTCATCGCGCTCAGGCGCGAGCTGCACCGCCATCCCGAGCTCTCGTGGAAGGAGTACGCCACCAGCGACCGGCTCGCGCGCATCGCCGATTCGTTAGGCGGCGAGGTCACGCGCGTGGCGAACACCGGCGTCATTGCGCGCTTCCGCGGACGCGATCCCTCGGCGCCGGTCGTGGCCGTGCGCGGCGACATCGATGCACTCCCGATCCAGGAGGCGACCGGGCTCGAGTACGCCTCCGCCGTCCCGGGGGTGATGCACGCCTGCGGACACGACGTGCATGCGACGTGGGCGATCGGGGCGGCGATGGAGCTGGTGCGCGAGCCGGCGCATGGTGACGTCCTCGTGGTGTTGCAGCCGGCGGAGGAGGTCGGCGGCGGTGCTGCCGCGATCCTCGCCACCGGGGCGCTCGACAACGTCGCGGCGATCTTCGGCGGACACGTCGATCGCCGCTTCGACGTGGGGCAGGTGGTCGCCGAGAGCGGGTCGCTCGCCGCCTCGGCCGACTCCTTCACCATCACGCTCAATGGACGCGGGGCGCACGGCGCCCGTCCGCACGAGTCGGCCGACCCGGTCGTTGCAGCTGCGGCGGTGATCACGGCCCTGCAGACCATCGTTGCCCGCCGACTCGACCCGGCGGCCCCCGCGGTGTGTACGGTGGGGAGCGTGCACGCCGGCGTCGCCTCCAACGTGATTCCCGAGGAGGCCGTCCTCACCGGGACGCTGCGGGCGATGGACGCGACGACGCGCCGCCGGCTCGGAGAGGAACTCGCGCGCCTCACCACCGGCGTCGCGGGTGCATACGGCGTCGAGGCGCGCGTCGAGGTCGAGCATGGGACCCCGCCGATCGTGAACCCCGCGCGCGAGGCGGCCTGGGCGCACGCTGCGGTGACGCGAATGCTGGGCGAAGGGGCGGTCGTGCCGTTCGGGATCACCAACATGGGGGGCGAGGACTTCGCCTTCTACATGGAACGCATCCCGGGGTGCTTCATGCGCATCGGTGCGCGGGAGCCGGGAGGCGAAGCGGTCGCCGCGCACTCGCCCCGCTTCGTTGCGGCTGACGGCGCGATCATCGTGGGTGCGGCGGTGCTCGCCGAGTGCGCGCGGGTGGCGAGTGCCGCGCTCGCCGACGCGCGCTGACGCCCCGTCGCCACCGTTAGGCAGTCGCCGCCCACGTTAGCGGCGCGCCAGCTCGTCAGCCAGTTGTAGG
>CAZWVG010000354.1:0-5216 GCA_964637355.1 uncultured Gemmatimonadaceae bacterium
TGGATCGCCGACTACGTACTGATGGAGTACGGCACGGGGGCGATCATGGCCGTCCCCGGGCACGACGAGCGCGACTTCGAGTTCGCGCAGGTCTTCGGGCTCCCGATCGTGCGCGTGGTGGCGGCCGAGGGGGAATCGGCCGAGGCGCCGCTCGAAGTGGCCTACAGCGATGATGCCAACGGGCGCCTGGTCAACTCCGGACCGTTCGAGGATCTCCCCGTCGCCGGCGCGCGCGGCGCGGTGACCACCTGGCTCGCCGAGCACGAGGCGGCGCAGGCGGTGACCAACTACCGCCTGCATGACTGGTGCATCTCGCGGCAGCGCTACTGGGGGCCGCCGATCCCGGTCATCTATTGCGACAAGTGCGGCCCGCAGCCCGTTCCCGAGAGCGACCTCCCGGTCGTCCTCCCCGACATCCCCGACTTCCGTCCCGATGACTCGGGCGTCTCGCCGCTGGCGCGCCACGCCGAGTGGTACCATGTCCCGTGCCCCAACTGCGGAGAGCAGGGACGGCGCGAGACCGACGTGTCCGACACCTTCCTCGATAGCGGCTGGTATTTCCTGCGCTATCCCAGCGTGGGGCACGACACGGAGCCGTTCGACGCCGAGATCACCCGCAAGTGGCTCCCGGTGAACTCGTACATCGGGGGGAACGAACACGCGGTCTTGCACCTGCTGTACGCACGCTTCATCACCATGGTACTGCACGACATGGGGTACCTGCACTTCGAGGAGCCCTTTACGCGCTTCCGCGCCCACGGACTCATCATCCGCGAGGGGGCGAAGATGTCGAAGAGCAAGGGGAACGTGGTCAACCCCGACGCCTTCATCGACCAGTGGGGAGCCGACTCGTTCCGCACGTACCTCATGTTCCTCGGGCCGTATGAGGAGGGAGGCGACTTCCGCGACGCCGGCATCAGCGGCGTGCGTCGCTTCCTCGACCGCTTGTGGCTGGCGGCCGAGCTGGCGACGACCGAAGGCGCCCCCGATCAGGGCGTGCTCCGCAAGCTGCACCAGACCATCGCCAAGGTCACCAACGACGTCCCGCGCCTCTCGTACAACACGGCGATTGCCGCGATGATGGAGTACATGAATGTGCTCCGCAAAGGCGAGCGCACCCCGCACCGTGACGAAGTCGTCCCGGTGATCCAGCTCGTCGCCCCCTTCGCCCCGCACATCGCCGAGGAGCTGTGGGAGCGCGCCGGTCACTCGGCGAGCGTCTTCGACAGCGGGTGGCCGACGTTCGATGCGGATTTGGCGCGCGAGGACGAAGTGCAGCTGGCGGTCCAGGTGAACGGTAAGCTGCGCGGCACGCTCACCGTGGCGCGCGACATCACCCAGGAAGCCGCGCTGGAACTCGCACTCGCCGACCCATCGATCGCCAAGCACGTCACCGGAACAATCCGCAAGGTGATCTTCGTCCCCGGAAGACTCCTGAACATCGTGGTGTAACCACGCGCCGCACCCCAGCGCCGTCGAAGCTCCCCCTCGTCTTCTCGTCTTCTCGTCTTCAGAAAACTGATACAGATGACTGAGTCTCGAACGCTCATCGTTAGTCATCAGGAGGTTGAGCGCCTCTTGACCATGGGAGCCTGCATCGGCGTAATGTCAGACGCGCTCGCCACGACGACACGAGGCGACGCGCTCCTCCCGTTGCGCCAAGTCCTCCGCCTGCATGGCGGACGCGATGCCTTCGCCGTCATGCCGGCGGTGCTCGGCGATGCCATCGGCGCGAAGATCATCACCGTCTTTCCCGGCAACGACGCCACGCCGTACGAGTCGCACATCGGCGTCATTCTGTATTTCGATGACACAAACGGGCGGCTGCTGGCGATCATCGACGCCAGTTCGGTCACGGCCATCCGCACCGCCGCCGTCTCGGGACTCGCCACGCGTCTCCTCGCCCGCCCCGATGCGACGCGACTCGCGATCCTCGGCGCCGGTGTGCAGGGGATGACCCACCTCGAGGCGATGATGGCGGTGCGCCCGATTTCGGAGGTACGCGTCTGGAGTCGTGGCGCCGCCCGCATTGCGAAACTCGCCGAGTGGGGGCGCAAGCGCTTTGGCGTCGAGATCGTGGCGAGCGCCAGCGCCGAGGAAGCGGTGAAGGATGCGGACATCGTCTGCACCGTGACGGCGTCGCGCGAGCCGATTCTCGCGGGGGAGTGGCTCCCCCCGGGGGTGCACATCAACGCCGTCGGCGCGTCGCTCGCCGCCGCACGCGAGCTCGACACGGACGCGGTCGTCCAATCGCGGCTCTATGTCGATCGCCGCGAGTCGGCGATGAACGAGGCCGGCGACTTCCTCATCCCGCGGGCCGAGGGGGCGATCGACAATGACCACATCGTCGGCGAAATCGGTGAGCTGGTCCTCGGGCGCGTGGCCGGTCGAACGTCGCCCGAACAGCGCATGCTCTTCAAATCGTTAGGGCTGGCCGTCGAGGACGTCGCCAGCGCGCGCTACATCTACCAGCAGGCACTCGCCACTGAAGCTGGAACCTGGCTCGAACTCGGCGGATTGCGCCCCGCGCACTGATGACGTCCGCCGCCCTCCCGTCGATCATCCCGCTCGAGGAAATCCGGTACGCGCGCGAGCGGCTGCGCGGGACGGCGGTGCGCACGCCGGTCGTCGCGCTCGCGCATGATCGGCCCTTTCCGCGGCTTCACCTCAAGCTCGAGAACCTGCAGCCCATCGGCTCGTTCAAGCTGCGCGGGGCGGGGAACGCCATGCGGCGCGCCGGTCGCGACGCGTTAGGCGACGGCGTCTGGACGGCGAGCGCCGGCAACATGGCACAAGGCGTCGCGTGGTGTGCGCGGGAGATGGGCGTTTCGTGTACCGTCGTCGTCCCCGATCACGCCCCGGCCGCCAAGACGAGCGCCGTCGAGCGGCTTGGTGGGCGCATCGAGCGCCGCCCGTTCGACGCGTGGTGGCAGATCCTCGTCGATCGCGGAGACCCCGCCAAGGCGGGGCACTTCATTCACCCCGTCTCCGACGCCAATGTGATGGCGGGGAACGGGACGATCGGCTTGGAGATCCTCGAAGATGTTCCCGATGTCTCGGCGATCGTCGTCCCGTATGGTGGGGGCGGACTGAGCTGCGGGATCGCCTCGGCGGTGCGGCAGCTCGCGCCGCACGTGAAGGTCTTCGCCGCCGAAGTGGCGACCGCCGCGCCGCTCGCGCCGGCGCTTGCAGCTGGCGGCCCGGTGCCGACGGAGTACGTCGCCTCCTTCGTCGATGGCATCGGCGGACGCACCGTCCTCAGGGAGATGTGGCCGCTCGCCTCGACACTCCTCGCCGGCTCGCGCGTCGTATCGCTCGCGCAGGTCGCCGATGCGTGGCGCCTGGTGTTGCAGCGTGCGCGCGTCCTCGCCGAAGGGGCAGGGGCGGCCGCAGTCGCCGCGGCGCTCACGCTTTCGAAGGAAGACGTCGGCGACGGATCGGTGGTCGCCGTGGTCTCCGGCGGCAACATCGATCCTGCGGTGATGGTGCGCCTGCTGCAGGGCGAGATGGGATGAGCCGTGCGCGGCGCGCTCCGGTCGCGCCGCGGCTCCTCCTAGACTTCATCCGGCCTTCTGCGTGCGTCGCGGAGCCCACTTCGCATCACCTCCCTTCGCAGCGCGCGAGTTCGCGCCGCACGACCTCGCGCTGCACGACCTCGCGCTGCACGACCTCGCGCCGCACGACCTCGCGCCGCACCACATGGCGCCGCCCGACCTCGCGGAGCGCCGCTCTCGCCGCTCTCGCCGCTCTCGCCGCTCCCAGGCATTCCGCGCGCGGGACGGACCGCGTAAACCCCTCGCGGCGGTCGGGGTGACTCACTGGGCGAACCACTTTCCGGACGCCCCCCACATGCATACCCGACTCATTTCCGCTTCACTGCTGGCGCTCGTTGGAGCTGCCGCACCCCTCGCCGCCCAGACGCGGACGCCGCGCCCGCGCGTGGAGCGCGACGACGTACGCGGCCTCGCCCGCACCCTCGTCTCTCGCATGGACGACGACGCCGATCGCCCGCACCTCGGCGTCTCCATCGAGGTAGGCTCGCGCGGGGACACGCTCGGTGTCCTCGTTGGCGATGTGACCGACGGTGGCCCCGCCGACAAGGCGGGGATCAAGGCCGGCGATCACCTCGTCGCGATCGACGGCGTCTCCCTCCGCCTCTCGGCGAGCGACGCCGACGATCCCGAGATGCAGGGCGTCGCCATGCGCCGCCTCACGCGCGAGCTCTCGCGCCACAAGATCGGCGACGTGGTGAAATTGCAGCTGGTGCGCGACGGGCGCTCGCAGGACGTGAGCGTGACGACTGCCGCCGCGCGCGACGTGCGCCCGGCGATGTCGTTCGTGCGCGCGATGCGTCCCGACATGGATCGCGCCACGCTCGGCATCAGCCTCGGTGGCGGCGGGAGCGTGCGCGACACGCTCGGCATTTTCGTTTCCAGCGTCTCGCACGACGGGCCCGCAGAGAAGGCCGGCGTGATCGAGGGAGACCGCATCGCCGCGATCAACGGCGTCGACCTGCGCGTCCCGCGCGAGGACGCCGAGGATTGGCAGGCCGCGTCGGTGCGCGCACGTCGCCTCACCCGCGAACTCGAAAAGGTGAAAGCAGGCGATGAAGTAGAACTCCGCGTGATCCGCGCCGGACAGTCGCGCACCGTCAAGGTGAAGACCGTTGCAGCTCGCGACCTCGCCGGGAACCGTGGCGGCGTCTTCTACTTCGGCGACGGCGAGGGGATGCGCGCCTTCGACTTCGCGGCGCCGCCGGTGCCGCCCGTTGCCCCGGTCCCGCCGGTCGCCCCTGTGCCCCCCGTTCCGCCGGAGTCGTTCAAGTGGCGCACCTACGACGACCTCCCCGAGCCGCCGATGCCCCCGGAGCCGCCCCGCATGTTCTACTTCGACGGCCAGGGGAACGGCGCGATTCGACTGCGCACCACCGACCCCACCCGTATCGTCATCCCCGACGTAGTGCGCCTGAGGACAAAGGATGGACTGGAACGCGCCCTGATCACCACCAGACGCGGAACGTTCAGGGTAGAGATGTAAGAAAGAGGCGCCCACCCGGGCGCCTCTCGTCTTCTCGTCTTCTCGTCTTCTCGTCTTCTGCAGTTAGAATTCAATCTGCGTTCCCAGCTCCACCACCCGGTTCGCCGGAATCCCGAAGTACTGCGTCGCCGAGCGCGCGTTGCGCGCCATGATGGCAAACAACCGCTTGCGCCAGCGCG
>CAZWVG010000355.1:0-5204 GCA_964637355.1 uncultured Gemmatimonadaceae bacterium
CGTTCCAGATCGCGCAGATGAGGACATCGTCGTTGCCGACCTTTCGCATCTCGATCTTCACGTCGTCGCCGTTGCCGCGGCGGACGCGTTTCTCGGCGGTCACGGACGCCTTGTCACCGGAGGCGCGCTCGACGCGGATGCCGCCGTTCAGGTTGCGGACGTAGAGCCAGCGCCCGCGCGGGATGACGCCATCCCAGGAAAAGTCGGAACTACCCTGGGCGGCGATGGTGCGAGGTGCGGCGAACAGCGGGAGCGCAGCGCAGGCGGCGATCGCGAAGGCGACGGGGGTGCGCACAGGGCGGAAGCGTGAAGTGAGTCGCTGGATGTTCATGGGAAGTGACTCCGGTGCCTAACGCTTGCGGATATCGAGGTCGCCGCTGAAGGTCTCGGCGATCACGCGAGCGCCGCCGCTCCCGACGGTGAACTCGAAGCGGCGCGGGCGGCGCGAGGTGCGATCGCCCGGCTGGATGGTGATGGGGAAGTCCGAGTCCAACTCGCCGCTGAAGGTCTCGACCGAGAAGCGGGCGCTGGTCGACGACGGAACGGTGAGCTCGATGTTGCCGGAGTGCGAGTGGAACTCGTAGCGCCCGTCGTTCGACATCGTGCCGGAATACGTGACTTCGCCGCTCGTCGTCGACGCTTCGACCTCACGGGAGGTGAGGCGGGTGAGGGTGATGTCGCCGCTGGTGGATTCGGCGCGGGCATCGCCCTCGATGTTCTCCAACTCCACGCTGCCGGAGACCGAACTCGCCTCGACGTTCCCCTTCACGTCGCGCACCGTCGCATCGCCCGAGACCGACGTCGCCTCGACGCGGCGCATGGCATCGACCACCGTGACGTCGCCGCTCGTGGAGCTGGCCTCGACCTGCCCGCCGGTTCCCTTGACCGTGACGTCGCCGGATGTGGTGCGCGCGACCACGCGTACGCCGCGCGGGACGGAGACTTCGTAGCGCGTGTCGTCGTTGCGGTTGCCGCTCCAGTTGCGCCCGCGGCGCTCTTCCTCGAGGGTGATGCGCGAGCCGCTGATATCGAGCGAGAGACCCGTGCGGTCGCTCGACGCCTTGATGTGCGCCTCGCTCCGGCTCCAGCCATTCACGATGATCTCGCCCGAGAGCGACGAGAGGTCGATGGTGCCGTCTGCGGAGAACGAAACGGTGGTATCGATCCGCGAACGAACCTGCTGCTGCCAGTCGTCATCGCGATCGTTGCGCGAGTCGCTGCGCCGGCGCTTGCTGTCGGACTTGCTGCGGCGCTCGTACTCGCGTTCGAAGCGATCGGCCATGAGGGTCGCGTGCTTCTCGACGCGCGCAGCCATGCGCTCGGCGGCGGCGGTGATCTGTTCGGCCATCCGCTCGAGCGAGCGTTCGGTTTCGCGTTCGGACGACTGCGCGGCAGCAGACATTGGTGCGACGTGTAGCGACACCAGCGTGCAGCTCGCGAGCAGGAGACTAGGGATGCGTAGCATGGGTTTCGGAGCGCGGTGCGTGCGGCGTGTATGATCAGGTGCGAGACGGGAGAAGGGCGACCGTCCGGAGGAGGCCGAGTTTCTTCTCCAGCGCCTTGTTGAGCTGGGAGGAGAGGAAGCGCGAGGCCGGGTCGGCCTCGAGAGCGCGGCGCGCGTCGGCGATAGCCGAGTCGATCGTCGCGATGGAGGATTCCAGGATGGCGATCGTGCGCGGATCGAGCTGGTCGCGCCGTTCGGCGACGATCCCGCGCAGCGAGGAAATTTCCGATGTGTAGGTCTCGCGTGCCGGGAGGCGCGTGGCGTTGTTCACCGCGACCGTCGACGGCGTACCGACTGACGGCCTTCCGGTGGACGCGGCGACTGGCGTTTGCGCGCTGGTCGTTGCCGACGACTCAGCGGTGACCGGAGCAGCTGCGAGCGACGGCGCAGGTGCAAGGGTCGCCGTATCGGTTGCGGGGCGCTCGGCGAGTGCAGCGGCCGGTGCGCGATGGGAAAGGAAGTACGTCGTGACCGCGGTGATCCCCACGAGCCCCGCGGCCATCGCGCCAGTGCGAACGCGGCGCCACGAGGTAGTTGCGGCGTGCGCACGACGCTTGGCGGCGGCATGCGCGCCAAGGTCGGCCACCGGCGCCTGGATGCGCTGCGCGATGGCCGGCCAGAGGTCGTGCGACGGAGTCAGCTCGGGGAGTGCGGCCGCCGACCGGGTGATGTGCTCGAAGTCCCCGACCAGCGCCCGGCACTCGGCGCACCCCGACAGGTGCAATTCGATCGCCGCGGCGGTGGAGTCGTCGAGCGCTCCCTCGAGGTAATCGCCGAGGCGCTCGTCCAGTTCGGGACAGGTCAGGTTGCGGTGGGTCATCGGTTCAAGGTCTCGCGTAACAGGTGCCGGGCGCGATGGAGCTGCGCCTTGCTTCCGCCAGCGGTGATGTCGAGCATCTCCGCGATCTCTTCGTGCTTGAAGCCTTCCACGTCGTGCAGGACGAACACGCGCCGTGCGCCTGGCGGGAGCATCCCGATCGCCTCTTCCAGGTCGATCGCGGCACCGGGGGCCGACGTTCCCGCCCCCTGCGGGAGCGAATCCAGCATGTCCCCATCGCCTTCGAAGCGGGCGCGCTGCCGCCCTTCGGACTTTCGCGCATTCAGGACCACATTCACTGCGAGCCGGTGGAGCCAGGTGCCGAACGCCGAGTCACCCCTGAAGAGGGAGAGCTTGTCCCACGCGCGGACGAAGACGTCCTGCGTGAGCTCCTCGGCGTGCGAGCGGTCGTGCACCATCCGCGCGCAGACTGCGAAGACGCGACCCACATGCGAGCGATACAGCCGTTCGAATGCCCGACGGTCACCCGCCGCGGCGAGCGCCACATCGGAAGGGTCGGTCGCTACGGAGTTTGAAGGCTGTTCCAGGAATTCCACCGTCACGATCGATCCGGTCATCGTCATCTCACCCACTGAGATAACGGCGAAGTCCGGAAGGTTTGAAGGAGGCAGAGCCGTTCCCGCGCGCTTGCTCGTGCAGGGGGCGGCTGGCCGACTTGCCTCCTCCCTACGTGCCGAACCCGTCCCGGAGTTTTAGAAGAATCTCATCGAGCGCCGCCACGGACGAGACCACGTGACGCGGTTCTCCGGGGCGAAGCTTTTCCTCGGTAGAAGCCCCCCACGTCACGCCGATCGAGAGAACACCGGCGGCGTTCGCCGAGATCGTGTCGTAGGGAGAATCGCCGACATAGACGCTCTCATCGCGAGCGGCGCCAAGTTCGTCGAGGGCGAGCCAGATCGGATCGGGGGCCGGTTTGTGGCGCGTCGTGCGATCGGCCCCGACGATGACCGGGAAGTATTGGGCGAGCCCGACGTGCTCGAGGGAGCGATGCGCGAGCTGATCGCCCTTGCTCGTCACCACGCCGAGCGGATGCCCATCGGCGTGGAGGCGCTGGACGAGATCGGGGATGCCGGGAAAGGTTGTTGTGAGGCGGTCGTGGTGCTCGTGCTGAAAGGTGCGGTACGTGCGCACGAGCGACTGCACCTCTTCCTCAGTCGACGCATACTGCCCGAACTGCCAGACGAGCGGGCGCCCGATCGTCGCGACCCATTCCTCCTCGGTCGGGCGTCGCCCGTTCCACGAGTCGAAGGCGTGGTGCATCGAGGCGATGAGCAGCTCAAGCGAGTCGATCAGCGTGCCGTCGAGATCGAAGAGGACGATGGGGCGGCGACGCGTGGGTGACGCGGACGAGAGATCGGCTGGCATGAGAGGAAGAATAGCTCAATCGGACTCGTCGACGGGAAGGAGAGTGAGCATGCCGATCAGTGCCACGCCCGGCGCGCTTGGTGCCGAGCCGACGTTCATGGCCATCGCCTCGCGTGTCGCGGCGAGCGATTTCTCGATTCGTTCGAGCCAGCGGAGCGCGTGATCGATGGTATCTCGGGACGATGGTGCCGCATCGGCGAGGGTGTTGAGCAGGCGTTCGCTTCCCGCTCCACGTTGGGCGGCAATCAGTGCGCGGGCGCGGCCGGCCGCCGCGACGACGTGAGCGCGACGGGTGCGCGGTGCACGGGCGGCGACGCGATCGATCGCGTGGAGGAGGCGGCGATGACTCGACGAATTGCGGGCGTCAGGGAGTGACAACAACCCGGCAGCTGCGCGCGCGGCGCACCAGTCGCGCACCAGCGATTCAAGTGACGTCGCTTTAGGCACGCGCGCGTCGGGCGCCCGTGGCTTGCGCGTGTGAGCGTTCGCGACTACCGCGACGAGTTCGGCGAGTACGGCCGCAGGGTCAAGGAGCACCTCGTCGTCGCGAGCGCAGACGAGATGCGGTTCACCGTCGAGCGCGACGAGTGCCAGCACGCGCTCGCGGGCCTTGTCGAGCACGCGCCATCGCAGCAGGATCGGCGGCGCGCGCTCCGACGGCGTGCGCTCCGACGGCGTGCG
Source organism: uncultured Gemmatimonadaceae bacterium (assembly GCA_964637355.1). Lineage (GTDB taxonomy): Bacteria > Gemmatimonadota > Gemmatimonadetes > Gemmatimonadales > Gemmatimonadaceae > SCN-70-22. The sequence goes on from CAZWVG010000355.1 coordinate 4,389, forward strand.
CTCCGACGGCGTGCGCTCCGACGGCGTACGCTCCGACGTCTGCATGGCGATCGTTTCGAGCGAACGCAACGCCGCAATGAGCGAGCGTCGCACGGTGGCGGGGGCGATCGTCGGCGTTTCGGGGAGGATCCCGTCCCAGACGCGCGAGTCGCCGAGGATGCTCGAGCGGCCGACGGTGTTGCCAGCGATCGCGGTCTTTTGCGAGAGGTGCGCGAGGGTGAGCTGCAACTCCTCGGCGTCGACTGGTGGCGTGATGAGGTGCGACGCCACGTTCGCGTGACACGACCCCAGCCGCCGCACCCGTCCGATGCGCTGCTCGAGGCGGGCGACCGTCCAGGGAAGGTCGAGGTGAACAACGACCGCTGCACGCTGCAGGTCGACTCCCTCACTCACGACGTCGCTCGCGACGAGTACGTCGACGCGCGCGGCATCGTTAGGTAGGGCATCGCCAACGGCTCGCGCGTGGAAGTGCGCGGAAAGCAATGGAGGGGCGTCATGCGTCGCCGCGTCATCGTGTCGCGAGGTTGTGGGTCGTGAGGCTCTGCTTCGCGGCGTGCCGACGCCCCCTTTCCCCGAGTTGTCAGGGGCGAATTGGCAAAGGACGTCGGCGCGGGGAACCGGGCCGCTGGCGATGCATGCCCCGCGACCCGTGAGAAGGGCGACGCGATGCGTATCGCGCAGCGCGCGAAAGGCGAGTTCGGCGGTCGCGGTGCTGTGTGTGAAGACGATCGCCTGCCGCCCCGCACGCGCATCGATCACGCGCGCGAGCGCGGCCATGCGCGCGTCATCGCGCGCGGCCGCCCCCCGCACGAGCGC
>CAZWVG010000356.1:0-5182 GCA_964637355.1 uncultured Gemmatimonadaceae bacterium
CGGAGAGGCCAAGTCCGGACAGGGCGCCCCTACCTGGTCCATCGAGGGAGCACCGGGTGTCGCGACGATCTCGTCGACCGGGATGATCACCACGCTGGCGCCGGGCGTCGCGGTGGTCGTCGCCCGCGTCGGTGGCGTGCGCGGCGAAGATGCGATCGTCGTCCGTCCGCTCCCCCCGCTCGCACGAATCCTCGTCTCCATCGACTCCACGACGCTGCTCACGGGCACCGCATCGGCCGCACGCGCGGTGCTGCTCGACTCCCTCGACGACGCCGTCGCGCCTCGACCGGTCGTGTGGGAAGTGTCCGACGGAACCGCAGTCGCCAGCGTTGCAGCCGACGGACGCATCACCGCGCTGGCCCCGGGAATCGCGACCATCCGCGCCGCCGCCGATGGCATCGTCGGTTCGGCGACGATCGAAGTCGTCGCGGCGCCGGTCGCGCGTGCGGCGGTGGTCGCCAAGGTCGTCGTAACCGTCGACGCCTCCACCATTCCGCTCGGTGGTTCGACGGTCGCCCGCTTCCAGGCGTTGGACTCCACCGGCGCGCTCCTCCACGGGAAGAGCGCCTCGTGGAACGCGTCCCCCGTGTCGGCGGTCGTCAACGTCGCGCCGACCGGTAGCGTGTCGGCAGTCGGCGTCGGGATCGCCACCATCACCGGGACGGTCGATAACGTATCGGGATCGGCGACGGTCACCGTCACCGATACCACGACTCCTCCCCCGCCGCCCGACACCTCGTCGGCGCCGTCGCTCGTGCAACTCCCCAACGCGCTGCGTGACTCGGTCGTCGCCCGATACCCGTCGGTCACCGGGCGCACGATCGTCGTGCGCGCCGGGGGAGACCTGCAGAGCGCACTCGACGCGGCGCAGCGCGGTGACGAGATCGTGATTCAGGCCGGCGTCACCTTCACCGGGACGTTCACCCTCCCGGCCAAACGCGGTACTGCAGCCGACGGGTGGATCCTGGTACGCTCCGACCGGCAGGCATCGCTCCCGTCGTTCGGCACGCGCGTTCGACCGCAGGACGCCTCCAACATGCCGCAGCTGGCGACGTCCGGTTCGGCGGCGGTACTGCAGACGGCGAGCGGCGCCAGCGGGTGGTGGATCACCGGGCTCGAACTCACCATCGCGCCCACCTTCAGCGGCATCAACTACGGCCTCGTGCTGCTGGGCGACGGATCCGGGAAGCAGAACTCGCTCGGGCTCGTGCCGAGCGACCTCGTGCTCGATCGCGTGTACGTGCACGCACGCGCGACCGTCGGCACGAGTCGCTGCGTCGCCCTCAACTCGGCGCGATCGGCCGTCGTGCACTCGTACCTCGACGAGTGCCATCTCAAGGGGTACGACTCGCAGGCAATCGCCGGGTGGAACGGGCCGGGACCGTTCCGTATCGAGAACAACGCGCTCTACGGCGCCGGCGAAAACGTGATGTTCGGCGGCTCGGACCCGGCGATCCCGGGGCTGATCCCCAGCGACATCATCGTCCGCCGCAATCACGTCTACACACCGGTTGCCTGGCGCAGCACGTGGACCAAGAAGAACCTCCTCGAGACCAAGAACGTGCAGCGCCTCGTGGTCGAGGAGAACGTGTTCGATGGCTCGTGGGCCGACGCGCAGGTGGGGTACGCCTTCGTCCTCAAGAGCGCGAACCAGGGAGGGCGTTGCACCTGGTGCGCCTCGCGCGACATCACCTTCCGCTACAACCTCATTCGCAACGTCGGCGCCGGCTTCAACCTCACCGGGAGGGAGGGGAGCAACCCCTACCCCGTCGGTGAACTGATGACGCGCTTGCTCATCGAACAGAATGTCATGGAAGACATCGCCGTCCCGCCGTTCACCGGCGACGGCCGCATCATCCAGCTCCTGCAGAACCTCTCGCAGCTCACCATTCGCAACAACTCGTTCACTACCAGTTCGTCCACGCTCGGGCAGTTCCTCAACATCGGCAGCACCCCCGCCACGACCGCATTCTCCTTCACGCGCAACATCGTCTCGCGCGGGCGCTACGGCATGTTCGCCTCGGCGTCTGGCGAAGGGGCGCGCTCGCTCGACAACCTCCGCACCCCGGTCGAGTTCCGGAACGTGGTCGTCATCTCTACGCAGCATCCGTCGACATATCCGGTGGGCACCACCTTCGTCGGATCGCTCGACGAGGCACGACTCATTCCCAGTCAGGGGGCTGACGAGGCGCGCGTGCGCGCCATCGCGCAGCAGGTGGTGATCCCCTAGGTTAGGGGATGCACTCCACCCGCACCTGAGCCTTGCCCGACTCTCGCGCAGCCGCCCCGGTCTTCGTCGTCGGTTCCCCGCGCTCCGGGACCACGCTGCTGTACCACATGCTCCTCTCTGCCGGCGGCTTCACGCGCTACCGCGCCGAGATGCACATCTACAACACGCTCGCGCCGAAGTTCGGCGGCTTGCGAACCGATGACGACGTGCGCGCGGCGCTCGACGTCTGGCTCGCCTCCGACTGTCATACGCTGAGCGGACTCTCTGCCGAGTCGGTGCGCGAGGCGATACGGGGGCACGTGCGCTCGCCGGGTGACTTTCTGCGCATCGTGATGGATCTCATGACGGTTCAGCAGGGGACCACGCGTTGGGCCGAGACCACCCCCGCTCACGTCTTGCACCTGGAAGAGATTCGCGACGAGATCCCGGGCGCGCTCTTCGTGCACGTGATCCGCGATGGGCGCGATGTCGCCACGTCGATGGAGAAGCAGGGGTGGATTCGACCGCTGCGGATGGATCGCGACCATCCGGTGCTGGCGGCAGCGGCGTTTTGGGACTGGATCGTGCGCCAGGGACGCGAGCAGGGGCGTCGTGTGGGGAATCGCTACCACGAGGTGCGCTACGAGGCGCTGGTCGACGCGCCCGAGGCGACGCTCAAGGAGCTCGAGTCCTTCATCGAGCATCCCCTCGATTGGGAGACGATCTCTCGCGTCGGCATCGGATCGGTTGGGCGCCCCAACACCTCGTTCCCCGGGGCCAAGGGGGGCTTTCGCGATCGCTGGCGCACCCAGCTCTCGCCCGCCGACGCACAGGAAGTGGATGCGCTGCTCGCCCCGACGCTACGCGCCCTCGGCTACCCGACCGACGTGGCCGGACGTAGTGCAGCCACCGTCGCCCGCGCGGCGACTTACGATGCCTGGTTCTCGCTCCGCGACTGGCTCAAGCGCGAGACGCCGATGGGGCGTCGCGTCACCGACCTCTCGCACTTCCGCGCCGGGACGATGACCATCACCGACGAGAAGCTCGAAGGAGTCGGCGGCGCGTCATCGACCGCCTAACTGTTCCGCGGTGCGCGTGCGCACCGGGCGCGCCGGGGGAACGTAGGGGAGTGGCACTGCGCGCTTCGGCGCCGTGCGCGGGAAGACCACCCGGTCGCGCAGCTGCAGGAAGGGATACTCCACGGTCAGGAACATCACGACCGCGAGCAGCGCCGAAACGAGCGTCCCGAGCAGCATCGAACCGAGAAAGACGACCGTCGTGTTCGTGGTGATCCCCTGCATCGCGCGCACCACCCACTCGTTCGAGCGTGGCCACAGCCACCAGTGGTTGAGGTACATGCTGTAGGAGAGGCGCGAGAGTGGGTACCAGAACGGGAGGCGCAGCGGCGCCGAGAGCCAGGAGCGATCGCGCAGGGCCCAGTAGGTCACACCACCGTAGATCAGGGCGAGGGCGACGTAGGGAAAGAGGTCTCCATCGATCCAGCGCAGCGCGAATCCGGCGAGCGCTGCGCCCAGCATCACCGCGAGCCCTACCCACGAAATGCCGCGCGGCGACACGTCCGGTTGCACCAGTCGGGGACGGGCGACCGCAACGAGCGCGATGAGGAGCCCGACCAGCAGCCCCTCCATATGGATGTGGAACGGGTCGGTGAGCTGCCGCGGCGGCGAGGTGAGCGACACCCCGCTGGCCACCAGGCGCTGAATGAGGAGCGAGCGGTTCACGAGGACCAGCGCCTCGATGCCGAGGAGCAGCCAGACGTGGCCGAGCAGCGAAAGTCGACGCCGCGTGAGAAGAAGAAGGAGCGGGACCGCGATGTAGAACTGCTCCTCTGTCGACAGCGACCATCCGCGCGTGAACTGTCCGTAGCTGTAGTTGGAGAGGAAGGTCCAGTCGGGCCACGCCGGATGAATCGACGCGCTGAACAGCGCATAGAAGGCGAGGACCGCGAAATAGATCGGCCAGATCCGGAGCCCGCGGCGCAGGAGGAAGCGCCCGATGCGGACGTCACCGGTCGCATCCCACTCCCGCCAGAGTTGGCGTCCGATGAGGTAACCGCTCAGGACGAAGAAGAGATCGACCCCCGTCCATCCGTAGTAGAGGATGATGTTGTCCTGGGCCGGCGAGGCGATGCCGCCGGCGTGCGCGTACTCCTTGATCGCCCAGTGGTGAAAGACGACGAGGAGAATGGCGATGCCGCGGAGCGCGTCGAGGGCCGCAACGTTTCCTCGCGGCGGTTGGCGGAGTTCTCTCGCGCCCGAGACAAGGATGGATGCGGCGGATCGTGCGAAGGAATGCAGCGACTTCACGTGCGGGAATTCAGGGGAGGGCGCGCCCCACGAGGGCCGTACGTCGGCGGGTGCAACGCGCGCCGCAATGTGGGCGCCGTACCGCGCGGATTCGGTGCGCTGTGCACCGATGAAATGCGATCTGTCGCACGTTGCGGCTGTGCGATCGCGTGCGGTACCCGGTCCAGTCGCGGATTTCGCGGGGCGATGTGCGGCGCGTGACGTGATTGATACCGATGCGCGGCGCGGCATTGCGGGTGTTGGGCGGTGCGCGCGTGTCCGTCAAGAAGCTGGTCGCTCGCAGTCATCGGCAACTGTCGCGACACAAGTCACTGAGATGTGAGCGGGATCACAGCGCGATGAGGACTTTGGTCCTAACGAGGGCCGAAGTTCAGCGCTACCTTACTCTTGCTGGATATCCCCCTCGGAGTATGTGCAAGTACCCATCTTCGGCATGGGCAGTCAGAAAGTCCAACGTCGGCCGATACTCCCCCACAACTGCTCTACTCACTTTGTCGGCAGGATCGCAACAGGGCCGATCGGGCACTGGACGCGACAAAGGCAAAGCCGTCGAAAGACGGTGACGCAAAGCTACGAGGCTACGGCAGCACTCCTCGCCACGCCAGTCGAGCCGCCGAACGACCACACCCTTTCGGAGGACTCATGA
>CAZWVG010000357.1:0-5140 GCA_964637355.1 uncultured Gemmatimonadaceae bacterium
GCGTCTGGATGTGCTTGGAGGCGGCGGCGAGCGACATCTCGTGCGGCGCGGCGAGTGCGCTGACCGTCAGCTCCCCCTTGGCCAGTCGCGCAAGCATGGCGCGGCGCGTGTGATCGCCAAGCGCGCGGAAGACGAGGTCGAGTCGGTCTTCTTTATGTTCAACCATGCGGTTGAATGTAGTAGAGACCTCGCGATTGTCAACAATATGGTTGAATGAAGCGTCAACGCCGGCGCCCTCACACCGAACGGGCGGGGCGCCGAGGCTTACCGGTCATCTCACAAAGGATCGCCGGCTCGAGGTCGGCGACCATGCGAGAGATGACTTCTCGTCCCGCGCGGGCATCGGCATGTCACCGTGAACATGCCGGTGACGCCCGGCCCCCCGCACCTTTGCGACATCGGTCGCAGGTCGACCGCCGCATGCGCGCCGCGTCGTCGGCGCGTTCCACTCGCCGGAGTCGATCCATGCCGCTGTGCGTGAGGGAACAGAGTGGCGCCCCGATGACGCGCCAGCTGGCGTGGCGTTGGATCGCCACGCTCGCCATCGCTGTTGCAGCTGTGCCGTCAGCTGCACAGGGACCGGCCGCCGGTGCCGGTGTGAGCGGCTTCGGGCCCGACACACCGCTCGCCCTTCGCAATGCGCGGGCACTATGGGTCGACTATCGCGGTCGCCGCGCCCTGCATCTCGCCCCGCTCGAAGGACACGAACGGGACAGCGATCAGGAGTTGGAGGCCGAACTGGTCGGCTCCGACTTTCACGACGGAGTAATCGAGGTGGACGTGTCGGGGGCCCGGCGTGCCGGCTACGCAACCGACAATGCGAGTGCGTACAAGGGCTTCGTGGGGATCACGTTTCGATCGCACGGCGACTCCGCCGAGCGTTTCTACATCCGCCCCGAGAACGCCCGCCTCGACGACCAGCTCTTCCGGAATCGCTCCATTCAGTACGAATCGATGCCCGACTTCCCGTGGCCACGCCTGCGCAAGGAAAGTCCGGGATTGTACGAGTCATACGCCGACATGGAGGCCGGGGGCTGGACGAGGCTCCGCATCGAGGTGAGCGGCAGGCGTGCGCGCCTCTACGTCAACGGAGCGCCCGAGCCGGCGCTGATCGTCAACGATCTGAAGCAGGGCGACAGCCACGGGGCGATCGCGCTGTGGGCACGCATCAGCTCGGACGCCTACTTCTCGAACCTTCGGCTCACATCCGGACGTCCTGAACGCCCGCCCGCGGCGAACAGGCGCCCCAACGGGATTCCCACCATCTCGCGCGTGGTGAACGGCCGTGCGCTCCCGGTGACGTACCGCGGTGCCCCGGCGTTGCACCTGGTCGCCGACGCGCGAGAAGCCGGGACGGACGACAACATGCTCGCGATCGTCGACGGTGGCGCATTCCGTGACGGAACGATCGAGGTCTCGGTCGCGGGAAGTCCGCGGCCCGATGCGCCACCTGATTCGCGCGGCTTCATCGGCGTGAGCGTGCGCACCGGTCCAAACGGAGAATGGTCGGAGGTCTTCTACCTTCGACCGACCAATGCCCGCGCCGACGATCAGCTCAGGCGCAATCACACGGTGCAGTACGCGTCGCACCCCGACTATCCGTGGAATCGCCTGCGCGATGAGAGTCCCGGCGTCTACGAGTCATATGTGGACGTCGAAGCCGGCGAGTGGACACGGATGAAGATCGTCGTGGCCGGGCGCACCGCTCGCCTGTACGTGAACGACGCCAAGGAGCCCTGTCTCGTGGTGACGGATCTCAAGCATGGTGACGGCGCGGGCGCGGTGGCCTTGTGGGCGCACGTGCAGACCGATGCGTACTTCGGCGGACTCACGGTGACGAGACGGTAGCGTTTGGGGGAGTGCGAGGGGTGCGCATTGCGTTTTGTCCCCTCGTACGCCGCTCAAAGTCGTCAAGCTCCTTGTGACACTCGAATTTCGTGCGCTTCGTAGTCTTTGCCACGATCTATTCGGATAGGATCACGGCGCCCAACCGCGCCCCGCGATTGCGAATAACTCCATGCCACTCTCGACCCTCCTCCGCCGGCTCCGCGGCACCGCAAGCATCGCCACCACCTGGGCCGTCGGCTGGGGGCTCACCGCCGGCGTGCTGGGCGGCATCGGCATGGCGATCGTCGATCGCCTCTACAGCGTCCCAGTCCCGCTCCTTCCCATGGTGCAGGCATTCGCCATCGCCGGCGCGCTCGCGGGGGCAGTCAGCGGCATCGGCTTCTCGGCGATCGTCGCCATGCTCGGACGCCGACGCTCGGTCGAAGCGTTGTCGCCACTCCGCCTCGGACTCCTCAGTGCGATCCCCGCCTGCGCGATCGGCGCCTCGATCTTCGGGCTCGACCCCGTATTCCTCTCGGCGACGGCACTGTTCGCCGTGGGAGCGGGAGCGACGACTGTGTCGCTGGCGCGCCGCGGTGAGGATCTCGCCCTCGAGGCGCGCGCTCCGGTCGCGCTGCCGCGAACGACCTAACGAGAGGCGGAGGCGGCGCTGATGGCCGTCGCTTGGGGCTACGCGAACGCAACTCCTACGAGCGTGAGAGCTGTGTAGGCGTCGCGATCTACTCGGTGTCGCTTCACTTCGCCGGCATGATCCCACCATGCATCGCCGTGAGCCTTCTGTCTCCTCCGTGACCTCTGTGCCCTCTGTGGTGAAAAGCTCCTACCACAGAGATCACGGGGGTCACAGAGGTCAGAGAGGGTTCCGGCTCCTAGTTCAAGCCGAGCTTGTACAGTTGGCTCGCGTTCGTGCGCATCACCATCCGGGCGATCTGGTGCGCCCGGTCGCGCGTGACCTCGCCATGCCGCAACATTTCGGTCAGCGCCAGCGCGAGCGCCTCGCGTCCGTGACGCCCCGCCACCCAGGCCGAGATCTCCCACCCCATCTCGGGGCCGAGGGCGACGGCATCCGATCCGAACAGGATCTTCTCCGGATACTGCGCGAGCCACATGCGAAGGATCGCCGCGAGGCGCGCCGGGGTGTACGCCAGCGTCATCATCGAGATGTCGGCGTACACGTTAGGCTTCCAGAGCATTGCGGCGGTGTGCGACGCGTATATGCCACCACCGTGCACGATCACGAACGCCGTCTGCTGCAACGCAGGATCGGTGACGGCTGACTCCAGCAGGATCGGGTCGGCTCCACTGGCGCGGTAGCCGTTTCCGAATCCCTCGAACGAATGGATGTGCACGGCCATGCCGAGCCGCCCCGCCTCGCGCGCGACGTATCGGAAGAGCCAGTCCTGCAGCGTCTTGTACTCGGCGCTGGTGGGCTCGCCGCCGTTGACGTATCGCGCGTAGATGCGGGCGGCCGCAGCCGAATCGGCCGGCTCGAAGTCGAGCGCGCGCAGGTACGCCGCTTCGAACTTCACGGCGACGCACCCTCCCTTGCGCTGCGCCTCGAGCGTGGGTGTGACAACTGTGGATGTGTAGGCCGCCAGCGTTGGCGGGAGCTTGGAAACACCGAGGTCGGCGAGATAGCGCTGCAGGAGCTTCGCCTCGAGCGGAAAGAGCTTCGCGCGGTCGAACGACGCCGTCGCTTCGCTCGCGGTCGAGAGCGGAAGCAGGAGCGCGTCGGCGAATGCCACCCACTTGAAGTGTGCGGAGTCGAGCCCTGGCCCCATGGCGATGCGATTCGCGAGCACAACCTCGCTCCTCACCTGCTGCAATACCCATTCGGGGAAGCGGTCACCCTGTGCCTTCGCGACCTCCTGCATCGAGGTGCGAAGCGCGCCGAGGTGCTCCTCGGTGAGATCAGCGTGCGGATACTTGTAGAGCGCCTTGTATGCGGCGAGCCAGTCGGGGTTTTCCGCCCTAAGCGGGACCGGCAGCTCGAACGGGATGCCGTCCAGCGGGAGGGCGTCCGCATCCGAGTCGCCCGGTGCGACGGAGTTCGCGTGTGCATGGTTGTCGACCGCCCGAACGGTGTCGAGGTAGGCGACGAGCTCCGGATCGGCGCCGGTGCTTCCACTTCCCTCTCCGCCCCGCTCGGTGGGAGCGCAGGCCGCCAGCACGCAGCCGACGAGAAGGAGCGAAGCAGCACGCGCGGGGCGAGGCATGATTGCGAGCGGCAAGGAAAGGAGTGCGAACTGCGCCGAGCGGTCGTGCAATCAGCGCTTCGTGGCGCTCCCCAGCACGAGCGTCACCACGCGATCGGGCACATCATCGGAGGACGGCGGGAGCGTGAGCGTGAGCCCGCCTTCTGTCTGCGTGTAGGGGACCGCTGCCCCCGTCGCGAGCATGCTCGCGCGCGTTACGCGTGCGCCCAGGGCGGGGAGGGAGAGGAGGCGGTCCTTCCAGTCGAGCACGTGCACGTACACCGTGTCAGCGCGCCTCGTCGTCGCCCCCCAGGCGCGCGGCGGCACCGGGCCGGCGCGCGTCCCATACACCGAAGCGCCATACGTCGAGAGCCACGCCCCCATCGCGCGCAAACGCTCGACCGCTTCGGGCTGGATCGTTCCGTCCGGGCGCGGACCGATGTTCAGCAGGAGGTTCGCGCCGTGACCCGCCGCGCGCACGAGGTAGCCGATCAGTTCCGGGACCGACTTGAACTTCGAGTCGAAGATGTTGAAGCCCCAGGAGTCGTTCATCGTGAGCGACGTCTCCAACGGGAGCGTCCCGATCTCCTTGGTGTTGAATCCCGCCGAGTTGGCGCCAGGAAGATCCTGCTCGAACGTCTGCGCATCCTCGCCAGGAAGGGGCGCCTGATGGTGATTGGGTACGATCAGCGCCGACGGCTGCAACCGGTGGATGAGCGCGTACGTCTGCGCCAGACGCCAGTCTGCCTTTGGTTTGTCCCACATCCCGTCGAACCAGATCCCCCCTACAGGACCGTAGCCGGTGAGGAGCTCGGTGAGCTGCGCGTCCATGAAATCGAGATAGCGCGACCACTCGCCGCTCTCGGGGCGCCCGCTTTCCTTCCCTGTGCTCCCGCGCGGGAAGTAGTCGGGGTGATGCCAGTCGAGCTGCGAGTAGTAGAAGAAGAGCTTGATCCCCGCCGCGGCGCAGGCGTCGGCCAGCTCCTTGAGCGGATCGCGCTTGAACGGTGTGTAGTCGACGATGTTGTAGCGCGTCGCTTTCGTGCCGAACATCGAGAAGCCGTCGTGGTGACGCGCGGTGATCGTGATGTAGCGGA
>CAZWVG010000358.1:0-5120 GCA_964637355.1 uncultured Gemmatimonadaceae bacterium
CGTCGAGCGCGGCGGTCGGCGCCTTGAGGATCTCGCCGACCGGAATGTGCACCGAGGGGGACGTCAGTCCGTTCGTCTTGAGGGCGCGGGCGATCTGCGCTGGCGTGCGGTTGAAGTAGCCGGCGAACTCGACCTCCTTGTAGCCGATCGAGGCGACCTTCGCGAGCGTCGCCTCGACGTCCTTCTCCATCTGGTCGCGTACCGTGTACAGCTGCACGCCGACCGGCTTCACCGCCGCACCGGCTCCCGGCACACCGTCAGCTGCAGCGCGCCGCGCGCGTCCGTCACCCTCCTGTGCGCCAAGGGACTCGAGGAGCGGGCCGGCGGCGAGGCCGAGCGCCGAAAGTTGGGCGAGGCGGGAGAGTGCTTCTCTGCGTGAGGTCACGGCTGCATTCCTGTGTAAGGGAGCGAATGATGCGACGAGCTACGGGCGGCGCTCGCCGTTGAGCATCGACTGGATGCGCTGCAGCTGCGGGTTGTCGGGCGCGGCGCTCAACCCCTTCTGCACCGTGGCGCGCGCCGCCGCCGTGTCACCGCGTTGCACCTGCCCCATGGCGATCGCGCCGTAGGTGAGCCCCGACTTCGGGAAGAACTCGAGGTTGAGTTCGAGGAGCTTCATCGCATCGTCGGGGCGCTTGGCCCGCACGGCTTCGTCGGCAACGCCAGGGAGCGACGCCTCGCCGAAGTCGAACATCGCGCGCCCGTAGTCCTCGTCGCGGAGCTCGCGGTAACGCGTCACCGCGCTGTCGACCCCCTTGGCGTCGATCGCCCCCATCAACTCGGCGGCCAGCGTGCGCGGCTTCGACGCGCCGTGGTGGCACGTTTCGCACGTCACGCGCGTGAGCGGAGTGAAGGTGCGTCCGGTTTCGGGAAGGTAGGTCTGATTGATCGCCATCGTCATCTTGAGCATCACGCGGGCGACCTTCTTGAGCTCCTTGTCATCCAACGACGGATCGAGACGCTCGGGCTGCTGCCCGGGATTAGTCACCACGTGGCAATCGTTGCAGCGCAGGCCGAGCGCGGTGGTGAAGCGCCGCATGATCCCGATGACTTCGGAGCGCGGCATGTCCTTGGGGAGCACCTGCAGGTTCTTGGGCGCCTCGCCTCCTCCTGGTCCCCCCTGCGCCGCCGCCGGGGATGCAAGGGTGAGGGCCGGGATCGCGAAGGCGAGCGCGAGGGAGACGCGACGACTGGACGAGGACATCGGTTCTTCTCAGGTGGGTGAGGGGGTCGCGAAACGAGTGGGAACCAGGGGGAACTAGTGGAAGCAAGGGGGGCGGCACCGACGAAGGTACCGCCCCCCGGATCGGCGAGCCAGAGCAACGCCGCCGCGCTCGTCGCTTCGCAACTTCTCTACACCTTGGGAAGCTGGTAGCCGCTCCGGTAACGCGCACGCGTCATCGCGGTCGCCTCGGCGTCGTTCTTGAACGAGTCGGTCGCCGCATCCCAGAACACCTTGCGCCCGGTGAGGAGCGCCACGTTCCCCATCTGCGCATTGATCGCCGCGACGCTCCCGGTGTCGATCCCGCACTTGAGCATCGACGGATCGTTGGCGCGGATCGCCGCCGCGAAGTTGGCCGTGTGCAGGTCGAGGTTGTCGGCGCGATTGGGGCGCAGCGCGATGGGCTCCAGCTTGTTCTTGCGCGCGTTGCCGTCGGGGACGGTCTCGGCCATCACTTCCCACCCGTCGCGATTCACCACCAGCGTCCCGTCGTTACCGATGAACGCGATTCCCTCGGTACGCCCGTAGGGCCCGCCGTCGATCCCGGTGGCGTGCTCCCACAGCATGTTGAAGCCGTCGTACTCGAAGACGGCCTGCAACGTGTCGGGCGTCTCGGAGGCGTCGTCGGGATAGGCGAACTTCCCTCCGCTGGCGATCACCGACTTGGGCGCCGTGGCCTGCATCGCGTAGAGCGCGATGTCGATCTCGTGCACGCCCCAGTCGGTCATGAGCCCGCCGGCGTAGTCCCAGAACCAACGGAAGTTGAAGTGGAAGCGATTGGGGTTGAACGCGCGCTTGGGCGCCGGCCCGAGCCAGCGATCGTAATCGACGCCGGCCGACGCGGGGCCATCGGGGAGCACCGGGACCGGCTTCATCCACCCCTGGTACGCCCACACCTTCACCAGTCGAATGCGTCCCAGCTTGCCACTTCGCACGTAGGCGATCGCATCCTCGTATTGCTTCCCGCTCCGCTGCCACTGCCCTACCTGCACGATGCGCCCGTAGCGTTTCGTTGCCGCCTGCATCACGCGGCATTCCTCGATGGTGTGCGCGATCGGCTTCTCGACGTAGACGTGCTTGCCAGCTGCAACGGCATCGACCATTGCCAGACAGTGCCAGTGATCGGGAGTCGCGACGATGACGGCGTCCACATCGTTGCGATCGAGGAGGCGCCGATAGTCGTCGTACAGCTGGGGCTTCGCCCCACCGAGCTTGACCACGTCGCCCGCACGTCGCTCGAGCACGTTGCGGTCGACATCGGCGATCCCCACGCAGCTCGTGCCTTCGACCCTGAGGAGTGAGCGGCAATCGCTCCACCCCATCCCGTTCGCGCCGATGATCCCGACGCGGAGCGCGTCCGACGGTGCCACCCGCCGGCCCAGTGAGGCGGCGCTTGCCACCGAGGGAATCGCCGAGGCGAGTGAAGCACCGGCGATGGTAACGGCAGACTGCTGCAGGAAGGTGCGGCGGGAGAGATCCACGGGAGTACCGTCCGCTGGAAGTGACGCGCGGCCCGCGCGTCGTGAGCGCGGCTCGCGCTTGCTCTGCGCGGGTCGCGCGTCATGCGCGACGACTGCAGAGCGCTGCATTTCGGGATGAGGCGACGCGCTACTATCTCCCGCCGACTCGGCTACGTCAAATGCGGGGCGAGCAATCGTCGCCCCGTCAAATGCGGGGCGAGCAATCGTCCCCCCAGCGTTCCCTACCGGATCACCGGCCCGGTGTCGCCCGGCAGGAGCAACTGGCGATGCGCCCACCACGGGGCGATCCCGTTGCGCATCACACTCTCGTGGAACTCGCGCAGGTTGAACGAGGAGCCGCGCTTGGTCGTGACATCCTCGCGGAGCGTGAGGAGCGCGCGCTTGCCGAGGAAGTAGCCGCCGTTGGTCGGGTCGTAGGATACGCGCGTCGCTTCCTGCATCGCTGCCGGTCCGGGCACGTGCGCGTTCTCCTCGAAGAACTTCGCTCCCTGCTCGATGCTCCACCCGTTGGCGTGCACGTTGAGGCTCACGATCAGCCGGCAGATGCGCGTCATCGACTCCGAGAGCTGGGCCATCGCATAACGAGGATCTTCCCGCTTGAATCCCTGCTCGATCACGAGGTGCTCGGCGTAGTGCGCCCAGCCGTCCTGTCCGCTCGAGGGCTGCGGGAATGGATTGAGGCCGATCCAGATTCGGCGGATCTTCCCCGGAGTGCTGCGCATGAACAGCGAGTGCACGAAGTGCCCCGGCATCGCCTCGTGCGCGGCGGTGATCGTCAGCGATGGATAGTTGAAGCGTTCGAGCCACTTGTCCTGGCGTTCGAGCGTCCAGTCGGCGTTGGCGTCGGTGACGTAGAAGATCGACTTGACCGGCGCCGGCTCCATCGGCGGCGAGGCGTGCATCGAGGCCAGCCCGATGTCGAACGGCTTGGACGGCTCGACGATCACGCGATCGTCGCTCGGGAGCCTCACCAATCCCTGGCTGGTCACGAACTGCTGCAGCTCGTCGACCACGCGTCGTGTCGCGTCGACCAGCTCTCCGCGCTTTGGGTGATCGCGCAGCACGTCCTGCCACACGGCCATCGCCTCGCGCGTCGAGTCGACGGCGTGCGCCTTCTCCACGAAGAGCGCCTGCTCGAGCGCCAGCTCGCGCTGCGCGATCTCCAGCATCTGCGGCGTCGGGAGGTCGATCAGCTCCTCGGCGCGATAGCGTGCCTCGACGTAGTCCTTGCCTAACGCAATCGGCCCGTTGGCGCGGAGGAGGATCGTGCGCGGATACTCGGCGATGAAGGCATCGATCGCCTGCTGGGCGTTCGAGGCCTCGGCCATCATCGCATCCCACGCCTCGCCACGCGGGGCGTCGAGGGCGAGCGCGAGGTCGTGCGAGAGCATCGCACTCGCCCCCTGGAACATGCCCAACCCGCGTTCGGCGAGGACGCGCGGTGGATTCTGGAGATTGGCTCGCGCCGCATCGAGGAGCGCCGGCACCCCGCGCAGCTTGTCGCGCACGCGGAGCATGCGCACTTCGGGCGCCGCGCTTGCCATCGTCATGAGGTTATGCACCCCATCGGCGATAGCGGCCGCATAGATCATCGGGTTGCGCTGCCAGTTCTTCGCGACGTCGAGGTCGAGGATCCACCCATCGATGATCCCGCTCAGGATGCGATGATCGACGCGCTCGTCGTTGGTGAGCGACGACGAGGGAATGCGATCGAGCTTCCCCTTCATGTCGCGGAACCAGGCGACCTGCCTCGCGATGTTCGCCGCCGAGAAGTCCTCGAGCTTATCGTCGTGCGTGTGCAGTCCGTTCCCCGCGGCGATCGACGGATAGAAGGCGCCCCAACCGTCGAGGTACTCGTCGACCAGCGCGGCAAATTCGCGCGACGCGGGCGTCGTCGTGCCGTAGGTGGAGGCGGCGCTTGCGGCGGCGGTGTCGGTGGCGCTGGCCTGCCCTCCGTCCTTGGGTGCGCCACACGCAGCGAGGAGCGCGCCGAGGACGGCGACGAGTGTTCGGGATGTAGTCATCAGAAGACGAGAAGACGAGAAGACGAGGAACTGCAACTCCTGCGGGCTCCTCAGACCTGTGAACTCGGCGGCGGAGGAATCACTCGTTATGCGGTCAGGTATTCGCCAGCTCTTCCGCGGCCATCTCGCGCATGCGGAACTTCTGGATCTTCCCTGTCACCGTCATCGGGTAGCCGTCGACGAACTTCACGAAGCGCGGAATCTTGTAGGACGAGATGCGTCCCTTGCAATACGCGATGATATCCTCGGCGGTTGGATTCATCCCCGGACGCGGTACGATCCAGGCCATCACCTCCTCGCCATAACGATCGCTCGGCACACCGATCACCTGCGCGTCCTGCACCGCGGGGTGTGCATACAGGAATTCCTCTATCTCTCGGGGATAGATGTTTT
>CAZWVG010000359.1:0-5087 GCA_964637355.1 uncultured Gemmatimonadaceae bacterium
GTGGTGCACGAGATGCTGCGCGCGCGTCCGACGCTCAACCCGGAGGCCGTCGGGCGCGCCGCCGTCGCCAGCGCGCATCCCGTGGCGACCGAGGCCGGGCTCGAGATGCTGCGCAAGGGCGGGAACGTGGTCGACGCCGCCGTCGCCGTCTCCTTCGCGTTAGGCGTGGTCGAGCCCGACGCGAGCGGGATGGGAGGGTACGGGGAGATGCTCGTCCAGCTCAAGGGGATGGAGCGCCCCGCGCTCTTCGAGTTCATGGCGCGCGTCCCCGAGGAGGGCGGCCTCTCCAACGCCACACTGCTGCGGAATGGACGCTACCCGTCCGACGGGCCGGTGCTGGCCATGGTCCCGGGAACCGTCGCCGGGATGCACGCCGCCTGGAAGAAGTACGGGAGCAGGAAGCTGGCGTGGAGCGACCTCCTCGCCCCGGCGATCAAGGCGGCTCGCGATGGCTACGTCGTGAGCGACGGGCTCGCCACCACCCTCATGCTCGAGCAGGCCAACTTCCTCAAGTACGAGGGGAGCAAGGCACTCTTCTTCCGCGATGGCAAGCCGCTCGTGGCCGGCGATACGCTCCGCAATCCCGATTTGGCGTGGACGCTGGAGCAGGTCGCCAAGGGGGGAGCCGACGGCTTCTACAAGGGCGAGGTCGCGCGCCGCCTCGTGCAGGACCTGCGCGGGAAGGGGAACGCCGTGCGCCTCACCGACCTCGCGCGCTACTTCGCCCCCGAGCGCGCTCCCGTCGAGTTCACCTACCGCGGCAATGCCGTCTACTCGAGCGCGCCGCCGGCGGGAGGCGGTTCGATCCTCGCCGGACAGCTCACCAACTTCGAGCGCTTCGCCTCGCCCAAGCCGTATCCCGATGACGCGGCCACGCTCCATGCGATGATCGCTGCGTGGCAGCTCTCGCCCTCGTCGCGCAACCGCATCGCCGATCCGTCGCTCTGGCCGGTCACCACCGAGCCCTTCACCAGCAAGGACACCGCGGCGGTGCGTTGGCGCTGCTACGACCCGGCGAAGGCGATCGACCTCTCGATCTTCCGCGGCGACTCCCTCGCCTGCGACTCGGCGAACCCAACCGACGGCGCCGGCGCCAGGTCCGGCGGTCGCAGCAGCGCCAGCGCCACCGTCGAGGTAACCGCCGACACGTCGAAGACGATGGACGACGAGAGCGACCCGCGTGCCGGCGACCCACACGGCGGAGACACGCCGAGCGCGAGCGGCGCCCGCGACGAATGTGCCGGCCTCGATCACGCCCAAGGCGCCGAGTGCCGTGCCCAGGGAACGACCGCCTTCACCGTGGGAGATGCCGACGGAAACCTCGTCGCCGTCACCCAGACGCTGGGGACCTGGGGCGGGAACTTCTACGTCTCTCCGGGATTAGGTTTTGTGTACAACGACAAGCTCACCTCGTACGCGACGGACCCCAACGCCTACGGAGCCCGTCTTCCGTATGCGCGCCACGGGAGCACGCTGGCCCCCACGATCGTGTTTCACGGGAGTGGTGCGTCCAAGCGCCCGTGGTTCGCGATCGGCGCCGCCGGGAATGCCTGGATCAACTCGGCCGTTTACCAAGGCGTCGTCGGAATGAGCGATTTCGGGCTCGGGCCGCAGCGCGCACTCGAGCTCCCGCGCTTCCTCCCCGGGCAGCGCGCCGGCGTCGGCGGGTCGGGGCGGCAGCGCGAAGCCGTCATCGACCTGGAGGGTGGCTTCTCCCCCGACGTGATCGCCAAGCTCCGCGACATGGGCTATCACTTCGACCTCGTCTCGCTCGCGGGTGAGCTGCGCATGGGCTACGGATCGGCCGTGCTGATCGACGGCGACCGGGTTCGGGGGGGCGGCGATCCGCGACGGGCCGGGATCGCCGGGGCAATTCCGCCGGCGAAGTGACGGCAAGTTACACACGCCATGAGCGGCGCGAGCGCCGGTTCGCCGCGTAGGACGCGTTCGACAACTCTGATTTGCCTGGCGCTTCGTCAGGCAGCGATTTCGAGAGGTACAGGAGACACACATGACCGACACCAGCGACAAGCTCCGCGCACCGGAGCCGATCGAGAAGAGCGACGCCGAGTGGAAGGCGACGCTCACGCCGGAGCAGTACCGTGTGATGCGGCAGAAGGGGACCGAGCGCGCCTTCACGGGCGAGTACTGGGACACCAAGGCCACGGGCACCTACAAGTGTGCAGCGTGCGGGCAGGTGCTCTTCTCGAGCGACACCAAGTACGATTCCGGATCGGGGTGGCCGAGCTTCTACGCCCCTGTCACCCCCGACGCCGTGGCGACCGAGAATGACTTCTCGCACTTCATGCGACGCACCGAGGCGTTGTGCAGCCGCTGCCACGCGCACCTGGGGCACGTCTTTCCCGATGGTCCGCGGCCAACGGGGCAGCGGTACTGCATGAATTCCGTCTCGCTCGCGTTCGAGCCGGCGGATGACTCGGCGGCCGGTGACAAGAAGGGGAACGAAGGGTGATTGACTCGACGACGTCGCGTGCGATAACTGCAGCTGGCGGAGGCGCGCAGGTGTTGTCGAACTGCGCGTTCTGCCGGCGGGAAATTGCGGCTGACGACGACTCGCTCACGGTGTATCGCGACGGAGCGCCGCGCGCGAGCTATCACGAGGGGTGCCGTCCGGATCGGCGGAGGGGTGGGTGCGGGGGGAGTGGCTGCTAGCGACGGATTGACATCGAAATGAATACGGGCGCCGGAATTTCCGGCGCCCGTTTTGCGTGCGCGACCAGCGGTCGCCAAGGCGGATCGCGAAGACGAGCAGGGCGGCGTCCCTCGACCGCGGCCTTCCCGTGGAGTCGGTTCAGCACCCAGCTCGACGCGCTCAGGCTGAGCAACGTGACAGGGCGCCTGGCGGCGGTGGCCAGCAAGTCGAACGGCGCGTGGCAGCTGACGGTCTTGAGCTACGACACCGACGGCCGCATCGCCACCCGCTACCTCTATACCGAGGCGAACGGCGGCGCTTCGGTCCTCACGAACCTCAACACGACCATCACCTACACGCGCGACCTGCGCGACGCCCTCACGCAGCGGCAGGTGACCGTTGGGGCGGGGACCTGGTACCAGTGGTACGACTACGACCCCCGCGGGCTCCTCTGGAAGGTCTCGGCGGCGACGACGAGCACCAAGCCGGGGACTCCCGACGTCACCTACACCTACCGCCCGAGCGGTGCGGTGGCGAGCCGGCTGTTCTCGGGGGGCACGACCGTCCCGCTCACCTACACCATCCGCGAGCAGCTGGCGAAGATCGGCGACCCGGCGACGACCACGTATCCGTTCTCGGCGGCCTACAGCTACAATGCGAATAGCACGATCAGCAGCGCCGACTTCTATGCGGCCGGCACGCCGGCCAGCACCAAGCGCTACAAGTACGACTTCCCGACGTACGACGCGCTCAACCGGCTCAAGAGCGCCGACTACTCGAGCTGGAGCGGCACGGCGTGGACCAGCACGCTGGCCTATGACCTGGCGGGGATCACCTACGACAACAGCGGGAACCTGACGGCGCTGCAGCGTTACCGGGAGACGGGGACGCTGGTCGACAACCTGACGTACACGATCGCCGCCAGCAGCAACCGCCTGACTAGCATTGCCGACGCGGTGGGGTGACGGCGGAGCCGTGGGACGCCGAGGCGGGGAGCTTCACCTACGACGCGAACGGGAACCAGCTCACCGCGCCGGCGCCGTACAGCCTCACCGCCAGCACGCACGGCACGACACCAGCGCGGACAAGAGCAGTCGCCCGGTCGCGCTACTTGGCGCGCGGGAAGTAGCGGACGCCTGGCAGCTCGCTGAAGTCGGCGTCGAACGTCCAGATCGTCGCATCGAAATGCTTCGCGGTTGCAAAGACGATGCTATCGGCGAGCGGCAACTTGTGCGCAACCGCGAGCTGCGCGGCACTGAGGGCGATCACGCTGTCCAGTGGCACCACGCGTCCCTGGTGCAACAACGCGGCGACTTGCAGCGCGGCATCCTCGTCTCGCTGCTGCATCACCCGTCGCGTGACTTCGACGAGCACGATCGTGGGCACGAGCAGGCGCTCAACGCGCTCGATCGCTGCAGCAACGTGATGCGCCTGCGACCCGGCCGCGAAGTATTCGAGCCATGCCGACGAATCGATCAGGTTCACACGCGATCTCGCTCACGCGCGACGGTTGTGTCGATGCCTTTGAGAAATCCGCGCATCGACCGCATGGCGCGAACCGGAATGAACTCGACGCGGTTCTGATACTGCAGGACCTGAACTTTTTGGCCAGGCTCCAGGCCGAGCGCGTCGCGGATTTCGCGCGGGATCACCACCTGGAACTTGGGCGACACGGTGACGATTGACACGGATCCTCTATCGATGAGCGTGTCGTACAACGATACTGCCATCGATCGCTTCGTTCAAGTCCAGTCGTCTTCGCACGACCCTCGACGCGCATGTCGCCGACTCGCACGATCGAGCGTTGCGCTCAGCAGCGCGCGCGTAGACCGGGTTTGCCGAGCAATCTCGCCCACCGCGCGTGTGCGGCCACGCTGGGCGACGTATCGGCGCGTTCACTGACACACACGAAAAGCGCCCAACGGTCCTCAATCGTCCCGTTAGGCGCCCTCCGCAATCGACCGAGCCAGCGAAACCTTCTACAACCCCGCCAGCAACGTATCGTTGTTCTGCGTCCCGGCAATACGCTTGATCAGCCACTCCATCGCGCTCTGCGGCGGCATCTGCTGCAACCCGCGCCTGAGCGTGTAGATCGCGTCGAGCTGCCCTTCCTTGTAGAGCTTCTCCTCGCGACGCGTCCCGCTCGTCGCAATGTCGAACGCCGGGAAGATGCGCTTCTCGGCGAGCGACCGCTCGAGCTTGATCTCGCAGTTGCCGGTTCCCTTGAACTCCTCGAAGATCACGTCGTCCATCCGCGAACCCGTCTCGACGAGCGCGGTGGCGATGATCGTCAGCGAACCGCCGCCATCCTTGGGATGGACAGCGCGCGCCGAACCGAAGAATGCCTTGGGCTTGGCCATCGCACTGGTGTCGAGACCACCCGACATCGTGCGCCCGCTCCCGCGCTCGGCGGTGTTGTGCGCCCGCGCCATGC
>CAZWVG010000360.1:0-5087 GCA_964637355.1 uncultured Gemmatimonadaceae bacterium
ACGTACAACACCGACTTTGCGCAAGTGGAGGTGGACGAGCAGCGCACCAACCTCACGCGCTTTCCGCTCTTCTTCCCCGAGAAGCGGCCGTTCTTCCTGGAGAATGCCGGCGTCTTCTCGGCGGGGACACCGCAGGCGGCGGAGCTGTTCTTCAGCCGCAAGATCGGGATCAGCGACGGGGCGCCGGTGCCGATCCTCGGCGGCGGGCGCGTGACCGGTCGCGTGGGGAGCACGACGATCGGGGCCATGCAGCTCTTCACCGACGACGCGCCGCTTGGCGGTCCATCGGGACAGTCGTACACGGTGTTGCGCGCATTGCGCGAAGTGTCGCGCCGGTCGCGCGTCGGGGTCATCGGCGTGCAGCGGATGACGACGGACAGCACCGCCAGCTACAACCGCACGCTCGGCGTTGACGGGCGGGTCGGACTCGGCGATGCGTGGACGATCGACTGGTGGGGCGCCGGAACGCAGACACCGGGGAAGACCGGGGACGACCTGGGATTCAGCGGACGCGTCGCCTATGCCACGCGCGACTGGAACAACAGCATTCGCTACATGCAGTTAGGGGAGGACTTCAACCCGGAGGTCGGCTTCCTCAACCGCACCGGCGGCTACTCGTACTACGAGGCGACGCTCATGCGGTTCTTCCGCAAGCAGGAGTGGGCGTGGTTCCGGCAGTGGAATCCGCACGTGAGCTATCGTGGCTACTACGGGCGCGACGGCTTCTACCAGAGCGGGCAGTGGCACATCGACTTCACCGAGATCGAGTTTGCGTCGGGCGCGCGATTCGGCCCCGAGCTCAATGTCTTCCACGAGGGGCTGCAGCAGCCGTTCGCGATCTCCAGCAACGTCGTGCTCCCCGAGGGGAGCTACGACTGGCCGTCGCTCGGGCTCGACTGGACGAGCAATACGAGCTCGCCGCTCTCGCTGGTCCTGCGCGGCGACTTCGGCCCGTTCTACGACGGGACGCGTAACGGCGGGAGCGTGACGATCACGGCGCGGAAGGGGGCGACCATCTCGTCGTCGCTCCTCGTGGACTACCAGGACGTGCGACTCGACGAGGGGTCGTTCACGCGATCGCTGGTGGGGCTCAAGGCCGCGTACTTCTTCACGCCGCGCATCTTCGTGCAGACGCTGACGCAGTACAACAATCAGCAGCAGGTGTGGACCGCCAACGCGCGGCTCGGGTGGCTCAACACAGCCGGGACGGGGCTCTTCGTGGTGTTCAACGATGGCGAGAGCGCCGACGGTTTCTTCAGTTGGCAGCGTCCGAAGGCGCGCTCGCTGGTGGTGAAGTACACGCGGCAGATAGGGACGACCTAACAGCGGACGGGAGACGGGAGACGGGGGACGGGAGTGCGCCGCTTCGCGGCGCGGTTCGCGGGAGTCGGTTCGCCGCCGTCGCAGTTCACCCCCGTCGCACTTCACCTTCGCGCCCACCAACCTCGCGACACGCGCCACGCATCGCACGTCACTCCCCCGCACGCGGCAACGCCGCGTGCACTCCCGTCTCCCGTCCCCCGTCCCCCGTCCAGTTCTCCTAGTCCCCCGCCACCACCGACGCCGCAACCGGGTGCCCGGCGGGCGGGGTTGTGATGGGGATCGGTGCCTCCGACGCTGCAGCGCCTCGCCCCCGCCCGACTCGCGCGACCAGCTGATCGAAGTACGTATACACCACCGGCGTCACGTACAGCGTCACCAGCTGCGAGAATGCCAGCCCGCCCACGACGGCGATCCCGAGCGGACGGCGCGACTCGGCGCCGGCGCCGGCGCCTAACGCGATGGGGAGCGTCCCGACCAGCGCGGCCATGGTCGTCATGCTGATCGGGCGGAAGCGCACCATGCACGCCTCGAAGATCGCATCGAAGGCGCTCTTCCCGTGCAATCGTTCGGCCTCCTGGGCGAAGTCGATCATCATGATCGCGTTCTTCTTCACCAACCCCACCAGGAGGATCACGCCGACCCAGGCGTAGACGCTCAACTCCGTCTTCGTCAGGAGCAACGCGAGGAAGGCGCCGAAGGCGGCGAAGGGAATGCCGGAAAGGATCGTGATGGGATGGATGAAGCTCTCGTACAGGATCCCCAGTACGATGTAGATGACGAAGATCGCGATGATGAACAGCGTCCCGAGCCCGCGCTGCGTGTCCTGGAAGGCTTGCGCGGTTCCCGAGAAGCCGGTCGTGATCCCGTCGGGGAGGACTTCGCGGGCTGCCGCCTGCACCTGCGTGACCGCTTCGCCGAGCGACGCGCCTTCGACGAGGTTGAACGAGAGCGTCACCGACGGAATCTGCCCGGTGTGGTTCACCAGCTGCGGGCCGATCGTCAGGTCGGTCTTCGTCAGCGTCGAAAGCGGGACCAGCACGCCACTCTTGGAACGCACGTACAGGAGGTCGAGCGCCGAGAGATCCTCCTGGAACTCTGGGAGGAGCTCCATGATGACCCAGTACTGGTTGTTCGGCGTGTAGATCGTGGAGACCTGCCGAGATCCATACGCGTTGTAGAGTGCCTGCTCGATCTGCTCGGCGGTGATCCCGAGCCGGGCGGCGCGATCGCGATCGAGGGTGATCGTCGCCTGCGGATTGCGAATCTGGAGGTCGGTGGAGATGTCGGTAAGCGACGGGAGCGAGCGCATCTTCGCCTCCATCGCCTGCGCCGCGGGATAGAGCGCGTCGAGGTCAGCTCCCTGCAGCGTGTACTGATACAACGCCTTGGCGGTGCGCCCGCCGAGCTGCACGATCGGGGTGTTCTGCCAGTAGACCGAGATCCCCGGGATATCGGACGTCTCCTTCGAGAGGATGCGTACCATCTCGTCGGCGCTGGGACGCTGGGAGCGGTCCTTCATGCGCACGACGAGGCGCCCCTGGTTGGGGAGCCCGGTGGAATTCCCCGATCCGGTTCCAACGATCGACAGCACCGCCTCGACGTAGGGGTTGGCGCGCACACGCGCCGCCGCGGCCTTCTGGTGCGCCAGCATCTCGTCGTACGACGTTCCTTGCGCGGTCTCGGTCGACGCGCGGATGCGACCGGTGTCTTCGCTCGGAATGAAGCCCTTGGGAACGATGCGGAAGAGCACGATGGTCGCGACGAGCGTCACGAGCGAGAAGACCATGACCGACGGGCGATGGGCCATCGCCCAGCGCAGGGTGCGCGAGTAGAAGGCAAGGACGCGCTCGTAGCCACGCTCGAAGGCGTCGAACAGGCGGTTGTGGATCTCCTGCTCGCTGTGGTGCCCGCCCTTGAGGTAGCGCGCGCAGAGCATCGGGGTGAGCGTCAGCGAGACGAAGCCCGACACGAGGATCGCCGCGGCGATCGTCACGGCAAACTCGTGGAA
Source organism: uncultured Gemmatimonadaceae bacterium (assembly GCA_964637355.1). Taxonomy (GTDB): domain Bacteria; phylum Gemmatimonadota; class Gemmatimonadetes; order Gemmatimonadales; family Gemmatimonadaceae; genus SCN-70-22. The sequence continues at coordinate 3,332 of CAZWVG010000360.1, forward strand.
GAGTCGCCCAACGATCCCGCTCATGAAGAGCAGCGGGATGAAGACCGCGGTGAGCGAGATGGTCATCGACAGGATCGTGAAGCCGATTTCCTTCGCGCCATCGAGCGCCGCCTGCAGCGGCTTCTTTCCCATCTCCTGGTGCCTGACGATGTTCTCCAGCATGACGATGGCGTCGTCGACCACGAATCCCACCGCCAGCGTCAGCGCCATCAGCGAGAGGTTGTCGAGACTGTAGTCGAGCGCCCACATCACCGCGAACGTCCCGACCAGCGACATCGGGAGCGCCAAACTGGGGATAACGGTTGCCGAGACGTTGCGCAGGAAGAGGAAGATCACCAGCACGACGAGCGACAGCGTGAGCACGAGGGTGAACTTCACGTCGGCGACGGAATTCCTGATCCCCTCCGAGCGATCGAAGAAGGTCTCGATCTCCACCGACGGCGGCATCTGCGCGCGAAGCGTCGGGAGGAGCGCGTTCACCGCTCCCGCCACCTGCACAGTGTTGGTCCCCGGCTGCTTCTGCACTGCAAGGGTGATCGAGCGCGTGTCGTTGAACCAGGCGGCGACGCGATTGTTCTGCACGTCGTCGAGCACGTGCCCCAGGTCCTGCAGCCGCACCGGCGAGCCATTGCGGTAGGCGACGACGAGATCGGAGAACTCCTTCGCCGAATTGAGCTGCCCGTCTGCTTTTACCGTGTAGGCCCGGTTGGGGCCCCAGAGCACGCCGGTCGGGAGGTTGGCGTTCCCCTGCTCCACCGCATTGGCCACCTCGTCGATCCCGATGCCGCGCGAGGCGAGCGCACGAGGATCGAGCTGGATGCGCGCCGCGTACTTCTGCGTGCCGTAGATCGTCACCTGCGCCACGCCACTGATCGTCGAGATGCGCTGTCCGAGGACGTTCTGGCCGTACTCGTCGAGCGCCGAGAGCGGGAGCGACTTGGAGCGGAGGTTGAGGTAGAGAAACGGCTCGTCGGCCGGGTTGGTCTTCTGCAGCGACGGCGGGACGATCCCGGGCGGGAGCTGCCGCAAGGTCTTGGAGATCGCGGCCTGCACGTCCTGCGCGGCCGCGTCGATGTTGCGGTCGAGGGTGAACTGCACGGTGATGCTGGTCGCCCCTAACGAGCTGGAGCTCACCATGTTGTCGATGCCGGCAATCGTGGTGAACTGCTTCTCGAGCGGGGTGGCCACCGACGAGGCCATCGTCTCGGGGCTGGCGCCCGGGAGCGACGCGGTCACGGTAATCGTCGGGTAGTCGACGTTCGGCAGGTCGCTCACGGCCAGCTGCCGGTAGGCCATCGTCCCGAACGCGAGGATCGCGATCATGACCAGCGTGGTCATGACCGGCCGCTTGATGAAGAGCGCCGTGAAGTTCATGGTCCCTTCCTCCCTGAATCGCCCGCTGCCGCCGCCCCCTCGCCCTTGATCTCGACCTTGGACCCCGGCGCCAGCTTCGCCTGACCGTCGGTGACGACGCGCGCCCCCGCGTCGAGGCCACTCTCGACCACCGTCTTGTCGCCGATCGTCCGTCCCGCAACGACCGGATGCATCTCGGCGACGCCCTTGTCGTCGACAACGAAGACGAACGTCCCGTCCTGCCCGGTCTGGATCGCCTGACTCGGTACCATCACTGCGCTCGCCTCACGATACAACTCGAGTTCGACGCGCACGAACTGTCCCGGCCAGAGTTGTCGCTCTGCATTCTCGAACTTCGCCTTGAGCGTCACGGTTCCGGTGGTGGTGTCCACGCCGTTGTCGA
>CAZWVG010000361.1:0-5072 GCA_964637355.1 uncultured Gemmatimonadaceae bacterium
CCGTCCCCCGTCCCCCGTCCCCCGTCCGCCTCGACGTCAACGCGCTCATCGGCGGCTATCCGTTCCGCCCCCTCCCGCACCCCGACCCCGACGTCCTCGTGCGCGTCCTCCCGCGCGAGGGGATCGCCTCGGCGTGGGTCGGGCACCTCCCGAGCGCCTTCCACCGTGACCCGTCGGCCGGCAATGCGGAGTTGGTGCGCGCGCTCGCGCCCTTCGCCGGCATCCTGCATCCCGCGCCGGTCGTGCGCCCCGACTGGCCAAAGTGGGACACGACGCTCGCACGCCTCGTCGACGCCGGCGCCCCCGCCGTGCGCGCCTATCCGCAACTGTGGGGAATGGCGCCGGGGGACGAACGGCTCGCGGCGCTGGGCGGTGCGTGTGCGCGCGCCGGCTGCGCACTCGTGCTCACGGTGCGCTTCGAGGACCTGCGCCAGCGCCATCCGCTCGACACGGCGAGCGATCTCTCCGCCGCGCACGTGCGCCAACTCGCGCGTGCACGGACCGGCGCGCGCATCGTCGTCACGGCGGCAGGACGCGAACTGATCGACGAGATCCATTGGGGACTCACTCCGTCCGAGCGCGCCCTCGTGTTCTACGACTTCAGCTGGATCTGGGGGCCGCCGACCGACGAGTTGGCAACCCTCTTCCGCACGATCGGCAGCGAACGCTTCGTCTACGGAACGATGTGGCCGCTCAGGCTCACGCAGGGTCCACGTGCCAATCTCGCGCTCCTACCCGCAGACCTCGCCGACTCTCCCCTCGGCGATCCGTGCGCCAACTCCCGAGCATGACATGGCATTCGCCGTTGGCAGCGAATGCATCGACGCGATGCACGGGGCGTCGGTTCGCGAGTCGAAGCAAGAGCGCGCCCTCGGACGATGGGCAACTGTCGGCAGACGTTACTCTTGCGAGTGACGTGCCTCCACCACATTTTTCGCCGCTGTTTCAGGCACTTGTGAAATGATTCACAAGACCGAGCTAATGATTCGGCTTCCCCTCCACCTCAGGACTCGATGACGAGCAGGCGCAAATGGACGCTCATCCCAGCGTTCTTCGCCATCGCCACGGCGGCGACCCTCCTCTCGGCGTACAGCGGCGCGTCCTCGTCGCAGGGGTTCAGTCCCGTACAACCGATCAAGTTCCCGCATCCCACGCACGTGCAGACGCTGGGGATGAACTGCCTGTACTGCCACTACAGCGCAAACAAGTCCCCTGATCCCGGACTCCCGGCGGTGGGGACTTGCATGGGGTGCCACACGGTGGTCGGACCGCAGCGCCCGGCGATGGACGGCAAGCCGGCTCGCGTGAGCGAGGAGATCAAGAAGCTGCAGGAGCTCGCCCCGCCGATGCAGTACGACAAGTGGAAGGAGATTCCGTGGGTGCGCATCCATAAGCTCCCGGAGTACGTCCACTTCCCGCACATGCGTCACGTGAGCGCCGGTGTCACCTGCCAGATGTGCCACGGGCAGATCCAGGGGATGACGCAGGTGCAACAGGCGTCCTCGCTCAACATGGGGTGGTGCGTCAACTGTCACTCCAAGGGCTACAAGCTCAGCGAAGGACTCCTCGCGGCGGGCGATACGGTCGGCGCCCGCGCCGCCGAGAACGTGGAGCCGAAGAAGGCGCGCTACGATTGCGCGATCTGCCATTACTGACCGGGAAGCATCGCCGCCGCCGCGCGTGCCGGGCCTAACGAATCAGGTCCCAAGCACCACGGTTCGACTCGACGATCGAGGAAGCACTGCATGAGCCAGTCGACGGGGTCCGCGGGCGTCAAGCGCCGCGAGTTCCTCAAGGTGCTCGGCGCCGCCAGCGCCGTGACCACCACCATCGGGTGTAGCCAGGAAAAGGTCGAAAAGCTGATCCCGTACCTGGTGTCGCCGGACAACACCGTTCCGGGCGTCTCCACGTACTACAGCTCGACCTGCCGCGAATGCGCGACCGCCTGCGGCATCGTCGCCGAAGTGCGCGACGGCCGGGCGATCAAGCTCGAAGGCAATCCGGATCACCCGGTGAACCACGGTGCGCTCTGCGCGCGTGGGCAGTCCTCGCTGCAGGGGCTCTACAACCCCGATCGCTATCGCTCGCCGATGGTGCGCGAAGGGGGGAAGCTCGTTCCCACGACGTGGGACAAGGCGATCCCGCTCCTCGTGCAGAAGATCGGCGAGGCGCGCTCCGGCGGTAAGGCAGGCAACGTCGTCTTCATCGATGAGCATGCGTCGGGGAGCTACGGCGCATTCCTCGATCAGTGGCTCTCCGCGTACGGCTTCCCGGCGCACCATCAGTACGACAGCGCCGCCGACCTCGCGGTGCGCGCCGCCAACAGCGCGGCGTACGGCACCGCAATGCCCGGTATCGACATGGCGGCGGCGACGCTCGTCATTTCGATCGGCGCCGACTTCCTCGACGGACGCGATGCCGGCGTCCCGATGCAGCTCGCGTTCGCCGACGCGCGGGCCAAGCTGCAGAATGCGCCGCGCTTCATCTACATCGGCCCGCGTCGCTCGCTCACCGGCCTCAATGCCGACGAGTGGATCGCCTGCAAGCCGGGGAGCGAGGAGGCGATCGCCAAGGCGCTGCTCTCCGCAGTTGGTGGAGCCGGTGGCGGGACGATCGAGGAGGCCGCAGCCGCTTCCGGCGTGACCGCAGCGACCCTCCAGCGCCTGACGGACGAGCTCAAGGGAGCGAAGCCGAGCCTCGTCCTCTCCGGTGTCTCGACGCCTAACGCCGGCGTCGTCGCGACGCTGGCGGCGAACATCAACAAGGCGGCTGGCAACGTCGGCGTCACGATCAAGCCGGGCGAGCCGATGAGCGGTTACGACGGCGCGGTCGGCGCGGCACAGATGGGCGAGATCGCCGCCGCGGCCAACGCCGGCTCGATCCCCCTCATGTTCGTGCGCGGGGTGAACCCGGCGTACGACACGCCCAAGGCGATGCAGTTCGCCGCGGCGATGGCCAAGATCCCGTACAAGGTCTCGTTCTCGTCGTATCCCGATGAAACGAGTGAACTCTGCGACCTCGTCCTCCCGAGCGATCACTTCCTCGAGTCGTGGGGCGACGCCGAGGCGAAGCCGGGCGTGATTTCGCTGCAGCAGCCGGTGATGGACCGCATTTTCGACACGCGCGCCACCCCCGACGTCCTGCTGCAGGTCGCGCAGGGCGATCCGGCGATGTCCGGTCGCTTCCCGGCGAAGACGTATCGCGATTGGCTCATCGGTCGCTTCCCGGGCGGCAACGCGGCGTTCACGCAGGCGCTCGTGTCGGGGATGGCGAACGGCTCGATCGCTCCGCGCACCACTCCCGGCGGTCGTGCAACGCTCGGTTCTGAATCTCCCGCGGCGATCGGCGGCGATGGCGAGTACTTCCTCGTCGTCTATCCGCATGCCGTCCTGTCGACCGGTGCGGGTGCAAACAAGCCTTGGTTGCAGGAGCTGCCGGATCCGGTCTCGAAGGTCCTCTGGCAGTCCTGGGTCGAGTTGCACCCGGCGACCGCTGCGAAGCTCGGCGTCGTGGCCGGCGATCACGTGACCGTGAAGACGGCGGCCGGGAGCATCACCGCTCCCGCATTCGTCTACCTCGGCATCCGCCAGGACACGGTGGCCGTCGCGCTCGGGCAGGGACACACGGCGTACGGGCGCTACGCGAAGGACATCGGCATCAACGCCCTCGACGCGTTAGGCGCCACGCTCAACGGCGGCGGCGCGGTCGCGCTCACGCAGGCCAAGGCGACGGTCACGCGCGCTGGCGACCACTCCGAACTGGTCACGACCGAAGGGTCGGCGCGCCAGCACGGTCGCGGCATCGCGCAGGCCATGACGGTCGCCGACCTCGTCGCCGGACGCTTCGGTGAAGAGGAGCACGAGTTCCCGGGTGATGCCAACCACGGCTTCCTCCCCGGACTCCGCTCGCCGGTTGCCGGCGACGCGCAAGGTGACCTGGTCGATCCCAAGGCGAAGGACCAGGGGATGTACGACCCGAATCACTGGAGCGGGATGGCCAAGCGCCGCTGGGCGATGACCATCGACCTCGCCCGGTGCACAGGGTGCTCGGCCTGCGTCACGGCGTGCTACGCCGAGAACAACATCCCGACGGTTGGCGCACGCTGGCAGGGGCGCTCGCTGCGCCCTGGCTCGGCGAGCGACGACTCGGCGTGGGATACGCGCCCCGGCGCGAACATCCTCAAGGGACGCGAGATGAGCTGGCTGCGCATCGAGCGTTACTTCGAGGGCGGGGAAGACGGCGGCACCGACTTCGAGGCGCGCTTCGTACCGATGATGTGCCAGCACTGCGGCAATGCGCCGTGCGAGCCGGTCTGCCCGGTGTACGCGACGTACCATGCGCCGGACGGTCTCAACGTCCAGGTCTACAACCGGTGTGTCGGCACGCGCTACTGCTCCAACGGCTGCCCCTACAAGGTCCGCTACTTCAACTGGCACGGCTACGGCGAAAAGGAACGGCGCCAGTACGCCTTCCCCGAGCCGTTGCACCTGCAGCTCAATCCCGACGTCACCGTGCGCGGCAAGGGCGTCATGGAGAAGTGCTCCTTCTGCGTCCAGCGCATCCGCGAGGCGGAGAACCTGGCCAAGCTCGAGGGGCGCGAGCTCAAGCCCGACGAGTTCACCACGGCGTGCGCGCAGGCCTGCCCGTCCAAGGCGATCGTCTTCGGTGACGCGGCCGACGAGAACTGGTCGGTGGCGAAGCTCGCGCAGGACGCGCGCGGCTATCACGTCTTCGAGGAACTCAGTACCTACACCGCGGTGGTCTACTTGAAGCGCGTCAATCATCCGGGAGGAGCCAACTGATGGCATCCTTCGCTGAGCCGCTCCGCCCGAACATCGCCTCGGCCGATGTCGCGCTGCCGGGGGTGCGGGACTACGAGCAGGTCGACGACGACATCATCGGTACCCTACGCCCGACGGCCGGCTGGTTCGGCGCGCTGGGCGTGGCCATCCTGCTGTTCCTCGTTGGCGCCGCGGCCTGGATCTACCAGATCTACTGGGGCCTGGGCAACGCGGGGTATGCGCCGCCGGTCATGTGGGGCGTGTACATCATCACCTTCGTCTTCTGGGTCG
>CAZWVG010000362.1:0-5069 GCA_964637355.1 uncultured Gemmatimonadaceae bacterium
GGAAGGTGTTGGGGAGCGAGACGATGACGTGCAGGTGCTTGGAGTACGGGAGGTAATTGAGGAAGGTGAGGATGAGGAGCGCGTGTGCCCACCAGCTCACGTCGCGCAGCGTCCCCGCCCCTGCGGGTGACAACCAGCCGAGTGCCGCTGCGAGCGGCGCCGAGAGGGGCTGCACCGCCATAGGATGCGCGGCGCCCAGCAATCGGTCGCCAGCCGCCGTCAGGAGCAACGTGACCATCAGCGCGCCGATGAGCGACAGGATGAAGATCGCGTCACCGGAGTGAACGCCATCCCCCTGCAGGCGCCGCGGCTTGAGCACGATGCGGCGATACAGGAGGAAGGCGACCGCGGCGAGCACCGCGCCGGCCGTCAGCTCCTGTGAGAGGAGGAAGAGCCAGTACAGCGGGGCTGGGAGGAACGAGGCGTAGTGGAACGAGGGAATCACTCCGCCGATCAGGATCTCCAGTGCCCCGACCTGCAGGACGAGGAATCCCCAAAAGACGAGTGCATGCAGCGGGCCGGCGACGGGATCGCGGAGGATCTTGCGCTGCCCGATGCCGATCGAGAGGAGATTCCAGAGGCGTCGCGGAACGTCGTGCAGCCTGTTGTCGCCGGTGCCGATGCGCAGGTAGCGCACGAGGCGCTGCGCGTTGTAGGAAAAGAAGGCAAGCGCCAGCGCGAGGACGAAGGCAAACGCGACGTGGGACATGGAGGAGGAGCTGAGGGTCCGGTCGCGGCGCCGGCGAGCATGCCCGGCGCCACGACGACATCGCGATCAGTGCGAGGACTGCTTCGCCTGCTTCACCGCCGCGGTGAGTGCGGGTACGACCTCGAAAACGTCGCCGACGATGCCGTAGTCGGCCACCTTGAAGATGGGAGCTTCCTTGTCCTTGTTGATCGCCACGATGCACTTGGACGTGCGCATCCCGGCGAGGTGCTGGATCGCCCCCGAAATCCCGACCGCGACGTAGAGGTCGGGGGAGACGAGGCGTCCCGTCTGCCCGATCTGGTCGCTGTGCGGGCGCCACCCTTCGTCGGTGACCGCGCGCGTCGCCCCTACGGCCGCATTGCCGAAGGCGGCGGCGAGTTCCTCGACCAGCTTGAAGTTCTCGGCCGCCTTGAGCCCGCGCCCGCCGCTGACGATCACCGGTGCCTCGCCAAGGTCGAGCGTGCGGCTGTCTCCGAGGATCGTCTCGGTGACCACGACGCGCCCGGCGCCTGGCTCCGGCGATGGGGCAACGCTTTCCGTCCGCCCTGCGCCCGCCTTCTCCGCCGGCGAGATCGCACCGGGACGGAGCGAGAGGATAGCTGGCGAACCGGTGAGCGTGAGCGTCTGCACGACCTTCCCCGTGTAGCCGGGGTGCGTCACGGTGACCGAGTCGCCATTCAGCGAGAACGAGGTCACATCCGCGGCAATCGAGCGTTGGAGCTTGGCGGCCGTCCGCGGAGCGAGGTCCCGCCCCTGCTGCGACGCCGAGAAGAAGACCGCGCGGTAGTCGCCGCCCGACACGCGAGCCGCGACGAGCGCCGCCGTCGCTTCGGGGGCGTAGTTGGCGAAGCCAGCGTGCTCGGAGATCAGCACGACGTCGGCGCCATACTGCGCGAGCGTCGCCGCCTTCGCCGCGATGCCCGGCGCACCCACGAGTACCGCGTGGACTTCGCCGCCGATCTGGTCCGCGACCGTGCGCGCCGCCGTCACCGCCTCGAGGGCGACCTTGCGCAGCTCACCGCTGCGCGCTTCTGCAAATGCCAGGACGTTCGGCATCAGAGCACCTTCGCTTCGTTCTGGAGGAGGGCGACGAGTTCGGGGACCGCCGCGGCCCCCTCGCCGATGATGCGGCCGGCCGCGCGCGGCGGCGGGAGTTCCATCTTCGCCACCGTCAGGTTGACTTCACCAAGCTGCGCCGGCTTGGACTCGAGCGGCTTCTTCTTCGCCGCCATGATCCCCTTGAGCGACGGGTAGCGTGGGCGCGCAATCCCTTCGTCGATCGACACGACGGCCGGGAGCGGGAACGACACGAGTTCGCCACCCCCTTCGATCTCGCGACGTGCAGTCCCCTTCCCGTCGGCGATGTCCAGCTTGCTGCAGCCGTGCACGATGGGGAGACCGAGGCGTTCGGCGACGACAAACTGCGTAGCGCCGCTTGCGCCGTCGATCGACATCTTGCCGAACATGATCAGGTCGTAGCCGCCGTCCTTGAGCTCCGCGGCGAGCGCGGCGCCGATCGCGGCCGGGTCGAACGGGACGGTGTCGCACTTGAGCTGGACCGCCTTGGCGGCCCCCATGCTCAGCGCCTTGCGCAGCGTCTCCTGCACCACGTCGGGGCCGAGCGAGATGACGTGCACTTCGCCGGCGCCGAGCTTCTCCGTGAGCTGCAATGCCGCTTCGACTGCGTATCCGTCGAAGTCCGACATGTCCCACTTGAGCCCAGTCTCGTCGACGGTCACGCCACTGGGGGCGATCTTGAAATTGACGTCCATCTCGGGGACGCGCTTGATGCAAACGGCAATCTTCACCGTGTGGTCTCCTGTTCGAGGGAAGCCGGGACAAATCTAGCGCGCGACCACGCCCCGGGGAGCGGTGTTCGCCCTACGTGCATGCCCCTGTTGCCCGCTGCTTCGACGCACGAGTTTCCCGCCATGTCGCCATCGTCCGTTCGCACCGCCCTGATCACCGGTGCCACCGCCGGGCTGGGGCACGCATATGCCCGCCAACTCGCCCGCGATGGGTATGCACTGATTCTCGTGGCGCGCGATGCCGAGCGCCTCGCGTCGAGCGCTGCGGCGCTTCACGCCGAAACTGGCGTGCACGTCGAGACGATTCCCGCCGACCTTGCGACCGACGATGGCGTAGCTCGCGTCGTCGAGCGGTTGCGCGATGGGGGGACGGACCCCGCACGGTTCGTGGAGCTGCTCGTGAACAACGCCGGCTTCGGGACCAAGGGGACGCTGGTTTCGGGGGACGGCACCGAGCAGGAGGCGATGGTGCGACTCCACGTCCTCGCCGTGCACCGACTCACCGACGCCGCCCTGCGCCCGATGCTCGATCGCGGGCGAGGGGCGATCATCACCGTCTCGTCGGTCGCCTCGTACCTAACGAGCCCCGGCAACGTGAGCTACTGCGCGACCAAGGCCTACCAGCGCTTCGCCATGGAGGCGCTCGCCCCCGAGGTTGCGTCGCGGGGCGTGTACGTGCAGGCGTTCTGCCCGGGCTTCACGCGCACCGAGTTCCACGCGCGTGCCCACATCTCCACCACCCCGATCCCTTCGTTCCTCTGGATGGACGCCGACACGGCGGTGGCCGCGTCGCTCGCCGCGCTCGCGGCACGCCGCCCAACCACGGTGATCCCGGGGCGGCTCAATCGCCTGATCGTCTTCCTGCTCGGCTTCACGCCGCGCTGGGTGCGTGCGCGCGGGACGCGGCGCTACGAGGCAACCCGCCGGAAGGGCGCGCCCCCCGCCGGGGCGCCTAACGTGTAGCGGGGGGCTCGGACGCCCCGGCTAGCGCGCGCAGCGTCCCGAGGATCCCGTTCCAGTCCATCGAGGATTGCGGGTTGAGCGAGCGCGTGGCGTGACGGATGATCCCGTCGCGATCGACGACGAACGTCGCGCTCTCCTGCAGCAGGTGCAACACGCGCCCGAGTCCGTACGCCTCGTACGCCTCGCGCTCGCGGTCGACGAGGACGGGAACAGGAAGCGACATCGCGCGAACGATTCCTATCCCCAGTCCACCGCCGCCGACGATCAGCGCCGTGGCTCCAAGTGCGCGCAACGTCTCGATCTCCCGCCCGACCCGGGCGGCATGCCAGAGGCACGAGGTTCAGGTGAACTCGCGCACGAAGTGCACGACGACGTGCCCCTCGGCGCGGGCGCCCGCCAAGGTCACGCGCTGACCGGACAGGTCCGGGAGTGCAAAGTCGGGCGCGCGGTCGCCAACGGCGAGCTGCGGGAGGTCGGTCATGGCGTGCGCAGGGGCACGCCCGCGAAGAGAGCGCGACCGGCTAGGGATTGAACTCCATCGCCGCGTACATCTCGCTGTACACGTGCCGCGACGGACCGGTGGCGTACTCGCGCGACCGCGTGATCGCGCGCCACCCCATGCTCAAGCGATGGAGGCGGAGCCCTGTTCCGAATACGTATTCGTTCACGCCAGCGACGCGCTCGACCGACCGATTCGGCTTGCGCAGCAGAGTGCCGTCGAGCGAAAAATCGTGCGCCACGACCTCACGCTTCCCCTCCGCGCTCAGCTCGAACTCCCACGCCGGGCGCCCGCGCCAGCGACGCGTATCCCACGGGTGCGACATGTTGATGCCGAGGCGTGCGCGTCCGCCGACCTCGGCGGCTGTGCGGATATTTCCAGCCACGACGGCCGCCGACGGCGCGAGGTCGAAGAGGCCACGCCCTCCCGGTGCCCAGCGTGCCGCGAGCAGCGACTGGCGCACGCCGACCGAAAGCGCCGGCTCGAAGCCGACCTGTGTCTCCCACCCCTCCGCCTTGGTCGTGTATTGCGGGCTGATCGCGTGCGCGATCCCCTGCGCCACGCTGCCTAACGCCGGAGGTCCCGTCACGCCGAGCGTGAGCGTGTAGGTGCGCAGCGCATGTGCCGACACGCGCCGTCCCTCGCCGCTCAGGTAGAGGAGCGCGGCGTACGGACGATCGTTGCGCCAGGTGGGATACGTCCCCGGCGGTCGCGTGAGATCGGGGGTGTACATGTCCTGCCCGATCGAGACTTGCGTCGTCAGGCAGGCATGATCGTCAAGCGTGGCTGCAGCGCACCCGGGCGCACCGCCCCCGATTCCCCCGCCCCACCACGGCGCACGCAACGTCTCCAGCGAAACGGTCACCCCGTCGGAGTACTCCTTGTCGGTGCGCTTCCCCGGATGGAGCCAGAAGTTGTATGCATCGTTGTCGAGGCGGAGTCGCGGGAGCCACGGCGAACCACGCGTGCTTCCCTCTGGCCTCGTCGCGCTCGTCGGCGCCGGCCGTGCCTGCGCTCGCACGATCGACGGAAGTCCAAGGGCGAGCAGCGCCGCTGGTACGAGGAGGGGCGCTAAACGCCCCGTGCGGGC
>CAZWVG010000363.1:0-5026 GCA_964637355.1 uncultured Gemmatimonadaceae bacterium
CGAAGAAGAGCGACCCCATGATCCCGTACGAGTTCTGCTCGCCGAAGGCCTGGAACTGGTTCTCGGTGTTGACGTAATTCGCCGTCAGGTTGGCGATGAGGCGTGGGTGGAGCTGCTGCTGCAGGTTGATGCGCGCTCCCTGACGCTTGGACGAGGTGGATCGCAGGATCCCGTCTTCGTTGCTGTAGTTGCCGCTGGCGAAGTAGCGGGTCTGCTCGTTGCCGCCTTCGACCGTGAGGTTGAGTTCTTCGCCCGGCGCGCGGTGGAAGATGTCGTCCTGGTAGTTGTAGCGCGGGACCGGGAGTCCCGCCTCGTTGAACGGATAGAAGTTGAACGGCTGCTGCGCGCGCAGTTCGCTCGTGGAGTAGCGCGTGGTGAGGGCAAACCGCGGCTTGCCGATCGTCCCGCGCTTGGTGAAGATCTGCACCACGCCATTGTTGGCGCGCGAGCCGTACAGCGCCGCCGCCGCTGCGCCGCGGATGATCTCGATGCGCTCGATGTCGGCGGGGTTGAGGTCCGCGAGCCGGTTCTGCGGATTGGATCTCCCGCCGAGGTCCGCCAGCTGCGCCGAGCCGTTGTCGATGATCACGCCATCGACGATGTAAAGCGGATCAGAGCCCGAGATGAAGGAGTTGGTTCCGCGCAGTCGCACCGAGACGCCACCGCCGCCGGGGCCACCGGAGTTCTGCGAGATCTGCGCGCCGGCAATCTTCCCTTGGAGTGCCTGGTCGACCGTGGTGGCGACGGCGCGGGTGAGGAGCGTCGAGTCGACCGACGCGACGCTCGTCCCAAGCTTGCGGCGTTCGGTCGGAGCGGCCGAGCCGGTGACCACGACCTCGGAGAGGTTCATCGCGCTCACCTGCATCGCGACGTCGAGCGTGGCCGAAGCGCCGGCGGTGATCGTCACCGTGCGCGTGACCGGCTGGTAGCCGAGCCGGCGAACCGTGATCGAGCGCGCGCCGGCGGGGACGCCGGTGATGGTGAAATCACCATTGGCATTCGTCGCGGCGCCCACGCGCGTGTCGGCGACGAGGATCTGCGCATCGCCGAGCCCGCGCCCGGAGGCCGCATCGGTGACGCGCCCGCGAACGGTGCCGGTCGTTTCCTGCGCGTGCAGCGCGCCTGGTTGAGTGAGCGGGAGGAGCGGAACAGTGAACGCCAGTGCCGCGACCAGTCGTCCCGCCAGCTGCAACCGGGCGGTGGTGCGGTGTGGAGAACGCAACAGGATCATGCAGTGGACTCCAGGTGTGCGCCGCCAGCGGTCATGCGAGACTTGGCGTGCGCGGGTCAATGCGACGTGCGGGAATGCGGTCGTGCAAAAACAGCCGAATAACGACGGCGATCGGACTAAAGTTTCTGAGCGATCAGCAGGAGCGACGCCGGCGTTCCTCGCTCCGGGTGCACCGGCTCGCGCAGCTCGCGCAGCACGAGCCCGCTCTCGGCGAGGAGCGCGATCCAGGTCGAGATCGTGCGGAAATACCACGGCGCCGGATTGGTGAACTGCGCACCGAAGCCGGCCCACGACCCCGGTCGCCACCCGTCACGATACGGAAGCTCACCGAGCGCCGTCGCCGGGTGCAGCGTTTGTACGATGACGTGACCATTCGGTACGAGGAGGGCGGGGATGTGCCGTATGAGTGCGTCGACCGCGTCCTTCCCGATCAGCGAGAAGTTGGCGACGGCCAGGTCGACCGTGACGTCGAGCGCACCGCGCGCGACGTCTTCGTATGACACCACGCGATAGTCGCCGGTTGGATGCGCGGCGCGCGCGGCATTGACGAGTGCCGGCACGACGTCGATGCCGATGACGTCGACGCCGCGATCGGTGAGGGCGCGCGCCAGCCATCCTTCGCCGCATCCGATGTCGACCGCCGAGCGTGGTGCGCGATTGATGACGGCGTCGACGATCGCCGCATCGGTGACGAGCCGTCGGCTTTCGATCTCGCCGTTCCGCACCGCCGCGGACCACGGGGATGCGTTGTCGTGCCAGGAGGCGACGACTTGCGCGTCGGTGAGCGGCGCAGTGTCAGGCGCGCCGGCGGACGTGCTCGAGGGATCGCGTGCGGCTGGGGGGACCATCGAACGTCCGGCGGAAACGGGGGTTGTGCGGATTTGTACGTGCGGCGCCGGGGGAACGTTAGGCGGTGGAGGGGCGGGATCCAACCGGGCTCGGCTGGGTCAGGATTGGATCAGCTATCCAATCGTCTCCTAGTTCGGCGGCCGTGTCAGGATCAGCCCGATGCGCGACCAGCGCACGCTTCCGGTGGCTGCATCGCGCGAGAAGTAGATCCGATGCGGAACGGCGCGAATTCCTTCGGCGGCCGCAAACCCCACGAAGCGACTGTCGAGCGCGTTGTCGCGATTGTCGCCGAGGAGAAAGTACATGCCGTCGGGGACCCGAAGCGGTCCCCACGTGTGGGCGCTTGCCCGATAGCTGGTCGCATCGCTCTGAGGGCCAACCCAATGGGGACGCTGCCAGTCGAATTCGGAGCTCGACGTATCTGCGGTGCCTTGCTCATATCGCGCGTACGGCTCCTCAACCGCGCGACCATTTCGCACGAGCACGCCTTTCCGCATCTCTACGGTATCTCCCGGCAAGCCGACAACCCGCGACACATGCATCTGTGCCGGGTCATGCGGCCAGGTGAAGGCGACTACCTCGTCGCGCCGCGCCGCATTGGGAGCGAGTAAGCGCGTGACGAAGTAGTCACCTTCGAGGACCGTCGGCTCCATGGATCCCGAGGGAAGCCGAAAGCTGCCGATAGTGAATCTCGATCGGACATTCGTGCTGGCGGAATGCAGACCGTACGCGACCAGAAGAAGCGCGAGCGCGCTAACAGCACGCAGCGATCCGCGCATCCCGCTGCTCGATCGTCCAACACGCACGGCGTCGAAGCCGGCCCAAGCTCGAGCGCCGACCGCCAGAGCGAGTGGCAACACCACGCCGGCGATCGTGGGAACGAAGAGGAACATCGCCAGCGCGAGTACCCCGACGAGCGCAAACGCAAGCGCGATCGCCAGCCCACGCAGCGGCCGGCCTACCACGGCGTGGCCCACCCCCGGCACTGCCGCGCTCAGGAGCGCCGCCAGTGCAAGTGTCGCTGTGCTCCTACTCTGGCTGGTCGACGGACTCATGCAACGCGCGCCTAGCTGGTTCGAGCACAGCGACCGCATGCGCTCTCGTGACGGCGGGGAATTCTTCGAGGAACTGGTCGATCGGATACCCAGCTCCGACAAAGTCGATCAATGTCTCGACGGGCACACGCGAGCCTGCAAGCACCAGCGTTCCACCGAGGCGATCAGCGGACGCGGTGATCAGTGGTTCCGGCAGTGACCGGCTCTCAGGATTCGACGATACTGCGTCAATAGTATCCCGACAACGTTAGGGCGCGAGTTCCCCCGCCGTCGCATACGCCCGCTCCACGATCTCCAAGTCCTCCTTCGCATGCGCGAGCGTCATCTCCGCCGGCCGACGCTCCGCCAGCGCCCCCACGAAGTCGCGCCACATCGCCCCGAAGCCGAGGAAGTCGCGGAGCCCCGGGGTGCGCGTGCGCGACTTGCGCCCCCGCACGCGCACCAAGAGTCCATTCGACTCGAAGTGCACCGCCCCCTCGGTCCCGAAGATCGCCGACGAGCGCACCCCGCCGAGTGGCGCGGCGATCTCCCACGAGTGCGAGAGCGTGCCGACCGCACCGCAGGTGTAGTCGAAGACGGCGAGCATGCTGCGCTCGACCTTCCCCGGCTCGGCGCCTGGCTGGTGACCGCGCACGCGCGCCACGCGAAGGCCGAGGTTGGCCATCAGGTGCACCCAGTGGATGCCGCCCTCGAAGAGCGCGCCGCCTCCAGCGATTGTGGTATCGGCGCGCCATCCCGGCGAGTCCTGCTTCTTGATCGCGTTGACGTGCACGAAGCGCACCTCGCCCAGCTCGCCCGACTCCACCGTCTCGCGCAGCATGAGCGCCAGCGGCTTGTAGTGATAGTTCTCAGCGACGAGCACCATGCGCCCAGCCTTCGCAGCCGCGTCGCGCACCGTGTCGACGTCGCTGCTGTGCAGGAAGGCGGGCTTCTCGACTACCACGTCCTTGCCGGCGGCGAGCGCGGCGATGGTGAGTTCGAGGTGCGTCGAGGGCGGCGTGGCCACGACGGCGCAGGTCACCCGCGCGTCGGCGAGCGCCCCCTCATACGAGGAAAACGCCCCATCGCCCTTCACGTCGGTGTTCATCGACTCGGCGCGCGCCGCCGAGCGACTGGCGTGGAAGCGTTGCACCTCGCGGTAGGCGCGGAGGCGCGCGCTGTGCCGGCGTGTGATCCCCCCGCACCCCAGGAAGGCAAACGCCACGGGGGCGACGGCGCCCCCCCGTGCGTCAGGGGGCATGCGCGGTGCGCTCGATCGTCGTGAGCTGCCGTCGGCCGGCGTGGGCGCGGGGGGCCGCGCGCCCGGCGAGGAGCGTCCCGACACGGAGCGCGTTGGCGGCAATCGTCAGGCTGGGGTTCACCCCTCCCGAGGTGGGAAAGACGCTCCCGTCGGTGACGTAGAGGTTGTCCAACCCGCGATAGCGCCCGCGCTCGTCGACCGGGGCGGACTGCTCGTTAGGCCCCATGCGCACCGTGCCGACCGCGTGGGAGAAGGAGCGCAGGTCGTGCACGATGCTGAAGAGCGCGCCCGCCTCGCGCAGGATGCGCCGCGACTGCGCCACCAGCGCCCGCCCCGCCGCCTTGTCGCGCGCCGTGTAGCGATGCTTGATGTGGAGCGTGGGCAGCCCTAACGAGTCCGGCGTCGACGGATCGACATAAAGGCGATTGGCGTCGCGCGGCTCGTCCTCGGCGATCGACAAAAGTCCGAGTACATGTGGGACGCCGATCGAGGCAATGAAGCCGATCGGTGGCGGGAGGATGCGGCGCACGAACTCCGGGCCGGGCGCGGTGATCTGCTGGATGCAGCCGAGCTTCCCGATCTTGGGGTCGACGCCCGGGGCGCCGAAGTAGAAGTCGTGGATCGCGACCTGCTTGTGGAACTCGAGGTCGG
>CAZWVG010000364.1:0-4973 GCA_964637355.1 uncultured Gemmatimonadaceae bacterium
GTAGGTCCCGGGTTCGAGACCCGGCCGGGTCATCGAGCGTGCCGCGTTAGCGTCTGCTTATCAGACTTTCCGCGGCAACTCCAAAGACGCGATACAGGTGCGTCCCCTACGTGTCGATACTGTCCGGCATGGGACGGCACGGGGAGGTCACGGGGGCACGCAGAAGCGGATCGCTCGCGCCGGTCGAGCGCCCCGACGCGATCGCCCGGTTTGGTACGGCGGCGCGCGATGAGC
This sequence comes from uncultured Gemmatimonadaceae bacterium, assembly GCA_964637355.1. Lineage (GTDB taxonomy): Bacteria > Gemmatimonadota > Gemmatimonadetes > Gemmatimonadales > Gemmatimonadaceae > SCN-70-22. The sequence goes on from CAZWVG010000364.1 coordinate 235, forward strand.
GCGCCATGCGCGGTGTGCGCGCGCACCTCGAGAGTCTCGCGCTCACGCTGCGCTGCACGTCCGTCGCGCTCGCCATCGCGTCAAACGATTGCCCGAACGACTGCGCCGCGCCACAGGAGGACTCGAGCGAGCAACTCCTCCGCATCGACGACCACGCGCCGAACGGCGAGGTCGACACCCTCACCGAAGTCGTGCGCGTCGCCGGCATCGGGAATGTTGGGGCCGTCCGTTTCGAGCGCGAATCCTCGATCGAGTGGACCTCGCGCGAGCGCCAGATCGCGACCGCCGGTGTTGCTGCCCTCGCCCTGCAACTCGAGTGTCTCGTCGAGCATCGCGCCGCGGCCGACGAGGTCCACCGACTCTCCTTCGCCAACGACCTGTCGCAAGCGCTCGCTGATGTTCGCGCGCTCGACGACGCGATCGACATCGTACTCGCCGCAGTGTGCAGCGCCACGGGCTGGCCGTACGCAGAGGCGTGGCTCCCCGATCCGAGCGGAAAGGTCCTGCGCCGCACCAATCGCCTCGTGCATGAGCCGGGGCTCGAGCGCTTCGCGCTCGCCACCTCGAACACGCGCCTCGCGCGCGGGCGCGGCGTCCCCGGCGACGCGTGGTCGCAGGGACGCGTAGTCCTCGAGCCGAACTTCTCGGCGTCGCTCCGCGACCCTCGCGCGCGTACCGCGAAGGCGTGCGGACTCGGCGCCGCGGTTGCATTCCCCGTGCAGGGCGCTCGCGAGACTGTCGCCATTCTCTCCTTCCTCACGCACGACGCTCGCGACCTCGACGCGCATGCCATCGCCACGGTGGCTCCGGTCCTCAACGCGCTCGGCACCACGTTGAACCGCGCGCGGGCCGATGCGGCCGTGCAGGCGACCGATCGTTCGCAGCGCGTACTCCTGGAAACGCTCGCGCAGTACGTGATCACCACCGACACGCGCGGGAGGATCGCCTCGTGCAACGATGCCTTCCTGCGCGTGGTCGGTGAGAGCCGCGAAGACGTCCTCGGCGCAAACTTCCTCGAGCGCTACACGCATGAGCCGCGACGCGAGCGCCTGCGCGTGTGGCGCGCCGTGAGCAACGGACTCATGGAGCCGATCGAGCTGGCGATCTGCGGCGCCGATGGAGGTTCGCACACCGTTCGCTGGCACGGCGTCGTGCTCTATGGCCAGGACGGGTCGCCGATCGGCATGACATCGTTTGGGACCGACGCGGCGGCAACGCGCGGTGCGGGGACGGGGCGCGCCATCCTTGCCGACTCGATCGATGGCACCGAGGAAGCGATCGTACTCATCGACGAGGCGCAGAAGGTCACCTGGGTCAACAAGCGCTTCACCACGCTCCTCGACTTGCGGCGCGACGAGGTCATCGGCGCGACGGTGCGCGAGCTGTCGAAGCGCTACCCGTTTCACGAGAGCATGCGCGACCTCGCCGACCTGTGCGCGGTCGGCGTGCGTGCGCAACGCGATCACGAGCGCGTGTTCGGGGACGGTCGCCATCGCTGCCTGCGCACGACCTTCGATCCGGTGCGCGACGGACGCGGTCACGTCATGCACTATCTCGTGAGCCTGCGCGACGTGACGGACGAACGCGCGCGCCAGCGCAGCCTGCAGCGCCTCTCCACGGCGGTGCGCACCCTGAGCGAAGGGATCGCGATCACCGACGCCAACGGCGAGTACTCGCTGGTGAACGAGGCATTCGCCGCCCTGCATGGCTTCACGTCGGTGCACGACCTGCGCGGGCGAAGCTGGTCCTCGTCGCTCGCGCGCAGTGTGCCGGAAGGATTCGTTGCGGAACTCGAACGTGCATTGGCGCGCCACGGTTCGTGGACCGGCGACGTGCCGTTGCGTCGCAACGATGGATCGGAGATCGTCGCGCGTTACGCGATGACGGCGCTCGAGGACGACGGGATCGTCATCGCGGCGCACGACCAGACGGCGCGCATCCGCGCCGAGCACGAACTGGTGCGCGCCCGGGACATGGCCGAAGCGACGACGCGTGCGCAGGCGAACTTCGTCTCGGTCGTGAGCCACGAACTCCGCACACCGCTCAATGCGATCATCGGGTTCTCGAACATCGTGATGAAGCGGAGCCACGAGCGACTCGACGACAAGGATCGCGACTATCTCGGGCGCGTACGCGCCAGCGGGAAGACGCTCCTCTCCATCGTCGACGCGATCCTCACGCATGCGCGCGCCGAGTCCGGCAATCTCAAGTTGGAACGTCAGCGGGTGGACGTCGCCGCCTTGCTGCAGGACGTTGCGCGCCTCTCGGAGGGCTTGCGGCACGCTCCGAACGTGCGGCTTCGTGCCGAACTCCCCGAAGGGCTCGCGCCGGCAAACGTCGACCCGCTACGCCTCACGCAGGTGGTGACGAACCTCGTGTCGAACGCGCTCAAGTTCACGCAGGAGGGCGAAGTGGTGCTCACGCTCGCCGGCGAGAGCGACGGCGCGCAGGTCATCACGGTGCGCGATACCGGGATCGGGATCCCTGCCGACCGACTCGACGCCATCTGGACCCCCTTCGAGCAGGCCGAAGCGGGGACGGCACGACGCTTCGGAGGCACGGGACTCGGGCTCCCGATCGTGCGCTCCCTCGCGCTCCTCATGGGCTTGCAGCTGGACGCATCCAGCCGGGAGGGGGAGGGCTCGACGTTCACCGTTCGCATTCCGGCAGAATGGATGTGCTCGGAACAGGAGTGCGAAACCGGAGACACGTGTCAGGAAGGCTGAACATAAGGGAACGTCAAGAATCCGAGATTCAGACCGATACTCACGAAGAGGTGCGTGGGCGCGCGCCGACTGGCTCCCCTGTACTGAGATTCGTGTTTCGATCGCTCTCGTCGCGCATCCTGATCGGCTTTCTCGTCGTCGCGACCGTACCGGTGGTCGCGGTGGCGATCTGGGACGATGTCTCCGATCGCGCGAGGAGCCGGGCGGTGGCCGAGCGCGAGCTCGCGAGGGCGGTCGTGCAGATGAGCCGCGAACTCGACCGCCGGTTCGAGGAGCATCGGTCGGCCTTCACGGTCGCCTCGCGCCTCATCGACCCGCATCTACCACTCGACGACGCGGCGCACCGCGACGCCCTCGAGCAGATCCGCCTCGATTTTCCCGAGTTCAAGACCGTCGCGCTTCTCGACTCCGCCGGGACGCTTCGTGCCGTCGCGCCGAACGTCATCGGGCATGCGTCGGCGCCGCCACTCATCGGCCGATCGTTTGCGTATCGCGAGTACTACCGTTCGGCGATCGCCGATTCGGCGACCATCGTCACAGGCATCTACCAGGGGATCGGGTTCGATCGTCTCGTGATCGTCGCGTTCGGCAGGGCGCTTCGCGATCGGTCGGGAGTCGTGCGTGGAGTGCTGCAGGCGTCCGTGTCCGTCACCGACAGCACGCTCATCGCCGGCTTCGCCGTGCGCCCGCAGGACGGGATCCTCATCGTCGACCCGCGGGGCGTCGTCGCGGCGAGCGTGGGCAAACTCCCGTTTGCGCCTTTCGATACGTTGACGGCAGCCGTCCTGCGGGATCGGTGGGGAGTGCTCGCGCAGCCCAATGCGCTCGCGCCGTCGGTCACCTCCACCGATGGAATGGTCGCCACCGCGCGCACGCCGTCGGGGTGGCAGGTCTACCTCGAACGTCCGCGGAACGAAGTCCTCGCCGCCTCCCGCGAACGGCGGAAGTCAGCCGCCAGCGCCAGCGCGCTCGCCATCCTCCTCGGCGTCGCCATGAGCTTTCTGCTGATGCGCAGCATTCGCATCCCGCTCTTGCAGCTGACGACATGGGTCCGCGGCTTCGACGTGCGAAACGGCGAGCCGAGCGCGCGGTCGCCTGAGAACACGCCGGCAGAGATGCACGAGGTCATGGTCGCGATGGAGGGGCTGGGCGGAAGGCTCCGGCGCTCCTACGCCGAAGTGCGCCAGGCGCTCGCCGAGCGCGAGACGCTCAACCAGCAGCTCAACGGCGTCCTGCGGGAACTCGATGCGCGCGTCGCCGCCCGGACGGCGGAGTTGCAGGACGCGCTCCGCAAGGCCGAGCAGGCGAGCGTGACGAAGTCGCGCTTCCTCGCCAACATGTCGCACGAACTGCGCACGCCGCTCAACTCCGTCATCGGATTTTCCGGCGTACTCCTCAAGAATCGAGGCGGGCGACTCTCGGGCACCGACGTCGACGGCCACCTTCTGCGTGGCGGGGTTGAACTTCGCGAACCGCACCGTCATGCGGTTCGACGCGATGCAGTTCGCGGTGCCGCCGGTCGCCGGGTTGCCGAGGCACCCGGTGCTGCCGAGGTGGACCATGAACGTCTTCGCCGTCCACGTGCCGGCCGGGCCCGCGGGGTCCGTGAGCTCGATCTTCGCGAACTTGCGGCCCGCCTGCCACGACCAGGTCATGGCGGTGAGGTCCAGCGGCGCCGGGGCGCCCACCGTGTCGGAGTGGTCCAGGGGGAACGGCACCCCCATGTAGAACCGCATGCCGACGTAGGTGGCGTGGGGGACCGTGCCCCGGATCACGCTGTTCACGGCGGCGTCGCCCTGGTCGCAGGAGCCCGTGCCGTTCTCCAGATCGATCATGGTCACGCGGTTGCCGCCGCGGGAGACGACGGAGCCCTTCTTCGGGGTGAGCTTCAGCAGCACCGAGCTCCCGTCCCTGCGGACCATCCGGACGTTCGAGACGTAGAAGCGCAGGTCCTTGAGCTGGGCGGTCGCGGCGGTGGTGCCGAGCCCGGTGATCGGCGTGCCGCAGGACACC
>CAZWVG010000365.1:0-4949 GCA_964637355.1 uncultured Gemmatimonadaceae bacterium
CAGCCGCCGGGTACACCCGCCACTGATGCGCGAGTGGGGACCCATGGCGCGCCGGACCTTCTTCAGTCCGACGTCGAATTGTCCTGCGTCGCTTGTCGGGACGTGACACCCTCTGAAGGATGCCGCGCTGGCCAGTGAAGCGCCCTCGCGAACCTCGCGAGCCCATAAGTGCCGACGCGCAGCTCGTCGGCGTCACGCCCGAAGACGTGTTCCCGTCGCTGCATGCGCGTACGAGCCATGCCGCGGGAGCCGAGAAATGTGCACGGTGGGAAAGCGAAAGTCAATGCGCCAGTTAGGCGCCGATCACAGCTTTCTCGAGGGACGCGCCCGCGCGCTCCAAATGCCGTGAATTCGAGCGTATCTACGGCAAACTGGGCGACGCGAAAAGCCCTCTGGCTACCCCATCAGCGCGCGTGCATAGCGCGCCCACGCCCCGAGTCGCGGCAGGTGACGCGCGGCGCGCACCATCCCGACCTCGCGCTGGTCGGGATTCACGTTTTCGGGCGCCATATCGTCCAGCTCCCACGGACGAACCTCCCCGTGCCCCGACGCACCAGGACGAATCGAAAGCTCCCAGAGACGCCGCCGCAGCCACTGCGACGGACAGCCGTCGACCGACGGAAACATCTCCCGCACCGCGTGACGCTCGCTGATCGAAAGGAGGCGCGGCGACGTCGAGCGCTGGAGCCGAGTCATCACATCTCCCGGCAGCACTGCCCCGGCGAGCCGCTCCGCCAGGCGCAGCGTCCAGAAGGACGACGACGACGCCCGGTGACGCTCGGCCTCGGCGACGAACTTGTCCCAATCGAGGCCGGCGTCGGCGAGGGCGATGACGTCGCGAAAGGCCCGCCACGCACCGAACAGCATCATGTGCGACCACGTGTAGTGAATGCACGTGTGCAGGAGGAGATGCTCGGGCGAGGGGATGATCGCCTTCCCCTTCCCGATCCTCACTTCGCGCCCCTCGCGCATGAGTTGCTCGACGCTCAGCGCGAACGGGCTCCCGGTGACGAACAGCTCGGTGTGCAGCTCGAGGCGCACGTCCATTCCGCGCGAATCGAGGAGCGGGGGAAAGTGGTGATGACCACGATACTTCTCGCGAGGAAACTCCTCCGCGTTCCACCGCCAGCCCGCCGCCTGAAAGGTGCTGAACGCCTGCTCGGCACCGCTGGCGCTCACCGCGAGGTCCACGTCTCCCATCGGACGCTCGGCGAACGAGCGGTACACGCTCACAGCGAGAGCGGCGCCCTTGAGGAGCAGCGCGTCGACACCGGTCGCGTTGAGCGCCGCCATGGTTTCGCCGAGGCGCTGCTCGAGGTAGCTGGCAGTGAAATCGCCGATCATCGCGACGCGTTCGAACGGTGCGCGCCACTCATCGGTGATCGTCGGGAGCGGATGCTGCCGTAGCCGCCGCCAAAGCACCCCCGTAGCGCGTTCCCGGTCCGCCAGCGCGAGCAGCGCCGGCCAGTCGACAGCACCCGTCGCGAGCAGCGACGCGATTTCGCTATCGGTCGAACGCGGTCCTGCCGCAAGGAGGAGAAGGCGCGCTTCGGTGGAGAGCCCCTCGAGCAGGGCGTGATCGCGCGGCATGCTCAGTATTGCGAAAGAGTGCCGCGCCGGCGCGCATACGCCAACGACCACGAGATCACGAGGATCCCGAGCGAGATGAGCAAACCGGCGAAGGCCGCGAGCGTGAGCACATCGTCCGAGACCTGCGCCAGTGTGCGACCATCGAGGAGCGCCTGACGGAGCGCGCGGAGGCCGTAGGTGAGGGGCACGAATTCCGAGACGGTGTAGACCCACGACGGAATGACGCTCGTCGGCCAATATACCCCTCCCAGAAATCCGGAGGCGGTAATCACGACCTGCGGTATCGACAACGTGGTACGAAACGCCACCATGAGCCCGGTCGCGATCAGCGCGATCCCGAAGTGGGCGATCGCCAGCAGGACCACGATCAGCGAGACGACCGGCAGGCGGGTGATCGAGAAGGCGACGCCGAGGATCGCCGCCAGCACCAGCATGATCACGCCGCGCACCATCGTGAAGAGGACGGGATACGCGACCATGCCGGCGAGGATCGACGGAGTTCCGACCGGCGCGCCCAGCAACGCTTCGAAGAAGCCGTTGTTGATGTCGCTCCCGACCTGCGACGGGAGGGTGTCGACGCACATCACCACGAACGACATCACCACGAAGCCGACGATGAGGAAGGCGAAGAAGTCGCTCCCCTCGTTCTTGATCGTTGGACCCATCATCGGCTGGAGCGCGCGCGCCACGAAGAAGACCGGGACGACGCTCACGACCGACGTGAGGATCGACTGGGCGAAGCGCAGCCGATAGCTCGTCGCCGTGCGGAATCCCGCGCGCACCAGCGCACCAATCGCCGAGAAGTTCATGCGGCGCTGCGGCTTCGCTGCACGACGCGATCGATGAGTGCGGCGAGCGAGACCGGGATGCGCTCGAGCGCGGCGATGGGCACTCCACCGGCCACCAGGCGCTCCAGCAGTGCCGCGGCCCCGGCGGCTCCGCCCTCGATTTCGAGCGTGACCGGATGCCACCCTTCGAGGTCGCGCAACGCGACCGGCGCGGCCTCGCGATCGTCGTCGCCCTGGGAACGGAGCGGTGCGAGCAGCGGATGCTCTGGCTGCGTTGTCCACACCATGTAGCGATTGCCCGCCAGCTCCTGCGCCAGCTCGGCCGCCACGCCTAACGCGAGCATCTTCCCGCGATCGAGCACGGCGACGCGATGGCACAGGTCGAACGCTTCCTCGGCGCTGTGGGTGGCGATGATCACCGCGCATTGGCGCCGCTCGGCGAGCTCCTCGCGCAGGAAGCGGCGAAAGGCGCGCGCCGAGACCGGGTCGAGCGATCGCGTGGGCTCGTCGAGGAGGAGGACACGCGGATCGGCGAGGAGGGCGCGGGCGATGAGGAGGCGCTGCATCATCCCCGAGGAGAACTGCCCGACCAGCTTCTCACCGGTGTCGCGCAGGTCGACGACGGTGAGGACGTCGTCCACGCGGTCGGCAATCTCCGCTTTGGGGACGAGCCAGAGGCGGGCGAACAACTCGAGATTCGCACGCGCCGACAGGCGCCAATAGAGGCTCCGCTCGCTGGCAATCACCGGGACGACGAGGGCGCGTGCCTCGTGCGGCGCCTCGAGCAGGTCGACCCCCTCGATCTCGGCCTCTCCTTCATCGGGGGTGATGAAGGTCGCGAGCATCTTGAGCAGCGTGGTCTTCCCCGCACCGTTAGGTCCGAGGAGGCCGAAGAACTCCCCGCGCGACACGTCGAAGCTCACGCCGTCGACGCTGGTGATCCACTTCGTCGAGATCGGCGCGCGCATCAGTTCACCCCAACTGCGGCGAACGGGAAAGCGCTTGGTGAGCTGCCGTATCCGGACGCTGACGTCGGCCGTCGCGTGGGCGGTCACGAGCGCTTCGACGAACCGTGCGCTGTGGCGAGCAGCTGGAAGCCGCGCACGTGCGCACGCGAGTCGCCCACGATCTCGCCCGCGAACTCGACCCAGGCGTGCGCGGCGATCTTCGCGTGATCGGCGCGCACGCCAATGCGGACGATCGCCCCGCGAATCCCCTCGCCTTCGAGCATCGAGGAGATCGCGATGGAGCGGGCGAGACACTGCGGGCGGGTGATACCGTACAGCGCAACGCGCCGCACGGCGTCGCCGATTTCATGGGCCCGCGCGAGATGTTCGGCGTTCGCGCTCGCCCCGCCCTCGCTCCCGATGGGAGTGTTCCACTGGTCCATGAGTCCGCCGGTGGGGCGGCGCTTGATGGTCCATTGGGCGCGCCAGAGCGCCACCTGGGCGACGAGAAGGTCGCGGAACTCGCGCGCCGAGACCGAGAGGAGCTTCCGGAGGACGCGCATCGGAGGCGCCGCGCTCCTATTTGCGGTCGACGACCAGGCCGTTCGAGAGCAGTTGCTCGACGAACTTCGAGGCGTCGCCGCGGATCACGTCGACGCTCACGTCGGAGTACTCCGAGCGCAGGGCGTCGATCAGCTCACCGAAGGTCTGCGTGGCGGGGGGCATCAGTTCCCAGATTCGGGCGCCGACCATGTTCACGCCGAAGTAGACCTCGCTCTCCGTGGAGAAGAGGACGCCGCCTTCGGGGAGCGCTCGAAAAATTGCGGACTCCGCCGGCTTCGGAAGAATCCAGTCGTTGCTGGGCACTGCGTCGCCTCCAAGACTCGCTGATAGGTTCGAACCTCGACCAGCGAGCAGGACTGTTGGTCACTAACCGATGTGCAGCCAGTCGATCGCTTGCAAAGACTGGCGTTGATCAGGCGATTCACGGGTGCCGAGCCGACACGTCACCGCCCACCCCGCCACTGCAGAATTGGTGCCTCCCAACGCTCGCGACGGGGGCAGCCGAGACTGGCGATCCACCGCGGGATGGGGGGAGAAATCTCAACCAGACCGCCCCCGTTGTGCAACGGGGCTACACTCGATGCGTCAGAAAAGCGACAACGGGTGGCCAATTGGCCACCCGCTGCAACAATTCCGGAAGAAACGTCCTACCAGCGGTAGTGCGCGAAGGCCTTGTTCGCCTCCGCCATGCGGTGCGTGTCTTCCTTCTTCTTGACCGCGTTTCCTTCGCCCTTGGAGGCGGAGATGACTTCGGCGGCGAGCTTCTCGGCCATCGACTTCTCGTTGCGGTCGCGCGAGTAGCTGATGAGCCAGCGCATGGCGAGCGCGGTCCGGCGCTCGGGGCGCACTTCGACGGGGACCTGGTAGGTGGCACCGCCGACGCGGCGCGACTTGACCTCGATCACCGGCTTGAGGTTGGCCAGCGCCTGCTTGAAGACATTGACCCCCGGCTGGCTCGTCTTGGATTCGACGATGTCCATCGCACCGTAGAAGAGGCGCTCGGCGGTCGACTTCTTTCCCTGATACATCAGGGAGTTGATGAACTTGGAAACGGTCTGAC
>CAZWVG010000366.1:0-4917 GCA_964637355.1 uncultured Gemmatimonadaceae bacterium
TATTGGACTCCACGTCGAGTACCCAGAGCTGCCGGGACCCGCCGCGATTCGACGTGAACACGAGGTGGCGCGAGTCGGGGGCGAATGAAGGCTGCTCGTTCACTCCCTCGCTGGTGTGGCGCTTCACGACCCGGTCGCGCAGCCCGATGCTCATGATCTGCAGGCGACCGGCGATCTGTGCCTCGAATGCAATGAGGCGCCCGTCCGGCGACCAGTCCGGATTGGCGCGATACGGTTGGTCGACATAGTCCCGCGTGAGCAGGTCAGCGTTGGTGCCATCCGCGTCGGAAATATATACCTCGGGATGCCCGAGCCGCCCCGACGTGAAGGCCAATCGCCGTCCATCCGGCGAAAAACTCGGCTGCGTGTTGTCACTCCCCCGCCCGACCGTGATGCGGCGCGCGGGTTCGGTGCCGAATGCGTTCGTCGCGTAGAGGTCAGTCCCCGACTCAGCACCGTGCGCATAGACGATCGTGTTGCCGTCGGGCGCAAAGGTCGGCGTCATGTTGAGCCCTTCGCGTGTTGGAAGGATTCGCGTCGCCCCCCCTACCTCGCGAATGACGATCTGCTGGCCCGTTGGTCCCATCGTCATGTACGCGATGTGCGACGCAGCCGGATTCCACACCGGCGACATCGCCGTCCCGCTGCTGGTGAGCGCGGTCGCGTTCGCGCCGTCGCTGTCGATCTGGTAGACCCTTCCCCCCGCCACGTACAGGATGCGGGTGGCCGCGATCCCGCGCACCCCGGTGATCCACTGCTCGATCTCGTCGGCGACGTCGTGCAGGGCGAGGCGCCAGTTGGGCGAGAGCGCACCGGCGGGAAGCGGGAAGGCCTTGGTGCGCTCGACGACTCCCTTCCCTGCGTTATGCACCGCGACCTGGATCCCGAACGATGTCGGCGTGACCTGAATCAGCGCCGCCGCACCGAGCCTTGTGAACAGCGGATAGTTTGGCTTCGTGTTGGCGTCGCCCAGGGGCGGGATCGCCGCCGGCTCGAGCGCGATGACGTTGAGCCGATCGCCATTGGTGAAGTCGCGCTCGAGGATCGCCTTCACCGAGTCCCCGGACGCTCCCTCGACGGGAAGGACGAGCACTCCGGGGCGAGTTCCGGGGGCGTAGACGATTCCGAGCCGGACGCCGGTGACCGTCGTGTCCTGTCCCTGTGCGGGAGCGGTGACCGACAGCAACGCGGCGAGACCGGCGAGCAGCGTGAGCGCGCGGCGGCGCAAGAAAGTCATCAGCGGATGAGTTGCGGATCGAAGCTGAAAATAACGGTCAGCACATCGTCACTGAATCCGTCGGGGAGCGCGCCGAACGAACCGGAGCGCCCGGCCGCCTCGACGGCGCCCTGTGCCTCGAGGTCGAACTCGTACGAACCGGAGCGGCGACGGAACGAGAAGCCGGTGACGGTCCCGTCGCGGCGAATCAGGAAGAGCACCTCGGCGACCAGCGCCTGACCGCTGCGCGGCTTGAAGCGCAGCGCGATCTGCCTGACGATGTTCTCGAGATACGCCGGATACGGGAACTGGATCCCCTGTACGCTGACGTTCGCCACATCCGCCCCTTTCCCTCCCTCGGGTCCGCCGCCGGCACGTGGCGCGGGGGTGTTCTTGGGAACGGTCTTGGTGGCGTTAGGCACCGGCGTCGTCGGCGTCGCCTTTCGCGCCGGCGGCGGCTTCTTCTTCACCGGGACGGGCGATTCGACCGGCGCCGCGGCGCGCTTGGGCGGTGGCGCGGGCTCCGGCGTTGGCGGAGGGGGCGTGGTGGTCTCGGTCACCTGGCCGATCGCGCGTGGTCCGGCGGGCGCGGCGACGAGATCGACCCGGTACACGGGCGGGAGCGCCACCGGGCGCTCGCGTGCGAGCAGGAACGCGGTCGCCACCAGCGACCCATGCAGCACCAGCGAGAGCGTGACCGGAAGCCCGAGGCGCGCGCGACCATCGCGCGCCTGGCGCGCCGTCACGACGTCCCTCGGTCCGCGCGCATCGCGCGCGCTGTGCTTGGTTTGGTCACGGATTCTCCGGCTCGACGATCATCCCGATCCCGCTCGTCCCGGCCTTCACCATCACGCCGAGCACCCGGACGACCGAGCCATACGGGACGGAGGCATCGGCCCGCAGGTAGACCCCGCGCTTCGCACGCTGTTCCGAGAGCGCCTTGTACGCCGCGCGGAATTCCTCGAAGCTCATTTGCGTCTCGTCGACGAAGACCGCGCCCTTCCGGTCGATCGTGACGACGAGCCCACTCTTCGGCTCGAGCGCCTTCGCGTCTCCCTTCGGCAGCTGCACGTCGACGCCCCCCTGCATCATCGGCGCGGTGATCATGAAGATCACCAGGAGGAGCATCATGACGTCGATCAGGCTGACGACGTTGATCTCGGCGTTGAGCGGTGTCCGCTCGCCCCGGCGGCGCCCCATCGTGCGCTAGATCCGCTCTTCGCGCACGAGAAGCGCGATGAGTTCGGAACCGAACCCCTCGAGCTCTCCCTCGATGCGGTTCAGCCGGTTGGCAAAGATGTTGTAGGCGAAGACCGCAGGGATCGCGACGGCCAGCGCCGCCGCCGTCGCCGTGAGTGCAGCCGCCACGCCCGGCGCAACGGACGACACGCTTCCCGATCCGCTCGTCGCGATCCCGACAAACGACTGAATGATCCCGAGCACCGTCCCGAACAACCCGATCAGTGGCGACGCCGAACCGATCGTCGCGAGCCACGGGACGTAGTGCGCGAGCGCATCGCGCTCGGCATCCGCCTGCGAATCGAGGAGCAGCCGCAACGCTTCGACCTGCGAGGCGCTGAAGCGCGCCGTGCGATCGGGGGTCGCGGCCATGGCCGGGCGCGTGTCAGCGACGAAGCGCTCCGCGCGTGACACAACCTGTGCGAACGGACTCGCCCCGCCCATGCGCGCGAGCGCCGCCACGTCGGTCAATCCGTTCGCCTTCCCGAACCCCGCCATGAAAGTGCGCGACGCCTTCGACACCTTCGCGAACTCGCGCCACTTGGCGAGGACGATCGTCCAGCTGATCACCGAGAGCACCGCCAGCAGTCCAAGGACGGCCTTGGTGACGGTATCGGTGGAGAGGAGCAGTTCCCACGCCGTACCGGGCGTCGCCCGTCCCACCTGCGCGAGGAGAGCCCAGGTCACGCCGCGCCCCCCCGCAGCTTGTTGGCGAAGAACTCGAAGGTGCGGCGCGTCCCCTCGGCGAGCGACATCTCCGGGCTCCATCCGAGCTCACGTTGCGCCTTCCCGATGTTGACCACCGAGCGAAGCTGCTCGCCCGGGCGCGCCGACGCGTGCTGCACCGCCACGTTGGAGCCGGCGCCCGACTGCAGAGCCGCCGCGAGCTCGAGCACCGACGTCTGGACCCCTGTTCCGATGTTGTAGGCCCGCACGTCCAGCTGCGCCGGCTTGGGGAGTTGCGCCTCGGCGGCGGCAAGGTTGGCCCGCGCCACATCGCCCGCGTACACGTAGTCGCGCGTCTGCACCCCTTCACCGAAGACCGTCAGCGCTTCACCCTTGAGGATGCGATTGCAGAAAATCGCCACCACGCCGGCTTCGCCGTGCGGATCCTGTCGCGGGCCGTACACGTTGGAGTAGCGCAGGGCGACGGTGTCGAGGCCGTGGATGCGGGCGTAATACCCGAGGTAGTACTCCACCGACAACTTCGCGATCCCGTACGGAGACTCCGGGTCCTTCGGCATCGACTCGACGGTCGGCACGGTGACGAAGTCGCCGTAGATCGCGCCGCCGGTCGAGGAGAAGATGACGCGCGTCGCGTGACCGGACGCGCGCACCGCCTCGAGGAGGTTGAGCGACCCGACGATGTTGATCGTCGCGTCGAACATCGGATCGTTGACGCTCTTCCGCACGTCGATCTGTGCGGCCAGGTGGCAGAGGACGTCGAACTTCCCGTCGCGCACGAGCGCCGCCGCCTCGGGGGAACCGATGTCGGCCACGTGCAGCGTGGCAGCTGACGGGACGTTCTCCCGCTTGCCTGACGAGAGGTTGTCGAGGATCTCGACCTGATAGCCCCGGCTGAGGAGCAGGTCGGCAACGTGCGAGCCGATGAATCCGGCGCCACCGGTGACGAGGGCGCGGCGGCTCATGCAATCCTCCCGGCAGCGACACGGGGGGAGGGTGGGCACTTCGTGGAGGGCAGCGCTGGGAGGCGGAGACGTTGCGTCACGGAGCGGCGTTCCTCAGGGGTTCGGGACGGGACTGGACGTACACGCGACGATCGCGCGCCGTTATCGACCGGGCGGCGATCGTTAGACAAACGGCGCCGGGGATTCCCCAGGCGCCGTGGCCTTCCGTGCCCCGCGTCGACGTTCGGGAGACGCGAGGCACGGGAACAATGTAACCGATCCCCCCGGGCTACGCCCTAGAACGGGAGATCGTCGTCCTCCGTCTCCAGAGCGTTCGGGAAATCCTCGAAATCATCGCCACCGCCTGACGACGAACCCGAGTTCGAGCGCGCCGGCGCCGACGAACGCGAGCGACCAGAGTTCCCCCCGCCGCTGTACTCGCCGCCGTCTCCCCCGCTCCGCCCGCTGAGCATCACCATGTCGCGCACGCGGATCTCGGTCATGTACTTGGTCTGTCCTTCCTTGTCCTGCCACGAGCGGTACTCGATGCTCCCCTCGACGTAGAGGCGATCCCCCTTCTTCACGTAGCGCTCGATGATGTCCGCGAGCCCGCTCCCGCCGGGTCCACGGGCGTTCCACGCCACGCAGCGGTGCCACTCGGTCTTCTCCTGGCGATCGCCGCCGGGGCCGTTCCACGTACGCGTGGTCGCGAGCGAGAACTCGGCGACGCGACCACCGCTTCCCACCGACTTGATCTCGGGATCCTTTCCGAGGTTTCCGATCAACATGACTTTGTTCAGGCTGCGACTCACGGTTCCTCCTGGGCGAGAGTGA
>CAZWVG010000367.1:0-4862 GCA_964637355.1 uncultured Gemmatimonadaceae bacterium
CGCTCGTCAGGCGTTGGCAACCCAGCCCGACATTCACATGGCAGCGAAGAAAGCCCCCCGCAAATCCGCCGCGCGCAAGTCGACCGCGAAGTCCGCACCGGCCCGCGCCAAGACCGCCAAGGCCCCCGCCAAGAAGGCGGCCACCAAGCGCAAGAGCGGCTCGACCTCCGTCCCCGGGATCTCGCGCATCGACCAGGAGTCGACGCGCACCCACGGGTACTTCGTGCGCGTTGGCTATCATCGCACCAAGGAAGGGGCATGGCGCCCCAAGCATCGCGCCTTCTTCGGCGACGCCGGCCATGGCGGCAAGGAAAAGGCCTTCAAGGCCGCCGTGAAGTGGCTCAAGGACGCGCAGAAGAAGTAGGCGGTAGGGCAGGTAGAGCGCGCGGTACGAACAACGAGCTTCCCCGACGCCGCGCAGCATGGTCGCGCGGGCGCGTTCGACAGTCGAACGTGCCGGCGCGATTGTTTTTGGACGGGAGACGGGGGACGGGGGACGGGAGTGCGCTTCCCGCGATTCCTTGCGGCGTAGAATTCCTCCATGAGCCTGCCTGACGAGTCGCCAATCCTCGGCAAGTGGCGCCTCCTGCGCGCCGACCCGGCGCTCGACTTCGCGCCGGGCGTCGGGATGCACTTCCTCCCGGGGGGACGGCTGTTGTACTCCTTCGATGTCGGCGATCAGCGTGAGGTGCTCTCGCTCTGGTATCGCCTCGAGGAGGACCAGCTGCACACGCAAAGCCCCGCCACCGATCACGAGACAACGGCACGCTTCACACTCGGCGAGGGCGGTGCGCTCATCCTCGACTTCGCCGGCGCTCGCGCCTGGTTCCTCCCCGAACTGTAAGGCGCGCGGCGTAGCGCGCGCGTACGCGCGTGCGCGAGTCTCTCGCCCGGGGCGCGGACAACACGCGCACCGTAGCTTCCCCGCTCGCCGCCCCAACTCCCGTCCCCCGTCCCCCGTCCCCCGTCCCACATGCATCCGATCGCCCGCACCGTGGCACTGCTCACCTGCTCGAACGTCTTCATGACCTTCGCCTGGTACGCCCACCTGCGGAACCTCTCCACCCGCGCCTGGTGGGTTGCGGCGCTCGCCAGTTGGGGGATCGCGCTCTTCGAATACCTCCTGCAGGTCCCGGCGAATCGCATCGGCTACACCGCGCTCTCGCTCGCGCAGCTCAAGATCCTCCAGGAAGTGATCACGCTCGCCGTCTTCGTCCCGTTTGCCGTTCTCTACATGAAGCAGCCGATTCGCCTGGACTTCCTCTGGGCGGCGCTCTGCATCCTCGGGGCGGTCTACTTCATGTTCCGCGGGGCGGCGCTCCATGCCTAACGCTTCACCCACGCCGGGACGCGTCGAGCGACTCTGGGTCAAGCGCGCCAAGCTCGGACCGATGGACGCCGTCCGCGAGGTGCAACTCGACGACAAGGGGATCGTCGGCAACGCCAATCGCGGCGGACAGCGCCAGGTCACGATCATCGAGGCCGAAGTGTGGGCGCGTCACATGGCCGCACTCGAGGGCGACCTCGATCCGGCGCGCCGCCGAGCAAACATCCTCGTCTCGGGGTGCACACTCGCCGGGATGCGAGGGCGCACGCTCCGCATCGGGGAGTGCCGCCTCCTCATCCGCGGGGAGACCAAGCCGTGCGAGCGTATGGACGAGGCGCTCAACGGCCTCCGCGAGCAGATGTTTCCCGACTGGGGCGGCGGCGCCTTCGGTTTCGTCGTCGATGGCGGGACGATTCGCGAAGGCGACATCGTGACGTGGGACGACGACCAGTAGATTCCCTCCGGTCACCCCCAAACCAGCGGGCGCCGTGCCGATCTTCCAGAAATCCATCTTCCGCACCGAGTGCGACGAGTGCGGCGTCCCCTTCGCCGTGAACACCGGTGGCGTCTGCACGAAGTGCCGGCGCATCCTGTGCACCACGCACCTGCACGGCTCACTCGTCAGGCGCCTCCTGATCGCCTTCGGCGCCCCAAACGTCTGCGTGCGCTGCCGCGCGGGCGAAACGCCCGTTCCACCAGCTACACGCTAGCCGCGTCATGACCGAACGCACGACTGAGCGCACGACCGAACGGCTCTACTACACCGACGCCTACCTCGATCGGTTCGACGCGCGGGTCGTCGACCGCGCCGACGAAGGGCGCCGTATCTACCTCGATCGCACCGCCTTCTATCCCACATCGGGCGGTCAGCCGAACGACCTCGGCACCCTGGGCGGCATCGCGGTGCTCGACGTCGTCGACGAAGATCATCGCATCGCGCACCTCCTCGAAGCGCCGCTGGAGCAGAGCGACGTCGAAGGGCTCGTGGACAGCGCGCGCCGGCGCGACCACCGGCAGCAGCACACGGGGCAGCACCTCCTCTCGGCGATCGCCGCCGACCGCTACGGGTGGGAGACGCTCAGCGTGCATTTCGGACCCGAGAGCTCGACGCTGGACCTCGGCGCCGATTCCATCGCCCCAGACGTGCTCCGCGAGTTCGAGCGCCTTGCCAATGTCGCGGTCAGCGAGAACCGCGCGGTCTCGGTGAGCTTCGAAGACGCGCGGGCGGCGACCGGGCTGCGCAAGCCGTCGGAGCGCGACGGCGAGCTGCGCGTCGTCACCATCGACGGGATGGACCGCAGCGCCTGCGGCGGTACGCACGTGCGTGCGACCGGGGAGATCGGGGGGATCGTCCTGCGCCGAATGGAGCGTGTGCGCAAGAGCACCCGCCTGGAGTTCCTCTGCGGCGACCGCGCGATTGCCCGAGCGCGCGCCGACTTCGACATCCTCTCGGCGCTCGCGCAGGGAATGTCGTGCAGCATCGACGAACTGGCGACGCTGGTGCCGGCGCAGCACGAGCAGATGCGCGCGCTCGAAAGCGAGCGGCGCCGCCTCGAGGACGAGGTAAGCGTCGCCCGTGCGCGCGACGCGTATGCCCAGCTCGCCCCGGACGCGGACGGCATTCGCCGCCTCGTCGAGCGACGGCCGAGTGGGAAGGCCGACGCGGCGCGCGCCTTCGCGATCGCCTTCTGCGCTCTCCCGAAGGCGACGTTTGTCGCGGCGGTGCAGTCGCCGCCGGCGATCCTCTTCGCCGCCTCCGACGACAGCGGGATCGACGCGGGGCGCGCGCTCAAGACGGCGTTAGGCGCGGTCGGCGGGCGCGGCGGCGGGAGCCCGCGACTGGCGCAGGGAACCGTCCCCGACGCCGGAGCGCTCGACGCCGTGCTCCAGGCGCTCGCGCAATCGCCGCCCGGCACGCCATCATAGATTGCCGGTCCGCCTCGCAGCTCCGCGTGGCTTCACCCCAACCCCTCCCATGTCCGACTACCCACCGATCCACATCGTGCGGCATCAGGTCATTCCCATGGCCGAGGTGCGCGAACGCGCGGGGATCGCCTGCTTCCTGAGTGGGCAGGAGCGGAAGGGGGAGTGGGAGATGCCGCGTCGGTTCCGCGTGGCGTGCGTGTTCGGGAGTGTGAAGATCGACCTGCGGGAGGCACGGATCCCCGAGGGCATTTCGGAGATCGAGGTCTTCGTGGTCTTCGGCTCGGTCGAGCTGTACTTCCCGACGGGGGTGCGCGTGGAGATGTATGCCGACTCCTTCGCCGGCTCCGTCGAGTTCACTCCCGACCCCACCGTGCGGCTCGACGCCAGCGCCCCGACGATCCGGGTGCGCGGCAACGTCAACTTCTCCTCACTCGAGAGCTGCGTGCGGTACGCCGGGGAGAGCGCACGCGAGGCGAAGCGTCGCATCAAAGCGGCGGCCGCGCTTCCCTCTCGCGCATTCCGCCGATAGAGCGTAGAGTAGGCGACAAGTCGTCTCACACACGGTTGCCGGTCGCGTCGGCGCGCAGCGTCGGCCGGCGGGCGTCGGCGGGTTGTGGGAAGACCTCTGGATACTCGACGGACGGTCGCGCCTCGCCCCCCAAACCCAGCGAGCGGGCGACCGCCCCCGGCGATGGAGCTCGACATGCAGAACACCCTGCTGGAGTGGCTCGCGCGCACCGGTTCGCAGGTCTTCACGGTTGCGGCGTGGCTGTTCGTCCTGGTGAACGGTGCGGCCTTCGCGGCCGTCTGGATCACCCGCGACCGCACCCTCGTCAATCGCTGGACCGGTCGCCTCCTCGCCGTGAACGTCGCGCTCCTGGGCGCCGGGCTGGGCGTTCCGCTCCTGACGTCGGTCGCCAGACTGGCGATCACCGCCGTCTCGCCGTCGATGCACGTGACGATCCCCTCGGCCGACAAGGAGCGGAGCGAGATTCCGCTCTCCCCCGATCCGAGCTGGGAATCGCGCCCGTAGCGCGAGCGGCAACGAAGCTCTAGGCACCACGCGCCCCGCTCCGTGTAATCCGGAGCGGGGCGCGCGTGCGTCGCGTGCGGCCGGCGCGACGCACTAGTTCAGGAAAGCTGCCGGCGCTCGCGGCGACGCTCGAAGCGATCCTCCTTGCGGTCGCGGCGATCCTCGTGCCGGTCGCGCACGTCTTCGTGGCGATCGCGCACGTCCTCCCGGCGGTCACGCACGTCTTCGCGGCGGTCGCGCCGGTCCTCGAGCCGGTCGCGGATGCCGCCATCGTGACGCGCGTCGCGCACGTCCTCGCGCCGATCCCTCACATCCTCACGCCGGTCGAGCACATCCTCACGCCGGTCACGGCGATCTTCGCGGCGATCGCGCACGTCTTCACGCCGGTCGGCCCGGTCCTCACGCCGGTCGCACACCGAACCCTCGGCGCACCTGGGGCGGACCACAACCGGGGCCTGCGCCGATGCGACGCTGGTGGATTCGGCGCTGGCGGATGGCAGCCGCCTCTGCGCTGAGGTGCGCGAGGCATTCGTCTCTGCGCTCTCACGTTCGCTGCGTCGTCGTGCGAAGAAACAT
>CAZWVG010000368.1:0-4858 GCA_964637355.1 uncultured Gemmatimonadaceae bacterium
GTGCGCACGTTGCGCGCGTAGAAGACGCTTTCGACGGCGATGGCGTCGGGGCGATGGCGCTGGAGGATCTCGCCGATGCCGTCGAAGATCTCGGCCAGGCGGGAGGCCAGCGGGTCCTTGGGCTTGGTGCGGATCACGCCGCACTCCACCAACACCGATGTGCCGCGCGGACCTTCCTTCACCAGCCCGTAGCCGGTGACCGCGGTCCCCGGATCGACGCCGAGGACTAACAGTGGACTAAGGGCCGAAAGTGACTTGGGAGGTGCGCGACACGCATGGTGGCGCCGCGCATCGCCTCAGGCCTTCTCCAGCTCCGCATCGTCCATCTCGAAGTTGGCGTCGACCTTCTGCACGTCGTCGAGATCATCGAGCGTCTCGATGAGCTTGAGGAGCGCCTGCGCGTTGTCGCCTTCGACGCGGACGGTGTTCTGCGGGATCCACGCGAGTTCTGCCTCGCGCACGGTGAGCCCGCCGTCTTCGAGCGCCTGCTTGACCGCATGCAGGTCGGTGACCGCCGTCGAGACGACGAAGGTGTCATCCTCGTGCACGAAGTCCTCGGCGCCGGCTTCGAGGGCGAGTTCCATCACCTTGTCCTCGTCCTGTCCTGCTGCGTCGAGGTAGAGCTGGCCCCGCCGGTCGAACATGAAGGCGACCGAGTTGGTGGCGCCGAGGTTGCCGCCGCCGCGCGAGAGCTTGGCGCGCACTTCGGCGACCGTGCGGGTGGGGTTGTCGGTGAGCGCCTGGATCATGAGGGCGACGCCACCTGGGCCGTAGGCTTCGTAGGTGACTTCGACGTAGTCCACCCCTTCGAGCTCGCCCGTCCCCTTCTTGACGGCGCGCTCGATGTTCTCCTTGGGCATCGAGGCCGCCTTGGCGGTGTCGATGGCGGTGCGGAGTCGCGGATTTCCCCCCGGGTCGCCGCCGCCGAACTTGGCGGCGACGGTGATTTCACGGATGAGCTTCGTGAACTTGGCGCCGCGCTTGGCGTCGGTCGCGGCTTTGTAGTGCTTGATCTGCTTCCACTTGCTATGGCCGGCCATGGATCGCGTTCCGTCGGGTTCAACGAGGTGGGGTGGGTAATATAGGGATTGGGGGCGGGGAGGGGGTGGGGGGAGCATTCCAAAACTGCGGCATCTGCATCCTCGCACGCACTTGAAGGGCGCGCCGTCCCTATCGATCCGGCTCCACCATATCCTCGAACCGCAACCACTGCTTGTAGAAGTACAGGTCCGCATACCCTGTCCCCCCGCCCCGATGCTTGAGCACATGCACCTCGGCGGCACCGTCCACGTCGCGCGACGTCTCGTACAGCTCCTCGCGGTAGAGCGCGAGCACCACGTCGGCGAGGTGACGCACGCTCCCTAACGCGCCAAAGTCATCGAGGCGCGGGCGCGGGTCGCCGCGCTCGCGCACCGAAACCGCGAGATGAGATACGAGGAGCACCGCGCAATCGCGCCGCACCGCCATCCCCTTGAGGTCGCGCACCGCCTGCGCGAGTTCCTCTTCCATCGGCAGCGCGCCGCGGGCGAGCGACTGCAGGGGATCGACAACGAGGAGATCGAGACCGAGGTGCTCGATCAGCAGGTCGGACATGCCGGGCAGGCCGTTGGGCGGGACGTGTGAGAAGAGCGGGGGATTCTTCCGCATCGCCAACGCCGCTCCTGCAACCGAGGCGTAGGCTTCCTCGCCCAATCGCCCATGGCGCAAGTCGTCGAGCCGAGCGCGTCCCTGGATGGCGAGCGAGCGTTCGAGCAATCGCTCGGCGGACAGCTCTCCCGAGAACAACGCCACGCTCTTCCCCGACTCCGCGGCGCGCAGCGCCATGGCCAGCGCTAGCGCCGACTTGCCACATCCCACGTCGCCGCCGACCACGATCAGGTCGCCGCGCCGGAAGCCGCCGCCTAACAAGGCATCGAGCGACGGAAAGCCGCACGACAGCGTGTCGCCGGCCCCGCCAGCTGCCACCATCCCCTCGAGATACCCGGCAGCGTCGAGCACGCGGGGCGCCGGCTCCTCGCTCAGTGGCTCGGCCGCCTCGAGAAAGCCATCGGGAGGGAGCGGCTCGAAGTCGTCGCCGCCCAGCTGTTCCGGATCGTCCATCATCACCGCGCTGAAGAAGAGTCAGCCGGCGCGGAGCGCGCTCACCAGCTGCTTGAGCTCCGCGCGCGACGGGGGATCGAGCAGTGGTGCGGCGATCGCGATCAGGCGCTCCAACGCGGCTACAACCCCGTCCCTCGACTCCCCAGTCGTGCTCTCCGCAACCGAATAGGCGGCCGAGCGCGTCGTCGCGGGAAGGGCGAGTGCACCTATCCAGTGCCGCGCCCCGGTCGCCCGCGCCTTCCGCAGCTCGGCCGTGAGCCCAACCCGTGACGTGCACCCGTCGGCCAGCCGCGCCCCCATCATGAGCGTCATCACGAGTTCGCGTTCTCCTCCCAACGGAAGGCGGCCGGCCAGCGAGGCCAGGGCGCGGAACCGGAACACGACCGGGGTGAGGCTGTATGGGGGCGGAGTGAGCACGGGCGGCAATCTACCGGCCCGGCGCAACTCGGCAAACGATTCGCCGATCCCCTACATTCCGATATATGCCGACCTTCCCGAAGCTCGCGCCCCCCATCCGAAACGTCCTGTGGGTGGACGACGAGGCCGAGTTGCTGGAGCCGCACCGCCTCTTTCTCGCCGACAGGGGATTCGAGGTCAGCGTCGCGACCAATGCGGATGACGCTGTGGAGATGCTCCGCCGCCAGCCGTTCGACCTCATGCTTCTCGACGAGCAGATGCCGGGGAAGCGCGGGCTCGAAGCGTATCGCGAGGTGCGGGAGATCGCGCCGGCGCTCCCGGTGGTGATGGTCACCAAGAGCGAGGAAGACTCGATCCTGCGCGAGGCGTTAGGCGCGAACGTCCGCGACTACCTCGTGAAGCCGGTGTCGCCGCGCCAGGTGCTCGCGGCGGTGACGAAGATTCTCGAGGGGTCGAAGATCCGGAAGCAGGCGGTGGCCCGCGCCTTCGTCGATCGCTTTCGCGCGATCGAGCACGAGCGCCACGGTGCGCTCGACTGGCGCGGATGGATCGAGCGTTTCGACGAGCTGATGCGCTGGGACGTGGATCTCGCCGAGTCTGGGGAGATGGGGCTCTACGACTCGCTGCGCGGGCTGTATCCCGACCTGCAGCGAGAGTTCGCGGCATACATGAAGGAGCAGTATCCGGCGTGGCTCGCCAATCTCGAAGGGGAACGCCCGCCGCTCTCCATCGACGTCGTCCCCGAGTTCGTCCTCCCGGTGCTGCAGCGCGACACGCGTGTCGTCCTCGTCGTCGTCGACTGCATGCGTGTGGACCAGTGGCGCATCGTCGAGCCGACGCTCGCCTCGCTCTTCGACGTGGAGACGACGCACTACTTCGCCGTCCTCCCCACGGCGACGCCGTACTCGCGCAACGCGCTCTTCAGCGGGCTCTTTCCTGGAGAGATCGCCGCCCGCTTCCCCGATTGGTGGGGGGAGCGCGACGACGAGACGCTCAACGCGCACGAGCGCGACCTCCTCGAGGCGCAGATGAAGGAGCTCAAGCTCAACATCCCGGTGCGCTACCAGAAGATCTCGACGCCGCACGACTCCGACGAGCTCGAAAAGCACATGTCGACGGCGATTGCCGCCGAGGGGATCAGCGCCTTCGTCTTCAACTTCGTCGACCTGCTCACGCACGGACGCTCGGAGTCGGCGATCCTCTTCGAGGTTGCGAAGGACGAGATCGCGCTCCGTCAGCTCACGCTGCAGTGGTTCCAGCGTTCGGCGCTCCTCTCGCTCCTCAAGGAAGCGGCGCGCAAGAAGGTCACGGTCGTGCTCACCAGCGATCACGGCTCCATCCACTGTACCACGCCGGCAACCGTCTTCGCCAAGCGCGACGCCACGCAGAACCTGCGTTACAAGTTCGGGGAAGACCTGCGCGCCGAGCGCGCCGAGCAGGCGCTCCTGTTCCCTAACGAGGATGCGTTGCGGCTGCCGAGGCGGGGATTGGGGGCGAACACGCTACTGGCCGTGCAGAACACCTTCTTCGTGTATCCCACCAAGCTGCGCGAGTACCAGAGCCGGTATCGGGGGTCGTTCCTGCATGGTGGAGTGACGCCCGAAGAGGTGATTGTGCCGCTCGCACTCCTCACGCCCAAGAGATGAGTCAACGGGACGGGAGACGGGAGACGGGAGACGGGGGATAGTGTACAGGCGACTCCTGCAGTTCCTGCGTCCGCACACGTCGCGCATGGCGGCGACGATCGCCTGCAACATCGGCGCGGCGCTGCTCGACGTTTTCTCGCTCACGCTCCTCATCCCCTTCCTCGACGCCCTCTTCGAGACACAGACGCTGGGGAAGGTGACGGAGTTGCAGCAGCGGGTAATTGGGGCGCTGTTGCGCGCTGGCGATCCGATGGGATCGCTGCGCAACATCATCGGCGTCATCCTGGTCGCCGTCACGCTCAAGAACCTGCTCGTCTGGCTGAGCGGGCAATTCGGTGCGGCACTGCAGGAGTATGTCACCCGCGACCTGCGGAACGCGCTCTATTCGCACCTGCAGCGTCTTCCGCTCGCCTACTTCACGCGCACCAAGGCAGGGCAGGTGCTCGCTCGCGTGTTGCAGGACACGCAGCAGACCAAGCAGGTGATCACCGAGGCGGTGACGCGCTCGATCCAGAGTACGGCCGTGGTCATCACGTCGATCGCCACGATGTTCGTGATGTCGTGGCAGCTCTCGCTCATCTCGCTGGTGGTGGCGCCGCTCCTCATCGGGATGCTGCAGCCGATCCTCCGCAAGCTGCGCAAGGGGCACAAGCGGCTCGGCAACCAGTACGGCGACCTCACGAGCGTGGTGCAGG
>CAZWVG010000369.1:0-4838 GCA_964637355.1 uncultured Gemmatimonadaceae bacterium
TCCTCGCCCGCCAGCGTCGCGCCCAGGCGCAGAAGCGGATCAGCGAGACGATGTCGGGGCTCTCCGAGAAGTCGGCGTTCGAGGCCTTCGCTCGCATGGAGGAGAAGATCGAGAACAACGAGCGCATGATCAAAGCCTCGTCGGAGATCGACGAGGAGTTCTCGGGCGACCGGCTGCAACGCGACTTCAAGCTCCTCGAGAAGTCGGCGGGGAGTGCGGGTGCCGACGCGCAGCTCCTCGCGCTCAAGCAGAAGATGGGGCTGATCGCCGCTCCTGCCTCCGCCGAGAAGCGGCAGCTCGGGGCAGGGAAGGTCCCCGAAGAAGAAACCGTGCAGGCGGAGATCGAGGATCACGACGACGGCGCGTCGCACGGATGAGCATCGCGTGACGGCAGCAACGTCACCACGGATCAAGGTCGCGCCCGTCCTCACGTCGACGGTCGCGACCGTTCTGTTGCTGGGCCTCTTCTTCAAGACGGCCGACATCTTCCTGCTGCTCTTCGTTGCCGTCGTCTTCTCGCTCTTCCTCGGCGCCGTGCGCGATGAGTTGGTCAAGCGCACACACATGCCGGCGTCGGTGGCGTTCTTCATCGCCGTCGTGGGGACGCTCTCCGCCGTCGCGGCACTGATCACCATCCTCGTCCCGCCCGTCGTCGAACAGACGCAGCAGTTGTTAGGCAACCTCCCCAAGTTCGTGGGCGCGTGGCAGGAGTGGACGCAGAGCATCCTGCTCCGCTATCCGCGGCTGCAGGAGATGTGGGCCGCGGAGTCGGCGCGACTCTTCGGTGGCGTCGTCGCGCAGGTCGAGGGGGCGGTCGGAGAGATCCTGCCACAGGTCGTTGGACTTGGGCATGCGGTCGTGAGCATCGTCTCCATCGTCGTGATGGGGATCTTCCTCGCGTTGCACCCGGGGACGTATCGCGAGTGGCTCATCGCCCTGTTCCCGCCAGGTCGCCGAGACCTCACACGCGAGGTGCTGGGCGACATGGCGCGCACGCTGCGCTCGTGGATCGTCGGGCAGCTCCTGGCGATGACGGTGCTCGCCGTACTCACCGCACTCGGTCTGTATCTCCTCGACGTCCCGTACTGGCTCACCTTCGGCGTCTTCACCGGCGCCGTGGCGATCATCCCGTTCTTCGGAACGCTCATCTCGTCCATTCTTCCGGCGCTCTTCGTCCTTGGCGGGACCGGCGTCTTCGGCTTCTCGCCCGGGACGCATGCACTCCTGGTGATGATCCTTGGCTTCCTGATCCACATCCTCGAAGCCAATGTCGTCGTCCCGATCATCACCGCGCATCAGGTCGAGATGCCGCCGATCCTCAGCATCATGGCGGTGCTGGTCGTCGGGCGTCTCCTCGGCCCGGCCGGCCTTCCCGTCGCCGTTCCGCTCCTCGCCGTCCTCATCGTCGTCGTGCGGCGCGTCCTGATCAACCGCGTGTACGATGCGCA
Source organism: uncultured Gemmatimonadaceae bacterium (assembly GCA_964637355.1). Taxonomy (GTDB): domain Bacteria; phylum Gemmatimonadota; class Gemmatimonadetes; order Gemmatimonadales; family Gemmatimonadaceae; genus SCN-70-22. Next base: position 1,449 of record CAZWVG010000369.1, read on the forward strand.
GGGAGCGCATCGTACGGGGCGCGAGCGCGTCCTCGTCCTGCGCGTTCCTGCCCCCGACGGCGGTGTGCTCGTGACCGCCGATCCACCGCTGGACGTATTGCGCCTGTCGGGCGGGCGACTCTCCGCCTGACGAGTGCGGAGCGCCTGCTCGACATCGCCGTCGCCCGAGTGAGCCGTGAGCGCCATGCGCGCCGTGACCGTGCCGTGACCGTGCCGTGAGAGTCGCATGATCTTCGAGCCAGAGTTCGAGACGCTCCCCCCCGATCGCCTGCGCGCGCTCCAGGGGGAGCGGCTGCATACCCTCGTCGCCTACGTGACGCAACGCGTCCCGTTTTACCGCGACCGACTCGCCGCCGCCGGCGTACGCGCCGAAAGCGTCCGCTCGATCGACGACGTGGTGCGGCTCCCGATCACCCGCAAGTCGGACCTCCGTGATCACTACCCGCTCGGACTCCTCGCCGTCCCGCGCGAGGAACTGCGACGCATCCACGCGTCGTCGGGAACCACCGGCAAGGCGACGGTAGTCGCCTACACCGCGAATGATGTGGATCTCTTCGCCCGGGTGAACGCGCGCTCACTGGCGATGGCCGGTGCGATGCCGGGCATGACCCTGCATAACGCCTACGGCTACGGGCTCTTCACCGGAGGCCTGGGGATCCACTACGGGGGAGAGCGGCTGGGGATGGCAGTGGTTCCCGTGAGCGGCGGGATGACCGATCGGCAGATGACGCTGATCCAGGACCTCCGCCCCGACGTCATCACCTGCACGCCGAGCTACGCGCTCACGCTGGCGAGCGAGTTCCGGCGCCGCGGCATTGCACCTGGCGACATCTCGCTCCGCCACGCCGTCCTCGGTGCCGAGCCGTGGACCGACGGGATGCGCAAACAGATCGATGCGGCGTTAGGCGTGGAGAGCACGAACATCTACGGGCTCTCGGAGATCATCGGGCCGGGCGTCTCGTGCGAGTGCGTGGAGGCACGCAACGGGTCGCACATCATGGAGGATCACTTCTATCCGGAGATCCTCGATCCGGCGACCGGTGAGCCGGTGCCCGACGGCGAAGAGGGCGTCCTCGTCCTCACCACGCTCACCAAGGAAGCGCTCCCCCTCCTGCGCTACTGGACCGGCGACATCACCGCGCTCGATCGCGGTACCTGCGCGTGCGGACGCACGCTCGTGCGCATGCGACTGATCAAGGGGCGCACCGACGACATGCTGATCATCCGCGGAGTGAACGTCTATCCGAGCCAGGTCGAGTCGGTCCTCGCCCGCATCCCGGAGTTGGCGCCGCACTACCGCCTGGTCGTCTCCCGCGACGGGACGCTCGACGCGATATGCGTCGAGGCCGAAGTGACCTCGATCGTCGTCGGTGAGTTCGGGGCGTTGGCGCCCGATGGTGCCGAGGAGAACGACGACTCGCCGTATTCGCCGCTTCGTCGCCGAGTCGCCGCGCTCATCCGCGACACGATCGGCGTCTCGATGGCGGTGCGACTCGTCGCGCCAGGCGAAGCGCCGCGCTCCGAAGGGGGAAAGTTGAACCGCGTCCTCGATCGCCGCCCGCGCGACTGAACGCGAGATCGAACACCTGTCGAAGCGGGATCGGCACCGACGCCGTTTCCGCCCCCGTCGCGACGCTGCTAGTTTGCGCTGGCGCGCCCTTCGAGGCCCCCACTCCATCGCATGTCCGACTTCCGACTCTACAACACGCTGTCGCGCAGCGTCGAACCGTTCGCCCCCAGCGATGGCGAGACCGTGCGCATCTATTCGTGCGGCCCCACGGTCTACGACCCGGCCCACGTCGGAAACTTCCGCACCTTCCTCTTCAACGACCTCCTCCGGCGCGCGCTTCTGCTCGAGGGATGGAAGGTCGATCAGGTGCAGAACCTCACCGACGTCGACGACAAGATCATCAAGCGGGCGCAGTCGACCGGAAAGTCGATCATCGACGTGACCGAGCCGATCACCGAGATCTTCCATACCGACCGTCGCTACCTGCGCATCCAGGACGCGGAGGAGTATCCCAAGGCGACGACGCACATCCCGGAGATGATTGCGCTGGTCGAGGTGCTGCTCGAGAAGGGAGTCGCGTACAAGGCCGAGGATGGCTCGATCTACTTCGCCATCGACCGCTTTCCCGGCTACGGCAAGCTTTCGCGACTCGACACGCGCGAGGTGAAGCACGGCGCGCGAGTCGCCCAGGACGACTATACGAAGGAGAATGCGCAGGATTTCGCTCTCTGGAAGGCCGCCAAGCCGGAGGACGAGGCAACGGGCGCCGCCTGGGACGCTCCCTTCGGCCGAGGGCGCCCGGGGTGGCACCTCGAGTGCTCGGCGATGGCGATGAAGTACCTCGGCGAGACGCTCGACATCCATTGCGGTGGAATCGACCTGGTCTTTCCGCACCACGAAGACGAGATCGCCCAGTCCGAGGCTGCGACCGGGGTGCCCTTCTCCCGCTTCTGGTGCCACGGCGAGTTCCTGCAGATCGACGGCACCAAGATGTCCAAACGGCTCGGTAACATCACGACCGTGAAGGACTTACGCGAGCGCGGCGTCTCGGCGGCGGCGATCCGCCACTTCATATACTCCACGCACTACCGCAAGCAGATGAACTTGTCCGGTGCCGGGCTCGACGCGTCGCTCGAGGCCGTGCGGCGCGTGGGGGAGCTCGCGTATCGCCTCGAGCACGCCAAGGGAGGGACGCCGGAACTCGCGGCGGCCGCTCAGGAGGGTGAGGCATCGTTCCGCGCCGCGCTTCGCGACGACTTGAATGGTCCCGAAGCGATCGCCGCGCTCTTCACCTTCCTCCAGCGCGCCAACGCCGAGCTCGATCGCAACGGGAAGGATGTCGCCGCCCTGGACGAGGCTCGCCGCGTCTTCGCGATGATGGACTCCGTGCTGGACGTGCAGCCGAAGGCGGTCAGGCTGATCGTCTCCCCTTCGGGCCCGGAGCCCGCGCCGAGCGCGATCCCCGGGCTCGAACCGGCGGAACAGGAGAATCTCGAGTGGGCTGCCGGTCGCCTTCGGGATCGGCTGACCGCCCGCGCCGCCCGCGACTTCGCCCAGTCCGACGCGATCCGTGCCGAGGTGGAGGAACGCGGCTTCGTGGTGAAGGACGGCCCGCAGGGAACCCAACTGGAGCGCTGGCGATAGATAGGGGCCAAGCGGTCCCGGGCGACGCGGCGATCATCCTCACCCCCGCACCTCTTCCCCTCCGCGCCCCCACCCTCGTCTTCTCGTCTTCAGAAAACTCGTCTTCTCGTGTATCCCCTTGAGTTGACACGAGTTATCAGCCCCACTATCCTATGTGTCTCGCGCGAAACACATGTCGTTCGCTGACGTAGCTCAGTTGGTAGAGCTCCTGATTTGTAATCAGGCGGTCGCGAGTT
>CAZWVG010000370.1:0-4837 GCA_964637355.1 uncultured Gemmatimonadaceae bacterium
CACGCTTGGGGACGAGAGCCGGCGCGCGGTCGTCGGCGTCTTTCGCGGGACAGGCGACGCGATGCTGATCGTGGTTAGGGGGGTGCTCTGGTTCTCGCCACTTGGCATCGGCGCGCTGGCGGTGACGCTCGGCGCGAAGCTTGGGGGATCGGCGGCGGGGATGATCGGCTTCTACCTCGCCTCGCAGGTCGCGCTCCTGATCGCCGGCATCATCGTCCTGTATCCGATCGCCGCGATCGGCGGAAAGGTCCCGCTGCGCCGCCTGGTGCGCGCGCTGCTCCCTGCGCAGACCGTCGCGATGTCGACGCGATCGTCGCTGGCGTCGCTCCCGGCGATGCTCGAGTCGGCGGAGCGCGCACTCGGCGTTCGGCGCGACGTCGCGGCGTTCGTCCTTCCGTTCGGTGTTGCGATCTTCCGGCTCTCCGGAGCGATCACCTGGGTCACGTACGGGCTCTTCATCTCCCGGCTGTACGACCTCCCGTTCGGCCTCGTGTCGATCGCGACGTTGTCGCTGGCGGCGATCGTGATGAACTTCGCGGTTCCCGGGATCCCGAGCGGCGGGTTGCTGATCATCGCCCCGATCTTCGTCACGTTGGGGCTCCCGCCCGAAGCGATCGGGCTCCTCATTGCCGTCGATGCGATCCCCGACGTCTTCAAGACGGTGCTCAACGTGACGGCGCACATGACGTCGCTGTTGATCGTCAACCGGGGAACCGCGGGTGGGATGCGTGGTGGGATGCGCGGAGAAGCGGGTGACGCGGCGCGGCGCTGACTCCGACGACCGGGAGGCCCGGAACAGCGCGACGATCGGCGGCGTGCTGCTCGGCCTGATCTTCACCGGCGTTGGCCTGCTGCTGGGCGTACTTAGGGGTGTGCAAGGGTTCGCGCTCATCGGGACGGCGCTCGCTGTCGGCGTCGTGGCGGGGCTCTTCGTGCGCTTCATGGCGATACGCGTGGCGCGCGGGATCTCCACCGGCATTGCGGCCTTCCTCTTTCCGTCGGGCGTGAGCGTTCCGTACGAGCCCACGTTCTCCCAACACGACGCGCTCGAAGCGTCGGGCGACGTGGCCGGGGCGATCGCGGCGTACGACGCGACGCTGGCGGCGAACCCCGGCAACCTCATCGCCCTGCGGCAAGCCGCCGAGCTGCACGTGCGCGCGACGAATCCGGCGCGCGCGGCTGAACTCTTCACGGAGCTGCGCCGTGCGTCTGGCGGGGCACGCGACCTCGAACTGTACGCGACGCAACGCCTCGCCGACCTCTACCTCGGTGCGTTAGGCGACGACGGGCGGGCGATGGTGGAACTGCGCCGGCTGGTGGAGCGCTTCCCGGGGACGCGCGAGGGAGACGGTGCGCGGCTGGCGCTGCAGCGTCTCAAGGCGTCGTCGCCACCGAACGCCGACGGCTAGCGCTGCAGGCCGTCGGCACGTATTCCATGCAGTGCGGAACCGCTCCCCGCACGCGATTCGCCCCGTCATCGGAACACCGCTCATGCTTCGTTCACGAACACTCGCCGCGGCGTTGCTCGTCGCGGGCGCCCTCTTCCTCGACGTCGCCGCCGTCGCGGCGCAGTCGCCGTCCTCCCGTTTCGCCGAGCTGACCTGGCGCAACATCGGGCCGTATCGTGCCGGGCGCACGAAGGCGGCGACCGGCGTTCCGCAGCAGCCCAACCTCTTCTACATCGCCGCGGTCAATGGCGGCGCCTGGCGCACGACGGATTACGGTCGCACGTGGACGCCGATCTTCGACGGCCAGTCGAGCGGCTCGATCGGCGCGCTCGCGGTGGCGCCAAGCGATCCGAACGTGATCTACATCGGGAGTGGTGAGGGACTGCAACGCCCCGACCTCTCGACCGGCAACGGGATCTACAAGTCGACCGATGCCGGCAAGACGTGGACGCACCTCGGGCTTCGCGACGGCCAGCAGATCCCGCAGATTGCCATCGATCCGCGCAACCCGAATCGCCTCTTCGTGGCAGTGCTCGGTCATCCGTATGGCCCCAACGCCGAGCGCGGGCTCTATCGCTCGCTCGACGGCGGGCAGAGCTTCTCCAAGGTGCTGGGGAAGGACGAGAACACCGGGGCGATCGACATCGTGATGGCCCCCGACGACCCCAACACGCTGTATGCAGCACTGTGGGAAGCGCGGCAGGGGCCGTGGGAGAACGGCGTCTGGCAGGGGCCCGGAACTGGTCTCTTCAAGTCGACCGACGGCGGCGACTCCTGGACGCCGATCATGAACGGGCTCCCGACGCCCGCCGAAGGGTTGGGGCGCATCGGCATCGCCGTCTCCCCTAGCCGCCCGCAGCGAGTCTACATCACGATCGACGCCGAGGCGCGGAGCGGAATCTATCGTTCCGACGACGGCGGGGCGTCATGGACCAAGACGTCGACCGACGAACGCGTGCACAACCGCGGGTCGGACTTCGCCGAGGTGAAGGTCGATCCGAAGAACGCCGACATCGTGTACAGCGCGAGCATCGTGACGTGGAAGTCGGTCGATGCCGGTGTGACGTGGAAGATGATCCGCGGTGCACCTGGCGGCGACGACTATCACCGACTGTGGATCAACCCGAACAATCCCGACATCATCCTCATCGCCTCGGACCAGGGGGCGATCATCACGGTGAACGGCGGGGAGAGCTGGAGCTCGTGGTACAACCAGCCCACGGCCCAGTTCTATCACGTGACCGCCGACAATTCGTGGCCGTATCGCGTATGCGGCGGGCAGCAGGAATCGGGGTCGGCGTGCGTGCAGAGTCGCGGCAATGACGGGCAGCTCACCTTCCGCGAGTGGCGCCCAGTGGGAACGGAGGAGTACGGCTACGTCGCCCCCGATCCGCTCGATCCGAACGTCATGTACGGCGGGAAGGTGACGAAGTTCGACTATCGCACCGGGCAGACGCAGAACGTGGCGCCGAAGCCGTTCCGCAGCGCCGACTACCGCATGCTGCGCACCGCGCCGCTCCTCTTCTCGCCGGTGAATCCACGCAAGCTGTACTTTGGCGCGAACACCGTCTGGCAAACGATCGACGGCGGGAACAGCTGGAGCGAGATCTCTCCCGACCTCACGCGGCGCGACTCGGTCGTTCCGCCTAACGTGGGGAAGTACGCCAGCGAACGGAGCGCGATGGCGCGCCACCCCGGCGTCGTCTACACCATTGCCCCGAGCTATCGCCGCGAGCACGTGATCTGGGCCGGATCGGACGACGGCTTGATCCACGTGACCATGAATGGCGGCCGGAGCTGGAAGGACGTGACGCCATCGGCCATCGCCCCCTGGGCGAAGATCTCCCTCATGGATGCGGGGCACTTCGACACGCTCACCGCGTATGCGGCGGTGAATACGCTCCGTCTCGACGACCTGCGCCCGCACATCTTCCGTACGCACGATGGCGGGCGCACCTGGAAGGAGATCGTCGCCGGGATCGACAGCGGCGCGACGATCAACGTCGTGCGCGAGGACCCGAAGCAGCGCGGCCTCCTCTACGCGGGGAGCGAGACGAAGGTGTGGGTCTCGTTCGACGACGGCGAGCACTGGGAGTCGCTGCAGGTCAACATGCCGGCGACGTCGATCCGCGACCTGATCATCAAGGACGATGACCTCGTGGTGGGAACGCACGGGCGCGGCTTCTGGATCCTCGACGACATCTCTCCGCTGCGCGAAGTTGGCCGACTTTCGGCGTCGACGCCGGCGCACCTCTTCAAGCCGACGCTGGCGACGCGCGTGCGCTACTCGATGTACACCGACACTCCCATCCCGGTCGACGAACCGCGCGCCCCCAATCCTCCCGACGGGGTGACACTGCACTACCAGCTGCAACGCGCCGCCTCCGACATCACGCTGGAGATCCTCGACGCCAGCGGCAGGGTGGTGCGCACGTACACCAAGGGCGTGAACCCCGACCCCGATCCGCGGAGCGAGGGGCACTGGCCCGACTGGTGGATCCGTCCGTCGCCGGTGCTGAGCCCGGACGCCGGCCTGCATCGATTCGTTTGGGATCTCCGTCATCCGCGCCCCAAGGCGCTGTCCTTCTCCTATCCCATCTCGGCGATCCCCGGCCAGACGGTGCCCGAGCCGCTCGGCCCGTTCGTCGCCCCCGGGCGCTACACCGTGCGCCTGACGGTCGATGGGACGGTGCTCACCCAGCCACTCGTCGTGCGGATGGACCCGCGCGTGCGTACCACCCCCGCCGGAATCCAGGCGCAGCATGCGCTCGCGTTGCGTCTGTACAACGGGATCAACGCGGCAGCTGACGGGATCGCGCGGGGGCGCGAACTCCGGAGCGCCGCGCAACAGGCGGGGAACACGGCGCGCGTCCAGGCGCTCGACGCCGTGATCGGGGGAGGGGCGCGCCGCTTCGGCGGCGGAGGTGGGACGAATCTCACCGCGGTCAGCGGAAGCCTGACACAACTGCTCGATACGGTCGACGGGGCCGACTACGCTCCCACCACGCAGGTGCAAGCGGCGGCGACTGCGATGCTTCGTTCGCTCGACTCGCTCCTCGCCCGGTTGCGTTAGGGGTCGGGCCAGGACGGGGACCGAGGGGCTCGCCGCAGCGTCCATCCGTCTGGAGGTCTCAAGCGCGCATCAGGATCGGCCGAGACTTCCAGACGATGAGCCGCATCAGCGTGATTCCTCCCAAACCCAGCGTTGCCGATACGCTGCGGGCACGAGGTGCCACCCTCGTGACCTCGACGCCGCGCGATCGAGCGGAATTGCTCGATGGCACGGTCTGGAGTCATCGGCTGAGCTGGAAGGAGGAGGAAGGAATCGGCACCTTTCTCCAACTCTTCTCGCTCCCCTCCGGCACCGTCCTGTTCAGCGAGGGTGAGAG
>CAZWVG010000371.1:0-4820 GCA_964637355.1 uncultured Gemmatimonadaceae bacterium
CGCTCAACCACGAGTTCCGCGAGATGCCGGCCTTTCGCGCGCTCCTCGACGAGGCGAGCAAGGACGCGGGGGGCGTGGTGTTCGCGCAGGCGTGGCAGAACATGGACCTGCCGCCGTGGGCCGAGCCGGGGTGGCGCGGACAGCTCCTCAACGGCGTGCTGTACGAGGCCGGTATTCACCTCGTCGACTTCGTCGTCGCCGCCTTCGGCGAGACACCGCGCGCGGTGAGCGCCGCGATGTCGTCGTGTGGCACCCGCGACGAGCAGACCGACGCGGTGGCGCTCGTCACGCTCGAGTTCTCGCGCGGGCGGCTCGCCCAGGTCATCCAGAACCGCCTGTGCAAGGGCGAGACGCAGTACTTCGAGGTGCGCGTCGAGACGGCGAACGCGTCGCACCGCGTGTCGTACGGAGGGCGCGCGCGCGTCTCGTTAGGGTTGCTGCGCAGCCGCAAGCCGCACGTTCGCCTCGAGATGGGAGCCGCAGGGATGGCCTGGCGCGAGCGCGGGCACGAGCGCGAGGGATTCTCCAAGAATCCCGGCAATGCCCCGATGATTGCCACGCGCAACCTTATCGATCGCACCCTCCGCGCCTTCATCGACGGCACCCCGCCGCCGGCGTCCGGTGAAGCCGGTCGCGACACGCTCAAGGTGCTGGCAGCGGCGTATCTCTCGGCGCGCGACGGGCGGCGCGTTGCGACCGATGATCCCGAAGTCGCCAGCTACAAGTTCGAGGGGTGATCTCGCAGCCGGTCTCGCGCACTCGCAACCCGGCGCGACGGCCAACGACAACGGGGCGCCCCCGCTGGGGGGGCGCCCCGTTTTTCGTCCCGCAGGTTCGCGATTACTGACCGCGGAACTTGAGGAGGACCGCCGGAATCGTCTGCAACATGACGCGTACGTCGAGCCAGACATCCTGCTTGGTGATGTACTGCAGGTCCCACCGCACCTTGGCGCGCACGTCGTCGAGGCACGAGTCGTAGTGCTGGTTGATCTGCGCGAGACCGGTGAGCCCCGGGCGCACCCGGTGACGGAAGCGGTATTCGGCGATGTCCTCGCGCAGGCGCGCCACGATGCTCGGGCGCTCGGGACGCGGACCGACGATGTTCATGTCGCCTCGCACGATGTTCCAGAGCTGCGGGAGCTCGTCGAGCCGGAACTTGCGGAGCACACGCCCAAGCGACGTGACGCGCGGATCGTTCTCCTGCGCCCACACCGCGCCGGAGAACCGCTCGGCGTCGACGCGCATCGTGCGGAACTTGAAGATCGTGAATACCTGTCCGCCCAGATCCTCGTGCCGGCGCTCGCGGAGCGCCAGCGTCTCGCGCCAGCGGCGGTCGAGCCCAACGCGCGTCTGTGCGTAAATGACCGGTCCGCGCGACGTGAGACGAATCGCGATTGCGATCAGGACAAAGACGGGAGAGAGAAGGAGGAGGCTCACTACCGCGATCCCTGCATTCAGCGCGCGGCTGAGATTCTCCGAACGCTCACGCGGAAAGACCTCCTCGACCGGGGCGCGCTCGCTTCCGGGCGCGCCGTCGATCGAACGTGGCCGATCCACCCCGCGCGTTCCGTCACCCCCGTCGAAGCGGCGCTGGCGCCGCCCGGTGGGCGTGGGAATGCGTGCGGGGTAGTCTCCGGCGAACTGCGACACAGTGGACTCCATCAACGTGCTCTCGGATCGAACGAGCGGTTATTCGGGAAAGTGTAGGACAAGGTGCTGAATGCCGCGTTACGGAAGTGCGTTGTTGTTGCGGCGGTTGTTCGTGATGAGACGGATGATCAGGAAGAGCGGACCGAGGACGCCAAGCACCTTGATCCAGTTCTGCCACCCCGACGTGGCGGTCGCGGCCGGGACGTAGACCTCGTCGCCGTCTCGCAGCCCCAAGTCGCCGACCGTACGCGCGAGGCGGATCGCGTCGGCGAATTCCTTCTTGTTGATGAGCGTTTTTCCGGCGCGCTTGACCTCGGCTTTGTCGAGCTGCGAGCCAGGCCCCAGGCCGCCTGCCGACATCAGCACGTCGGTAATTGCCTGGTCGACCGGAAAGGTGAGGAATCCGTTGCGCGCCACTCCGCCCGTCAGCGTCAGTCGAACCATCCCGGTCGCAGTGACCGAGGGGTTCTTGAGATACCGGCTCAGCTCCTTGGTGAGATAGGAGTTGAGTTCGGAGTCCAGGACACCTGAGAGGGTGAGGTCGGGGATATTCGGGAGCTGCAGGCGACGATCGCCGCGCACAGTAAACGTGTCGGTGAGCGACGAGTCGCCGAGCACGACGATGTAGATCCGATCGCCTGGGAGGAAATCGCCGTTCCGCAGACGCTGCTGCAGAGCCGTGGCGTCGGCGAGGAGCTTGTCGCGCGTCTTGGCGTCCGGAGCGACGGTCGCTGCCTGCTCGGTCGCCTTGGCCGCCTGCTCCAGCTCTGCGCGAGTCGCCTGCCGGCGTCCTTCGCCAAGCGACGCCTGCGCCGCGCTCAGCGAGGCCGCAAGCGCCATCGCCACAATCACGCGAGCGAGAGGCGAGATCTTCTTCATGAGTTCGGAAAAGCGTACGGTCATATCCTCGTCGGACTATGCACCCTTCGTGCTACAAATCGACGCAGCACGAAAGAAGCCAACCATTTAGCAAGCCGCCAGTTAGGCGGCTGCGCGATGCGTCACATCACTGCCGCCTCAGCTTTTGTTGCACCCCCCCGACATCTCCTCCGTTCGGGATATCCTCACATCCCCAGCAACGCCTAGATCGAACGGTTCGAGAGAGCCAACAGAGAGTTTCGGCGCTTTCGGCGCGAAAGCGAGCCGGGCGTTCGGCGAAGGACGATCATCGCCCGCTCGGAGTTCCGAGCTCTGTACCGCGACCGAGAACTATAAGTCCTAGCAGCCAACTCGCCTGAGCGCGCGGGTGGATCGATGGCAATCCGGTACGCGCTAGCGACCGTTCGGACACTCCGCTGCGCCACAACGCGAGTTCGATGCCACTCCTGTTGCGTTCGCGCCGCACTTTGTGCACTCGTGAACGGAGAAATCTGGAGGAGTTGGGGCGATCGGGTCTCCTCGACGCTCAAATCCTCCCCGCACGACTCCTGCATAGGTGGCAAATCCGCGCGCGCTGGTGGTCGATTCGACCGGCTCGGTGCGGGTGTACGGCGAGATCCTCGACCGAACGATCGACCATTCCATGGCAGAACCGCGTCCCAACGCTTCGCCTCCGCCCCTCGTCCTGATCGCCAACGATCAGGAGTGGTCGACGCGCTCACTTGAGAGCGTTCTGGGGCCGCAGGGATTTGCCTCGGTCCGTGCCTACACCGGTCGGCAGGCGCTGGAACTCGCTCGACGCGTGCATCCCGACGTGATCATCCTCGATTCCGGCATGCCGGACATCTCCGGGATCGAGATCTGCCAGCGTTTGCGCGAGGATCTCGAGTTCCCGCGCTCGACTCCGATTGTGATCACGACGGCCGGACCAGCGTCGCGGGCGCAGCGCATCGAGGCGCTCCGTGCGGGTGCGTGGGAGTTCCTCAGCCAACCGATCGACGCTGAGTCGCTTCTCCTCAAGCTCGAGCTCTTCGTGCAGGCCCGCCGCGAGATCGACCGTTCGCGCGAGGAGAGTCTGCTCGACTCGCCGACCGGGTTGTACAATGTTCGAGGGCTGGCCCGCCGCGCACGGGAGATCGGAGCCGACGCCACTCGTCGCCGCTCGCCGCTCGCCTGTGTGGCGATCAGTCCGGTCTCCGACTCGACCGATGCGACACCCGACGAACTCGACGCGCGCATCGCGGAACACGTGAGCGAGGTCTGTCGTCGTACCGCGCGCTCCTCCGACGCGGTCGGGCGGCTTGGTCGCGCTGAGTTTGCGATCATCGCGCCGTCCACCGATCCGACGGGCGCCCTGCGGCTGGTCGAGCGCCTCAAGGAGCAAGTGGAGGCGATTCCGGTCGACATCGATGGCGTGTCACGCCAGATCCGCTTCAAGGCGGGGTACTGCGCGGTTCCCAACTTCGCGCAGTCGTCGGTGGATGCAGTCGAACTGTTGCTCCGTGCAGCGAGCGCGCTTCGTGGTGCCCGCGGCTCGGAAACGGTCGACGCGGCGGCGACGAACTACGAATCGATCGAGCAGCCAACCGTGCGGTAGCGATACCGCGGTGGCCGGTCCGCTCTCGCGGAGCGGCGGTGACAACACGAGAAACGCCGGTCCGCATGCGGACCGGCGTTTCCATTTCGCCGTGCAATTCCCGAAGCGTTCGGGCGAGCGACCCTGGCTATCGGCCGGCGCCGCTCCCCGAGCCGAGGAGTGCCGCGTTCCCCTCCTCGGCGCCTTCGAGGGCGCGATACCCTTCCAGGTAGTAGTAGTACTTGAACTGGGGGAGGTTGCCGATGTCGTTGAGGATCGCACCGATCAGCCGGATCGGCATCCGATCGAGGACCGTGAGCTTCGCCTGCGCGAGCTTGCGATCGGTCTCGCCGGCACGGAGCACGATGACCATGCTGCCGACCGCCGTGCCGACAGCAAACGGGTCGATGCCGGCGCCTAACGGTGCGGTGTCGACCACGATCGCGTCGAACTGCGTGCGCAGGTCGCGGATCATCGTCGTCATGCGCTCCGACGCGAGCAGCTCAGGGCCGTGGCGGCGACGCGAACCGCCGGGGAGGATCGACAGGTTGACGTGCTGCTGCGTGGGACGCACCACGTCGGCAAGCGTCGCCTCGCCGGCGAGGTAGTCGACCAGGCCAGGGGACTGATCGCATGGCGCAAAGATGTCGTGCAGCGCGCCGCGGCGAATGTCGCCGTCGATGATCAACGTGCGATAGCCGGAGTCGGCGAGCGC
>CAZWVG010000372.1:0-4819 GCA_964637355.1 uncultured Gemmatimonadaceae bacterium
CCGGGACGAGCGCCGTCACGATCCCGATCGACTCCTCGACGAAGCGCTTCATCCGATCGGGGTTGGCGGTGATCCCCTCGACGCAGCGCGTGCGGAGCACCTCGCAGGCATTGCGCAGCGAATCAATCCCGCGCAGGAGACGGAAGGCGATCACCGGCTCGAAGGCATTCAGCTGCAGCTGGCCGGCTTCGGCGGCGAGCGTCACCGTGATGTCGCCCCCGATCACCTCGAAGCAGACCTGGTTCACCACCTCGGGGATGACGGGATTCACCTTCCCCGGCATGATCGACGAACCCGGCTGCATCGCCGGGAGGTTGATCTCGCCGATCCCGGTGCGCGGCCCCGAACTCAGGAGGCGCAGGTCGTTGCAGATCTTCGAGAGCTTCACCGCGCAGCGCTTGAGCACGCCCGACAGCTGCACGAAGGCGCCGGTGTCCGACGTCGCCTCCACGAGGTCCGGCGCGGTGATCAGCTCCAACCCGGTGATGCTGGAGAGGTGCTTGCGAACCGCCTCGGTGTACCCCTCGGGCGCGGTGATCCCCGTCCCGATCGCCGTCGCCCCCATCGAGATCTCACGGATGAGCGACATGGACTCGCCGAGTCGATCGACGTCCTCGAGGATCGTGTGTCCAAAGGCCGAGAACTCCTGCCCGAGCGTCATCGGCACCGCGTCTTGCAGCTGCGTGCGCCCCATCTTGAGGAAGGGGGCGAACTCGTTCCCCTTCTCCTTGAACGCCAGCGCCAGCGCGCGCATCGACTGCCGCAGCTTCTCGATCTCGCCGTGCAGCGCGAGCCGCACCGCGGTCGGATACACGTCGTTGGTCGACTGCGAGAGGTTGACGTGCGAGTTGGGGTGCAGGCGCGCGTAGTCGCCGCGCTTGGCGCCTAACAACTCGAGCGCGCGATTCGCGATCACCTCGTTGGCATTCATGTTCGTCGAGGTGCCGGCCCCGCCTTGGATCACGTCGACGAGGAAGTGCTCGTGATGGCGCCCGTTCCGCACTTCGGCCGCCGCCTTCACGATCGCCTTGCAGCGCTCGTCGTCGAGGAGCCCCATCTCGGAATTGGCGAGCGCCGCCGCCTCCTTCACTGCCGCCAGCGCCGCCAGGAGCGCCGGGAACTCGCGGATCACCACGCCGGTGATCGGGAAGTTCTCCATCGCCCGCAACGTCTGGATTCCGTAGAGCGCGTCGAACGGGATCTCGCGATCGCCGAGGAGGTCGTGCTCCATGCGCGTCACCGCGCCGGAGAAGCCGAGTCGACGCCCGCGCCCGACCATCGTCGCATCGGTCGCCGCGAGTCGTCGCGAGATCGAGCGCGCTGCGCGTCCCACCAGCGCGGCGTAGAGTGTCGGGTGCTCCTTGATGATCAACTGGATCTTTGCTTTCGGCAGCACGAACGCCGACGTGCGCTCGAGCGTGTGCGCGCCGGTCGCGTGCGGCGTGTCGTCGAGGAGGATCCCTTCGCCGACCGCCTCTCCCGCGCCCAGCGTGGCGAGTCGCACGGGGCGCCCGTTGCGCACCTGCTCGATGCTGACGCTTCCTTCGGCGATGATGACCATCCTCTGGCGCGGTGAGCCCTCCGCGAAGAGCGAGGTCTCCGGCTCGAACGTTTCGACGTCGACGAGTTGGGCCAGCTGGTGAATCGAGGTGTCGGTGAGGCCGTCCAGATACTTCAGCGCGCGGAGTTGCTCGCGTACGGTCGAGAGGGTCATGTCCCCTTGATCAGTGAGATGAGGCGATCGGTGCGCCGTGGCCGCGCCGCAGGACTCGACGGCGATGGGCGCGCGCGCTCCCACGCGAGGACCGTTGGGGGTGACGCAACGTCACCGTCCCCAGGCGGCGACGCAACGTCACCGTCCCCAGTCGGTGACGCAACGTCACTGTCTCCAGGCGGTGACGCAACGTCACCGTCTCCAGGCGGTGACGCAACGTCACCGTCTCCAGGCGAAGCGACCATGGGTCGCGCGCGGTACGTCGGCGGGGCGCACAGGAGGGAAGGGCGAGGATCAGGTCACGATCGCAGGTAATCCCGCTACCGTCGCAACACGTCAGGTTGGGGTGACGGGGCGATCGCGGAGGAGCGCGCCGGCCTCGCGCTCGCCGCGGATCAGCGAGGAGGTGCGCTGCTGATGCGCGATGCGATCGACCTCGCCCGCGATCGCTTCGATCGCCTGCTCGATACGGTCGATCCGGATGTCCGGCGCGGTGGTCACCGTGCTGGTCTCGGTCCCGCGCCCGGCGATCCACCCCGCAGCGCGCCAGGTGCGGGCGAGCGGCGCGTCGGCGGGAATGAGCTGCGAGTGCCCGCAGGTCGGGCAGGCAGTGCGCTTCATGGTCTGGCGCCAGACCGCATACGCTACACCGGGAATGATGAACGGGACCGCCAGCACGAGCGCAACCCATGGGCTTCCCGGCGGGACTTTGAGCGGGGCGCTGGTCTGTGCCCCGCACTGCGTGCACAGGTATTGGACGGGGGGCATGATCCCTCTCGGTATGACGTGGCGGGGAAACGTAGCGGCGGCACCCCGCGCATCATAGGGTGCCGCCGCCCCGGCCCACAGATCATCTCACGACGAGTCCACGCCGTTCTGCCGGCGCCGGCGACCGGGGTGGCCGGCGACTCGCCGTGCGATGACTGTCTACTGCAGGACCTTCGACGGAAGGGTGTGCTGCGTGATCCACTCGTACTCGCGCTTCATCTTGTCGAGCTGGTGATAGTACTCGCTCAGCCCATGTCCTTCGCGAGGATAGAAGACCAGCTCGGCCGTCTTTCCGCGGTCCTTCAGGTTGCGCAGGTATTCCATCGGTTGGCCGATCGGGACGCGCTCGTCGCTCCCGCCGTGGAGCATGAGGAGGGGCGTGGTGACCTTGTCCGAATAGGAGATCGCCGAGCGTGAGCGGTAGAACTCGAGCGACTTGTTGGTGAGCGTGCCATCGAGCTGCGGCATGCCATCGTAGAACGTCCCGATGTAGCCCGGGATGTCGGTCGTGCCGTACATGCTGACCATGTCGACGAGGCCGGCACCCATCATCGCGGCCTTGAAGCGTCCGGTCTGCGAGACGACCCACCCGGTCATGTAGCCGCCGTAGCTCCATCCGGTGATCGCGAGGTGCGCGCTGTCGGCGACGCCGCGCTTCACGAGGGCATCGACGCCGCTCATGATGTCGCGATAGTCTCCGCCCCCCCAGTCCTTGATGTTGCCGCGCATGAACTTCTCGCCGTACCCCGTGCTGCCGCGGGGATTCGGATAGAGCACAGCCCAACCGCGCCCGGCCCAGTAGTTCCCGGCGTTCCCCCAGCTCGCCTTGAAGCCATTGGTGTGCGCGCCGGTCGGTCCGCCGTGCACGTCGACGAGGAGCGGGACCTTCTGCCCGGGCGTGTAGCCGACCGGCTTGAGGAGGATTCCTTCGACGTCCCACCCATCGTTGCTCTTCCAGGTGACGACCTCGGTCTCGCCGAGCGCGACGTTCGCCAGCTGCGGATTGGTGGAGGTGAGGCGCTTGGGCGAGGCGAACGCTGCATCCGTCAGGTAGACCTCGGCGGGGGACGAGGGCGAGTCCATCGCGAAGGCGACGACACGGCCGTCGTGCGAGAACGACGGGGCGCGCACCATCATGTCGCGAGTGAGCGGGGTGATCTTTCCGCTGCCGACGTCGAGGGAATACGCGCCGACGTAGGCGCGCGTCTGCGCGGTGAAGACGATCTGCTTTCCATCGCTGGACCAGGTCGGCTGCCCGACCGAATTGTCGAACGACGAGCCGGTCACGTCGCGCGCCGACTGCGTCCCCACGTCGTAGAGTGCGAGGACGGTGTTCTTGAGCGAGCGCGGGGCGATCCCGTCGCCGTTAGGCTTCCACGTCTCGGTGAGCGCGCCGAAGGCGAGGGTGCGCCCGTCCGGCGACCACGCCGGCGTTCCCTGCGCGATCATCCCGGCCGGCGGGGCGATGCGCACCTTCTCCTTCGTCGCCACCGTGACCAGCCAGGCGTCGCGCCGCTCGTCGCGAATCATCGGCGTCGGCGAGGTGAGGATCGCGAGGCGCGTTCCGTCGGGTGACCAGGCCGGGGCGCCGCGGACGGTGAACTCTCCGCTCGTCAGCTTCGTCGCCTGCTTCGTGGCGACGTCGATCACCCACAGGTGCGAGAACCGGAAGTTCTCTTCGAATGGTTTGGGGTCGTCCCGACGCTTGAGCCGTGCCTCGGCGTCGCGGGAGAGCGAGTCGGTCGTGAGATAGGCGATGTGCCTTCCGTCGGGCGACCAGGCGTAGCTGTTCGCCCCGTCGCGCGCCGAGGTGAGCTGCCACGCCTCGCCGCCGTTGGCCGGAAGGATCCAGATCTGTGGGCGCGGTCCGTCGTCACCGTTGGCGGCGCCGCGCGCGGCGACAAAGGCGATGCTCGCCCCATCCGGCGACCACTGCGGCGCGCTCTCACCGCGTTCCCCAAAGGTGAGTTGCCGCTGGTCGCCGCCGGCGCGCGTCACCATCCACAGGTGCGAGCGCATGTCGTGGCGGTCCCCCTTGCTGGTATCGCGCGCGGCGGGGTGCTCCCACCCGGAGACCGTATAGACGATGCGCGAACCGTCGGGGGAGAGGTCAACGCTCCCGACGTTCTTGAGGTCCATGATGTCGTCGAGCGTCATCGCGCGACCGTCGGCCGCTCGCGATGCGTCGCCGCGAACGATCGGGCGAGTGTCGCCCGGACGCGCATCCGGGGCACCGGATTGGGCGACGACGGGAGCGGTGACGGCCATCGTCAGTGCGACGGTGGCCAGGCACCCGGAGAGGAGATGCGCGCGCATTGCGGCCTCGCTGCGAAGGTG
>CAZWVG010000373.1:0-4818 GCA_964637355.1 uncultured Gemmatimonadaceae bacterium
CCTGCCCCTGCGCATCCTGCAGCAGGTAGCTCAACGAACCGTGCAGCACCCCGGGGCTTCCGCACGAGAGCGACGCCGAGTGCCGCCCCGATGCGAGTCCTTCGCCTGCCGCCTCCACTCCGACGAGTTCCACCCCTGTGTCGTCAACGAATCCAGCGAATATTCCCATCGCGTTCGAACCCCCGCCCACGCACGCGACCACGCTACGGGGGAGCCGCCCGGCCCGCTCCAGCATTTGGGCGCGCGATTCCCGCCCGATGACCGCCTGGAACTCGCGCACCATGCGCGGATATGGCGCAGGTCCCACGACCGAGCCGATGATGTAGTGCGAGTCGCGAACGTTGGTTACCCAATCGCGGATCGCCTCGGTGGTGGCATCCTTGAGCGTGCGCGTTCCGCTGGTGACGGGGATCACGTCGGCCCCCATCAGCTTCATGCGGTAGACGTTGAGCGCCTGCCGCCGCATGTCTTCTTCGCCCATGTAGACGACGCACCCCATCCCGAAGCGGGCGCAGATGGTCGCCGTCGCGACGCCGTGCTGTCCTGCCCCGGTCTCGGCGATGATCCGCGTCTTCCCCATGCGGCGGGCGAGGAGCGCCTGCCCCACGGTGTTGTTGATCTTGTGGGCACCGGTGTGGTTGAGGTCTTCGCGCTTGAGCCAGACGGGGGCCTGCACCAGCTCCGAGAGTCGCGGCGCGTCGCTCAGCGGCGACGGGCGGCCGACGTAGTTGGTGAGAAGGTCGCGCCACTCCCGCTCGAACGCCGGGTCGACGAGCGCCGCTTCGAAGGCGCCCTCCAGTTCATCGAGCGCCGGAATCAGCGTTTCCGGCACGTATCGCCCCCCGAAGGAGCCGAAACGATCGCGTGCGATTTCGGGAATAGTGGCTGGTGCGGTCATTCCTTGAAAACTCCTCGGACAGCGTCTGCGAAGGCCCGCATGCGGGCGTGATCCTTGATCCCCGGCGAGTGCTCAACGCCCGAAGACACGTCGACGACGTCGGGGGAAAACGTGGCGATCGCGACGGCGACATTTTCGGGGTGGAGTCCTCCCGCAAGGATAACGGGTCGGGTGCTCCGGAGGGGGGCGAGCGCAGCGCGCGCGGTCGCCCAGTCGAAGGTGCGTCCGGTTCCCCCCAACTGGCCGTCCACCTTGGTGTCGAGGAGGATACCGTCGGCGTGCTCGCCGATCGAAAGCTCTTCCGACGACACGCCATCATTCCCGACGCGCACCACGCTCCAGATGCGCGCACCCGTCGCCGCTCGGAGCGAATCGATCTCCTCCGCCGGAATGGCTTCGTGCAGCTGGATGACGTCGAGCGCCAACGCCGTCGCGATACGAACGATCTCCGGCGCCGCGACCTGCGCAAAGACCCCGACCCGCTGCGGTCGACGTGAGGGAGCTTCGGTGTGCGCTCCGCCAGCTGCATCACCTCGCGCGGCGTGAATTCCGCGCGACGCGCGACTCTCTCCCAACTGTTGGTCGACCGCCGCGTACAGTGCGCTCGCCTGCTCGACCGAGCAACGCCGCGGGCTCGGGGCGAAGATCACACCGAGATACTCGGCGCCGAGCGATGCCGCCTCGAGGGCGTCCTCGGCTCGCGTGAGGCCGCAGAACTTGATCGCCGACTGCATTCCCGCGCTAGCCCCGCGGAACGGAGCAGAGCGCCGCGAGCGCGGCGAGCGGGTCGGGCGACGACGATAGCGTCGAGCCGATCAGGACCGCATCGGCGCCGAGGTGCGCCGCGCGCTCCACGTCGGCCGCACGCGTCATCCCGCTCTCGGCGATGCGAACGCGATCGCCCGGAATTTTCGGGAGCAGTCGCTCGGTCACCCACGGCTCGATCTCCAGCGTCTCGAGGTCCCGTGCGTTGACCCCGATCGCCGGCGCATCGGTATCGAGCGCCCGCGCCAACTCTTCCTCGGAACGGATCTCCACGAGAGCGTCCAGTCCAGCCGATTGCGCCAATTCCACGAGGCGCGGCAATCGGTCGGGAGCGAGCGCCCGCGCGATGAACAGGATCGCCGACGCCCCGTGTGCCCGAGCCTCCCACACCTGCGACTCGGCGACGTGGAAATCCTTCTTGAGGAGCGGGAGGCGAAGCGTCGACGAAACGTCGCGGAGGTCATCGATCGATCCGCCGAATTCGTCGGGCTCGGTGAGGATCGACAGCGCGCGCGCTCCCCCCTCGGCGTAGAGACGCGCCCGTTCCGTCGCCTGGAGCCCGGCGTTGAGCGTCCCCTTGGAAGGCGACCGGCGCTTGAGCTCCGCGATGACCGACACGGTGGATCCCGCGCGCAACGCCGCGACGAAGGAGGGCGGCGCGGCGAGCGTCTGCGAGCGTTCGCGCCACGCGTTCACCATCCCGTCGAAGCCCTTCGCGCGCCGCTCGGCACCCTCGGTCAGGCGCCCAAGCGGGCCTTCTGGCGCCTTCCAGCTCGAATTCACTTGCACTTCGGGGCTTCTTCGGCTAATGTCGGTTCGGCAGTTGTTCGGGAGCAACCACGCGGCGGAGACTTCCGCTCGCTTCCTCCACGGAGTTCAGCATGCCGCTCACCCGCCGGCAACGAGAGATCCTCACGTACTTGCAGGACTACGCGGATGATCGCGGCTACGCACCCAGCTTCGAGGAGATCGCCGCGCACTTCAACTATAACTCGCTCGCCACGGTGCACGAGCACCTCACCAACCTCGAGCGGAAGGGATACATCAAGCGCAGCTACAACGAGAGCCGCGCGATCGAGATCCTTCCGTCCGACGTCTTCGCGCGCGCCCTCGACCTCCCGCTCCTTGGCACGGTCGCCGCTGGCGCGCCGATCGAGGCGATGACGCACAACGAGTCGATCGCGGTGCCGCAGGAACTCGTGACGAGGAACGGGTCGCATTACGTCCTCAAGGTGCGCGGCAACTCGATGATCGACGAACAGATTCGCGACGGCGACTTCGTCATCGTCAACGAACGCCGCAGCGCCGACAACGGCGAGATGGTCATCGCACTGCTCAACAACACCGGCGCCACCTGCAAGAAGTTCTATCGCGAGCGCGACGGGCGCATTCGACTTCAACCGGCAAATGAGACGCTCACTCCGATGTACGTGCACGAGAACGACATCGCGATCCAGGGTGTCGTCGTTGGAGTCATTCGCCGCTACTAGAAGCGTTCAGTCGGCGCGGGCTCTAGCCGTTTTCCGCGAATCAGGACCGTTGTTCCGCACGCCCCCCGCCACAACGCCGAGCGCCGTTCTCGCCGGCAGTCGACGCGGGGGGCGCGTCGTTCCTGCCGACTATCCCGGTGACGTCGTTGTGTACGCGCGGCGCAGGCGCTCGAGCGCGTCGAGCCCCACCCGCGACGCGATTCCTTCGCGCGCCATCGCCACGCCGTCCGGGTAGCTCGCCACCTTCCCGCCGACGTAGAGCGCCGCCGCAGCGTTCAGGATCACCGCAGCGGCGGCCGCAGTCGTCCCATCGCCACTCAGCACCTCGCGGATGATGCGCGCGTTGTCTGCCGGCGAACCTCCCGCGAGAGCCGCGGCGTCAAAGGTCCCGAATCCAAGTTCGGTGGGCTCGACGCTCCACTCGCTTCGCACACCGTCACGGACCTCGACCACTCGCGTGCGTCCGAGGGGAGAGAATTCGTCCATCCCGGGCTCACCGTGCACGATGAGCGCGTGCTGCGTCCCGAGCGACGCAAGCGCCCCGGCGAGGAGCGGCATGCGCGCAGGCTCGGCGACGCCCAGCACCTGCCGCCCCGCCGAGGCGGGATTCGCCAGCGGCCCCACGATGTTCATCACCGTCGGCACCGCCAGCTCGCGCCGCACCGGCCCCACGTGACGCATCGCCGGATGCATGCTCGGCGCGAACATGAAGACGATCCCCGCCTCGCGCAGCGCGCGCTCCATCACCTCGGGCGTGACATCGAGCGGCACGCCGAGCGCTTCGAGCACGTCGGCGCTCCCGCACTGCGACGTGAACGAGCGGTTCCCATGCTTGGCGACGCGCACCCCGAGCCCGGCCGCGAGGAGGGCTGCCGCCGTCGAGATGTTGAAGGTGGTGATCGTCCCGCCGCCGGTCCCGCAGGTGTCGACCAGCGCGTCGGCATCGTCGGCGCCGAGCTGCACCATCGCCTCGCGCAGCGCCGATGCCGCTCCCGCCACCTCGTCGACCGATTCCCCCTTGATGCGGAGCGCCATGAGGAGCGCCGCGACCTGTGCCGGCGTCGCTTCGCCGCGCATGATCACGCCGAAGGCAGCGCTCGCCTCGGCTGCGGTCAGCGAGTCGTGGAAGGCGAGACGGCGGATGGCGTGCTGCAGCGCGTTAGCGCTCACCGATTTCTCCCAATAGGCGCTCGGGGAGACTGGCGTTCGCCGCGATCAGCGCGATGACCAGCGCGAGAAGCCCGACGCGCTCCACGTCTTCTTCCACGAAGACGCCGCGCTTGGCGCGATTCGTCAGGTTCACCACGCCGATGAGCTCATCGCGATAGACCAGCGGGAACGAGATGAACGATCCGGTGGTGAGGAACTGGTCGCGCAGGAGCGGGTGACGATCGGCCTCCGTCGCGTCCTGCACCAGGAGCGGCTCGCGGGAGACGGCGACGATTCCCGCCACACCCTTGCGATAGGGGATGCGCGAGCCAAGGACGATGTTGGGGGCCAGCCCGCGCGCGGCGGCGAGATAGAGCGTCTCCGGCTCCGGGGCGCTCAGCATCAGCGAGCAGCGTTGCGCCTGCATGTCATCGCCCACCAGCGCGAGGAGACCGTCGACGAGGTCGCGCGGCTCGTCGTGCGAGGTGTTGTCGATGCGGAGCGCGCGTTCGATGA
>CAZWVG010000374.1:0-4810 GCA_964637355.1 uncultured Gemmatimonadaceae bacterium
GCTATCGACGTATGCCTTGAACTTGTCAAACGAAATGCTGCCGGCGACGAGCTTGTTGCCGATCAGGAACGATGGCGTGGAGCCGACCAGCCGGCGCTCGGCTTCGGCGCGGTTGGCCTGGATGTTTCGCAGGTACTTCTGCTCATCGAAGCACTGCTCCCACTTGTTCACGTCGAGGCCGATCGACTTCGCGTACCCTTCGAACACACCTTTCGGGCGGGTCGTCGCCTCGCCGTTCCACTGATCCTGCCCCTGGAAGAGCATGTCGTGCATCTGCCAGAACTTCCCCTGTTCGTTGGCACACGCCGCGGCGTTGGAGGCCGGCCAGGTGTTACGATGCCCGGGGAGCGGGAAATCGATGTAGCGATACGAGATCTCGCCGGTCTCGACGAGGCGCGTGCGCACATCGGGCTCGGTGAGGACGAAGAACTGCCCGCACGCCGGGCACTCGAAGTCGGCGAACGCCACGACCTGCACCGGCGCGTCTTCCTTGCCTAACAAGTACCCCTCGGCCTTGGGGAGCGGGACCGACGGATCGACCGTGGCCACGTCGGGAGCCTTCGGCTTCGACACCTGGTAGACGATGAAGATCGCAAGGACGGCGGCCACGAGGCCAAGGAGCGCGTAGAAGTTTCCCTGCCGCTTCTTTGCGCTCTTCTTCACCACGTTGGGTCCGCGTCCTCGTCCGGCGTCCATGGATTTCTTGGCCATTGCTCCTCTGTAGTTTCTTTCGCTTGCGCGACAATGCGCCGATGCTCGGCGGTCTCGGGAGTGTCGTAGGTGCACCGCACCTCGTAGTGGAACAGCTCGCTCCGCACGTCTCCCAACAACTTCTGCAACTCGGCGGCATTCGCCAGCAACTCGCCGCGCGTGTCGAGGTCGAGAATGCGCCCGGCGAGCGCGCGCAGCAGCGCCTCGAGATTTCGCGACCGCCCTTCGTCGTACGTCTGTTCCGACATCCCGACTCCTGCCTGAACCGAATGAGACGCCGACCAGGACTCGCACGACCCTTCGACTCTTGAGTCACGAGGCGCCGACGGGAAGTTTACGAGCCGGGACCGCATCGAGGGAGTGGTGCGCAGTTCCGGGGCAGCGTACGACGTCGGCGTGTAGATTCGAACGCGAACGGTGCGGACGCTCGCGATGCGTCGCCATGCCGCCCTCCGCCCCGCTCCCATCCCGAGACCATCTCGCGCGTGAGCGTTCCTCCAGATCCCGACATCTTTCGCGTCCCTGTGGGCCCTGGTGCGCTCCACGTGGAACGATTCGGATATGGCGGAACGCCCATCGTCCTCCTGCATGGATTCGGGACCTGCGCCTTCCTGTGGCGCGAAGTCGGTCCGATGCTCGCCGTGCGCCGCGCCACCGCGTTCGCGATCGATCTCCTCGGCTACGGCGAGTCGGACCGCCCGTTCGACGCCGACTTCGGGGTGCGCGCCCAGGCCGACTATGTCGATCGGGCGCTCACTGCCCTGCAGCTCCCATCGGTGGTGCTGGTGGGAATGGATGTGGGAGGTGCCGTGGCACTCCGCCTGGCGACCGATCGCCCCGAGCGCGTCTCCAAGCTCGTCCTCATCGGCACTCCCGCGCTGTCCGAGCTCCCGGGCCCGGCGATTCGCGAGCTGCAGCGGGAGACCGCGCGCTATGCGCTCCGCCTCTCGCGCGGGTTGTTCGGCGCGTCATCGCTGCTCACCCCGTTTCTCGAGGACTCGGTGGCGTTTCCCGAGCACATGCCGCCAGTGCTCGTGGGGCGCTATCTCGCGCCGTACGTCGGCGCCGATGGGGCGAACCACCTCCTCGGACTCGCCGGAGCGCTCGAGGACGACGATCTGGATGATCTCGAACTGGCGCATGTGCGACAGCCGACCCTCGTAGTGCGCGGCACGCGCGATCGCTGGTGCACGAAGAGCGTCGCCGAGACGTACGCCGAGGGTCTCGCCTACGGTCGGTACCAGCACGTCGAGGAGGTCGGAAGACTCGTCCCCGAGGAGGCGCCCGCCGAGCTGTCGGCACTCATTGCCGCATTCTGCAACGGTGCCGACGGCGCGGATGCACGAGAACGTTCGACGAATCTCGTGCGTAACTTTGGAAGAGCGCCCTGATTGATTAGATTGAGGTGCTGATTCCCACCTTACAACCCGAGGACATGGCGAAAAAACCCGCCCGACGTCACACGCCGTCCAGTGTTCCGACTCCGTTCGATGAGGCTCGCGACGAGCTGTTCCAGCACATCATGCGCTGCGGTGTCATCGGCTCTGAGCTCGAGCACCAAGGCGAGTGGTTCGATGATACGATGAAGTACCTGTCCGACCGCTACCACGAATTGTCGGCCGATCAGCTGAAG
Organism: uncultured Gemmatimonadaceae bacterium; assembly: GCA_964637355.1. GTDB lineage: Bacteria > Gemmatimonadota > Gemmatimonadetes > Gemmatimonadales > Gemmatimonadaceae > SCN-70-22. The sequence continues at coordinate 2,345 of CAZWVG010000374.1, forward strand.
CAGATCCGCCTGCTGGGTGAGCGGTTCGTGCAGCCGCCCAAGCAAAACACGGGCAGCGAAGCGACGACCGCGGCGTAGGACCATCAACCCCCTCGTTCGAGGGGGTTTTGTTTTGTGCGCCCGCGCATGCTGCGAACGGCGAGTTCGTAGCGCCTGTCGCCGCGACGCGTGATCGGTCGTGCGCTCTCTTCGCGCGCTTCTTCGCGCCTCTCGTCGCGCCTCTTTCGCGCTGCAGACGCGAACGTCGCGCGCACGCGGCGTGAAGGTGTGAGCTAGCGCCCCGTGCGCCGCGCGCGTCGCAGCACGACCGCAACGCGCACGCCACCACCGAGCGCGAGTTCGGCGGCGATCGCGCGTCCGTTGCGCGGGGGTCCTTCGACACCCGCACCGACCACGACGTTGGGGCGCGTGTGCTCGAAGCCGTCGTACATCACGCTCACGCCCCCGACGCCGTAGAGCCCGAGCCTCGACTCACGAAACGGGTCGAGGAGGAAGCGGGCCACCCCCTCGACCCGCGCCGAGGCGCGCTGTTCTCCGCTCCGCCACGCCGCGCCCGCGGCGCCAAGCGCACCGATCCGCACGTAGCGTCCGGCAGGGACGTTGACCGCAATCCCTCCCTGCAGCGCCGACGTGCGCGCAGCGATTCCCTCGAGCCGCCCCTCCCACTGCGCCCCCGACGGAGCGAGGGAGACGCGCACCAGCGGCTGCGCGAGCGCGTCGTGCGCGGTGACGGTGAGAAGGAGTGCCAGTACCGCGGTGAAGGCGTGGAGCGCGCGGAGCCGCCAGCCACAACTCATGCGGGGGTGCGCTCCCGCCAGAGCATGAGCGTGTAGTCGACGATGGCCCATGCCGCGGTTACGCCGACCAGCACGATGAGGATGCCGGCCTGGGCGGGGCGCAGGAGGAGCGCGAGGAGCACCGCCAGCTGCAATGTGGTGACGATCTTTCCCGAGAGTCGCGCCCGGAACGGGATCGGGCGGAGGCGGGGCGACGAACGTGCGACGAGGAAGCCGACCGCCGTCATGATGTCGCGCGAGAGCAGGACGAAATACTGCGTGCTCGAGATCGCTCCCTCGAACAGAAAGACACAGACCGCGGTGAAGACGAACATGCGGTCGGCGATGGGGTCGATCAGCGCCCCCCAGCGGGTCGCGAGGTTCGCGCGGCGCGCGAGCCACCCGTCGAGAAAGTCGGTGAGCGATGCGGCAACGACGAGCGCGACGCGCGTCGCCGGGACCGGAATCATCGCGAACGCGGCCGCCATGCCCAGCCGTGTGAGCGAAATCAGACTGGGAAGAACGAGGAGCGGCCGCCGTTTCATGCGCGGAAGCTAATTCTCGCGCGCCGCTGCTGGGATGGTGCGCCGGGCTCGTGCCGGACCGCGCCGCCACATCGATGTCAGGCCTGTGGCACGATGGTGGATGTGCGCCGTCGCCCGTCCTTTGCTTGTGTATCGTCCCGCTGTCGTGGGAGATTGAAAACGACCACCGATGCGCGACGCACGGGTCTCCCCCTCGTCCCCCTGCTGCACCTGATGCTGTCAACGTCTCGTTATGCGCCCGATCGCGCGCGCTGCGTGCCCCAGCGCGTGTGCTTCGCACCTGATTGCCGCTTCTTCGCGCGCGGGTGCGCGGGGCGTCTCGGGTGATCCCGTTCGCGAACGAACGACTGTTGGCGTCGTGGGTGGGGATATCGCTTCTGATACTCCTCTGGGACGTGTTGCTGGCGGGACAGATCGCCAAGGCGCGGCGACAGTCCCGCCTCTTCCTCGCCCTCACCTCCATCTGCGGCCTCTTCGTGGTCCCCGCCGCCTTCGTCGACCTCGCCGCGGGAACGATGACGACGGGGCGCGTGATCTTCCTGATCGCCTGGATCTGGCCGGCGCTCCTGCTCGTCTTCGTGGCGCAAAGCGGCTACGCCCTCTTCCGGCGTCACGTCACGTCGCTCTTCGCCCTCCCGATCTTCGTCTACAACTGCGTGCTGCTGGTGGCCGCCGTGGCGCGCTACGCATCGCGCTGGCTGGATCCCCTGCCGCCCCCCCTCGCCGGCGCGGCCGTCGCACAGGCCGGGGCGCTGGGAATTCTCTTCGGGCGCGAAGCGCTGTCATCGCCGTGGCTCCTCCTCCTTCCGCTCCTGTCGCCCGCGTACCCCGCCACCTGGCGCATCAGCAAGTCGGTACGCGGCCTTCTTGCCGTGGGCGCGGCGGCCGTCGTCGTGCTCACGCTGATGGAGTATCCGCGGTCGGTCTATGCCGCCCAATCGTTCTCAACGCTTGGCAGCGAGCGCCTTCAGGAGCGTCCGCTCGGCGACTTCCATGTGGGGCTACGCATCTTTCCGGCGCTGAACGCCGCCCCTGCCCCGCTCTCGATCACGCGCGACCTCGCCCTTGCCGACACGATCGGCGCGCGGGCGATCAGCGTCCTCGTGGAACCGGAGGGCGCACGCGCCCTCCCGCTCGATTCGCTG
>CAZWVG010000375.1:0-435 GCA_964637355.1 uncultured Gemmatimonadaceae bacterium
TGGCGCTCTATCGCGCGAAGACGGCGGGGAAGTCGTGCTGGGTGATCTTCGAGCCATCGATGCACGACGAGGATCGTGCACGCCGTCATCTCGAGGCCGACCTGCGCCAGGCGGTCCCCAACAACGAAATGCACCTCTCCTTCCAGCCGATCCACGCCCTCGACGACGGCGCGATGCGTGGCGTCGAGGCGCAGCTGCGCTGGGAGCATCCGCTGCGGGGAGCGGTGTCCCCCGCGCTCTGGCTCCCGCTGGCCGAGGAGACCGGGAGCATCGTGGACATCGGGCGGTGGACAATGGCGTCCGCGTGCCAGGCCGCCGAGGAGTGGCACGAGTGGCAGCGCGCGCACGACCGCGGCAACGTTCCGCTGACCGTGGCCGTCCCGGTGAGCGTGCGTCAGCTGGATGAGCCCTCCTTCGTGGGGGACGTCGCCGAGT
>CAZWVG010000375.1:445-4765 GCA_964637355.1 uncultured Gemmatimonadaceae bacterium
GAGTGTCTCTCGGTGCACGGGCTCGCCCCGCAGACGCTGATCGTCGAGCTGTCGGAAACGGCGCTCCTGCGCGCGTCGCCGGCCGCCCGTGAACAGCTGCAACGACTGCACACGATGGGCGTGCGCATCGCGATCGACGACTTCGGGACCGGGTCGTCGTCGCTGGGCTACCTGCAGGGGCTCCCGGTCGACCTGCTCAAGATCGACCGGATGTTCACGCGCGGGGCGGTGCGCGGCGGCTCGCAGACCGCGCTGGCACGCACGATCCTCGCGTTAGGCGAAGCGCTCGAGTTGCAGACGGTGGCGAAGGGGATCGACCACGAGCAGGAACGCGCCTCGCTCGAGGCCATGGGGTGCGGCCTCGGCCAAGGCTCCCGCTTCGCCCAGGCCATGTCGGCCGCGGAAATCATGCGCCTGCTGGAAAGCGAGTCGGGAGAGGGAGAGGGAGAAGACAAAGCGGAGAGACAAGAGGCACTCCTCTCATCTCCCCGCCCGTCGTAATCTGGTCTTCTCGTCTTCCGAAAACTCGTCTTCTGAGTTCTCAGTTGGATATCGTCTTCGGATCCTTGATCGGCTTCTTCTCCCCCTGCTTGACGTAGACGTCGAGCCAGGCCGTCCAGCGGGCCCACTGGTCGAGGAGCGTTTCCTTCGTCGCCGGGCCGTGATCCTCGTACGGGTACATGTAGAGCGACGCGGTCTTCCCCAAACCTTCGAGTGCATGGAGCATGCGCTCCGAGGAGAGCGGCGCCGTCCCGACGTTCTGGTCCTCGATCGAGTGGTACATGAGGAGCGCGCCGTTCATCTTGTCGGCCGAGAAGAAGGGCGACATGTCGAGGTACGTCTTCTGCCCTTCCCAGAAGTCACGGCGCTCGTACTGGAAGCCGCTCGGCGTGAGTGAGCGGTTGTACATCCCGTCACCGGCAATCCCCGCCTTGAAGTACGGCGTGTGCACGAGGGCGTTGACCGTGGTGAAGGCGCCGTAGGAGTGGCCGCCGATGGCGAGCTTGGTGCGGTCGATCCACCCCTGCTTGTCCAACTCGTCGATCACGGCGCTGAGGTTCTGCTGCAGGTCCGCGACGTAGTTGTCGTTCATCCGCCCGTTCTCGCCGATGACCGGGGGCGAGAAGTTGGCGACGAGGTAGCCCTGCGTGACCAGGTACTCGATCGTGCGCGGGCCGGCCTGCGGGAAGCGGTTGATGTTTTCCGTGCGCAGGGTGCGATCGTACCCCGCCTGATCGGTGAACTCGTACGGATACAGCCAGAGCATCGCCGGGAGCCTGGTCCCCTGCGTGTAGCCCTGGGGGAGCGTCACGTTCACCACGAAGTTGATGCCGTCGGCGCGGGTGACCAGGACGCGCTTGCGGATCGCATTGGTGAACTCGGGGGTGAGGTCGGTGTTGTTGGTGATGGCCGTGACCGAGCCGCTCGCCATGTCGCGCACGTAGTCGTTGGGGACCATCGTGGGCGACTCGCGGGTGATGATCGCCTTGGCAAAGTCGTCGTCGAGCGAGGCTTCGACCGATTCGAAGACGTCGTTCGATCCCTCGAAAATGCGCGTCTTCTTCCCGCTCTTGATGTCGACCTTGTCGAGGAAGCCGTGCGGCCCCTGCTTCTCCCAGTCCTTGAAGTAGCGCGTCCCGTTGAGATAGGCGCTGCTCCCGTCACTCGAGAGTTGGACCACGTCGACGCCCATCTTGCCGCGGCGCGTCACGAGATCGCCCGGGTTGGTGTAGAAGGTGACCGAGTCGGCCCCCGTCCCGCCACGTCCGCCACCTCCGCCGAAGAAGCCACCGCGACGCCCGACGCTGGCGTTGATGCCGCGCATGCGCCAGAGCGTGTAGCGCTTCCCGGGCTCGTTCATGTAGACCGCGTAGACGTGTCCGGTCCCCATCGCGTTCTCGGCGATGAAGGCGACGCCGGCGTCCTCGCTGAAGGCGACGCCGCTCATGCGCGCATCGCTCTCGTGGATCGCCTTCTCGCTCCCCGGCGTGAAGGGCGCAGCCCACGTGTAGAGGTGATCCTTGCGGCGCGGGGCGTTCGGGCCGCGCGGGGCGTCACCCGAGTCGGACGCCGCGCCGCGCGCCGGTGCCGGATCCTGCTTGAAGAAGTACAGCCCGGCGCCATTCGGGAGCCATCCGATGTTGCGGCGCGCGGTGTCGGCCGCCTCGGTCCCTGGCGGGCCGTCGGCGACCGGGCTGTCACCCTCGCGCAACGGACGCGTGGAAAGCGTGGTGATCATCTTCCCGCCCGCGTCCCACAGCTCTTCCTTCTGTCCGAAGTTGGAGTACTGCACGATGTAGGAGAACGGCTCGACGAGACGCGTGACGCGCACGTACTTGCCGTCCGGCGACGGATCGATCGCCGAGACCATCGTCGGCGCGCCGAGCTTCGTGACGGCGCCGGTCTTCACGTCGACCATCGCCAGCTGCCCGGTGACGTAGTACTCCATGAGCTCGCGATCGAACGGATCGCGCAGGAGCGAGGCGTACACACGCGTCGGGTTCTTCTTGGCGTCGGTGATGCGCACCAGCGGCCCGGTCTCGATCGCCGGGCGCTGCGGCTCCGCCTTGCGTCCATCGGGGAGGAAGACCGCGACGAGCTTCGACCCGTCGCCCGTCCATTCCGGCGAAGTGACCAGCGTGGCGAGGAGCGAGGTGTTGCTCACGGGGCGCGACTTGCCCGTGGCGACGTCGGCGACGTAGAGCTTGCTCCCGTCGACGAAGTTGGCGAGGTAGGCGACCTTCGACCCATCGGGCGACCACGAAGCGGACGAGATCGTCGCCCCCTTGGGTGGCTCGATGGTTCTGGTCTTCCCCGTCGTGGCGTCGACGAGTGCGAGCGACGCGGCCGAGCGGTTGGTGAGGACGCGCGCCCGGTTGGCCTGATAGTCCACCTGCAGGCCGGCGAAGTAGTAGTGCGGCTTCCCGAACGTCTGGACCGAAGGGAGTCCGTCGGAAATGGTCCGGAGGAAGAACTTCCGGTCCGGGCTCAGGTCGGAGAGGGTCGACTGATTCTGCCGCGGCGCGGTGACGAGCTTCGCGATGCCGGCGGGGGGCGTGACGTACGTCTCCTTGGTGAGGATCTCGCGGGGCTGCCAGCCAGCGTCTCCGTTCTGCTGGGCGAGGGCACCGCTGGAACCCACCAGGAGGAGCGCGACGGCGGTAGGCCACGTCGCTCGGCGAATGACGTTGGAGGCGCCAGGCATGGATGCTCCGGTAAATGAGGGGGGGAGGGGCGAAGAAACCGCTGCTGGTGCTCTACGCACGGCCCGCGAGAAACGCGGCGCCCGTCCCCCCACATGCCCTCCCACACGCCGGCGAGACGACTACGTGACGCCCTCTGTTTAGCTTTCGCGGATGACCAGTGCCCCACCCTCAGAGCTTTCGGTCCAGGTCGCCCGCCGGCGAACGTTCGCGATCATCAGTCACCCCGACGCCGGGAAAACGACGCTCACCGAGAAGCTCCTCCTCTATGGTGGGGCGATCCACCTTGCCGGTGCGGTCAAGTCTCGCCGAGCGGCGCGGCACGCGACATCGGACTGGATGAAGCTCGAGCAGGAGCGCGGGATCTCGGTGACCTCGAGCGTGATGCAGTTCGAGTACGCCGGCTACGCGGTCAACCTCCTCGACACACCGGGGCACGAGGACTTTTCGGAAGACACCTTCCGCACCCTCGTCGCCGCCGACAGCGCGGTGATGCTGCTCGACAACCGCAAGGGCGTGGAGGAGCGCACGCGTCAGCTCTTCGACGTCTGCAAGCGGCGCCGGACGCCGATTTTCACGTTCGTCAACAAGTGCGACCGGGTGGGGGAGGATTCGCTCAAGCTGGTGAGCGACGTCGAGGCCGATCTCGGGATCCAGTGCCACGTGATCACCTGGCCGATCTTCCGGGACGATGCCTTCGTCGGCGTCTACGACCGACGCCTCGACCAGATCCACGTCTTCGGACGCGACACTGACCACGGCGCGCGACGCGGCCACGAGACGCGCCTCACGCTCGACTCTCCCGAGACGCGGTCACTCCTTGGCGAGGCCTCGCTCGATCGGTTGCGGCACGACCTGGAGTTGCTGGAGATCGCCGGTCACCCGTTCGACCGCGACGCGGTGCTGCGCGGAGAACTCTCCCCCGTGTTCTTCGGAAGCGCGTTGACCAACTTCGGCGTGGAGCCCTTCCTGCGCGAGTTCCTCGAACTGGCCCCGCCGCCGGTCGCGCGCGAGAGCACCGCTGGGCGCATCGACCCGACCGACGAGCGCTTCACCGGATTCGTCTTCAAGATCCAGGCGAACATGGACCCGCGGCACCGCGACCGCATCGCCTTCG
>CAZWVG010000376.1:0-4754 GCA_964637355.1 uncultured Gemmatimonadaceae bacterium
GTCGATCGCCGCGATGTCGAGGGGAGGGACGGTGACAGTCGCGGGCGCGGGGCGCGGCGTGTCCGGGGACGACGCGGCGGTGTCGGGCGCCTTCGGGGCGCCGCCGCAGGCCGCGAGCACGGCCGCGGCCATCAGGGAGAATCGGCGGAAGTTGGGCATGCGACCAACCTGCGCGCGGGGTCGCGCACTCGGGAAGGGGGGCGGGTGCTCGTCGCGCCCCCGCATCATGGGACGACCTTCGCGCCGACGGGCGCGACTGGAGCCTTCCTACCGTACGTGCGCCTTGAAGAACGCGATCGTCAGCTCCCACGCCAGCTTTGCCGCCGCCGCATCGTACCGCGGCGTCGTGTTGTTGTTGAAGCCGTGCTGCGTCCCCGGATAGAGATGGCGTTCGTACTTCACGTTCGCCGCCTTTAGGGCAGCCTCGTAGTCCGGCCAGCTCGCATTGATGCGCGGATCGGTCTCGGCCGACTGGATCAGGAGCGGCGCCTTGATCTTCGGAACGTCGGCGAGGTCGGGAGCGGAGCCGTAGAACGCGACCCCCGCCGAGAGCTCGTCGCCCAGTCGCGTCGCGAGATAGTTCACCATCCCGCCGCCATAGCAGAATCCCACCGCACCGATCTTCCCGTTGCACTCGGGGCGCTTCATCAGGACGTGCGCAGCGGCCACGAAGTCCTCGCGCGTCTTCGCCTGATCGAGCTTCCCGAACAGTTCGCGCGCCTTGTCCTCATCGCCGGGATAGCCGCCGAGCGGGAAGAGCGCATCGGGGGCGAAGGCGACGAATCCGTCGAGCGCGAGGCGACGCGCGATGTCTTCGATATGCGGATTGAGCCCGCGATTCTCGTGAATCGTGAGGATCCCGGGCGAACGCCCGCTGGCGTTGGCGGGGCGCGTGAGATACCCGCGCATCGTCCCCGACCCGTTAGGCGACGGATACTCGATGTACTCCTGCACGATGCGCGTGTCGTCGGTGCGCACCTCCTGCGCCTCGAGAAACTTCGGGCTGAGTTGTTCGAGGAGCATCGCGGCGGTGACCCCGCCCACGGCGAACTTCTTGGCCTTGTCGAGGAAGGTGCGACGGTCGATCCCCCCGTGGACGTAGGCGTCGAAGAGGATGAGCAGTTCCTGGTCGAAGTCGTGCGCGGTCTTGCGTTCCATAGGGAGAGGCTCCGAGCGAGAGGCTACCGCAGAAGTCTTTGCCGCCGCCAATGTGGGGCGCCGTACTCCGGGCGGGCAACCGCGTCGGGCGATTCAGCGGCGCCACATGGCACAATGCCTCGCCGTGCGACACTCCCGCGCGTTCGCACACGCCACCGGCGCCTGCCCCAGCTATTCGGCAGAACGGTCCTCGAGACCTCACGCGATGTCGCGAGCCCGACCGTCCTTGCGGCGCCGGCCAGACAGCCGCACTGTACCGAGCGGTCGTGGTCGCATCCATCCTTACCACTAGGAGCGGAGACGCATGAGTGCACCGGCGCGCAGCCTGTTCATCTTCGGCTGCTACGCGATGGTCGCGGGGCTCGGCCTGGTCCTGACACCCTCCCTCATTCTGGGGCTCCTCCAGTTTCCACCCACCGCCGAGGGGTGGGTGCGGGTTACCGGGCTCCTCGCGATGGCGATCGGCGCCTACGACCTCGCCGCCGCGCGCCATGAGCTGATCCCGTTCGTGCGCGCCAGCGTGGCGATTCGGTTCGCCGTTGCCCTCGGCATGGCCGCCCTCGTCGCGACATCGCAGATGCCCGCCCCGCTCCTTCTGTTCGCGGCTATCGATGCGCTGAGCGCCGCGTGGACGGCGTCGACGCTTCGCAACGCGGGCGCAGTGATGTCGGCGTAGTCGTCGCGGGGCGGCGTTCGTCGAGCGTGACGCGAAGGGGCGGCGCGCGCGCGCGATCGCCGCCGACGCCACGCGAGCACGCATCAGCCGTTACTCCTCGCTCAACCGGTCGGCGACGGGTGTCAGGATCTCAACGTACCCCGCGCTCCCGTGCACGCGGATCCGGTCGCCATCACGGATCTTCGACATCGCCCGATCGATCGCCACCACCGCGGGAATGCCATACTCGCGGGCGATGACTGCACCGTGCGTCATGAGACCGCCGACCTCGGTCACCAACCCGCCAATCGAGACGAAGGCCGGCGTCCAGCTCGGATCGGTATACGCCGTCACGAGGATGTCGCCCGCGCACAGCTCGGCGTCCGAGAATTCGCGAACGACGCGCGCGATCCCTTCGACGACACCTGCCGACACCGCGAGTCCGGGGAGCGCGCCGTGGGGGATGTCGCCTCGGCGATACTCTCCCTCCAACGCGTCCCCTTGGGACGTGAGCACGCGCGGTGCTCGAAGCGCACGGTAACCGGCGAACTCCTCGCGCCGCTGCCTGACGAGCGCCGAGTCGGCAGATCCCGTGCGCATCACCTCGCGGAGCTCGTCGAATCGGAGGAAGAAGATGTCGTCGCGCGCTGCGAGGGTGCCGTTCGCGACGAGCTCCTCCGCCTCCCGCAGGAGCGCCGCCTTGTACAACGCGTACCGACTCACCATTCCGTACTTGGGATATTCGCGGTAGCCGATGAACGTCCGCAGCCGGTCGATCATCTGCTTCGTGTCGTTGGCCTTCAGGTCGCCGTCCGGGAGGAGGCGTACGCGTGCCAGGAGCGACGCTTCTGCGCGCGACGACACGTCGAGTCCCTGGGCGATGCGGCGCGCGCCTTCGCCCTCTGTGAAGTTCCGGATGTTGCTGCGCAGGAGCGGAAGAAGGGCCGAGGGGTGTTCGCTCCATCGCGGGCGCGTGATGTCGATCTCGCCTGTTCCACGCATCCCGTAGCGCTCGAGCCAGGCGCGCAGCGCGTCGTGCGACTCCTCGCCGCCGGCGATCCCGGCTAGGCGCTCGACGAAGTCGTCGCCCTCGGCCCGCGCGAGGAATTCCACGACACGAGGGTTTCGGCGCATCACGTCGGCGACATCCAGCAGCGCGAGTCCCATCTCCGACGAGACATTGTCGGGCGCCGACTGCGCGAGCGAATCTGCGACATTCACCTCGCCGAGCCACTCCTGCAGCCGGTCGTTGAGCCACCAGGTGGCCTCGATGCCGGCCATCACCGCCCGGTGACTGAGCGCGCCGAAGAGGAAGCGGCGGAGTTCCTCGATGTCGTCACGGATGAAGTCGAGAAGCTCGCTCCCGCGCTTGCGGGCGATCTCGCCCCTCAGGCGCTCGACCGACGCTCGATTGGTGGCGATCAGTTCCGCGACGATCGAGGGATCGGGCTCCAGCGGTTCGGTCGGCGGTACCGCAAGCGGCGCCGCCGGCGCGTCGATCGTGGCGGGGGCGATGAAATCCTCGCGCTCGAGGATCGTATCCAGCGCGTCGCGCATGAGCAGATCGGAACGCCCGATCATCTCCAGCAGGTTGGCGCGGCTTGGCGGCGACGCCAGCATCGCCGTGACGTCGACGAACAATCGCCCTCCCGCCTCGGCCATCGGGCGCGGAGTGGTCATCTGCCAGAACGAGAGACCGAGCGGCTTCATCGCATCGGTCATCATCTGCTGATGCCCTACCGAGAGATAGACCCGGTTCGCGTTGTCGGCTGCGCGGGGAATCGGAAAGAGCGTCGTGATTGCACGGCTCTGCACCACGAAGATCGTGTCACCGGCGATGCACCATTCGATGTCCTGCGGTGCGCCGAAGTGCGCCTCGATGCTTCGCCCCGCGCGCTCGAGTCGCCGCAAGGTGCGGTCGTCGAGGATCGGTTGCAGCTGGCGGCCCACACCATGAGGTGTACGGGAGAGCACCGTGCCATCTCTCAACGTGTAGGTGTCCGGCGTGACACGTCCCGACACGAGCGTGTCTCCCAACCCCGCCACGCAGTCGATCGACGTGATGCGTCGATTCCCACTCACCGCGTCGGCGGTGAAGAGCACTCCCGCCGCCTCGGCCGGCACCAGATCCTGCAGGACGACCGCCATGGCGATCGCGCGCTCGTCCATTTCGTGACGGCGGCGGTACGCCACGGCGCGCGCGTTGAAGAGGGAGGCCCAGCACTTCACGACATGACGCAACACGTCGTCGAGGCCCACCACGCCTAGGAAGCTGTCGTGGAGACCGGCGAACGATGCCGTCGGGAGATCCTCCGCAGTCGCGCTCGAGCGAATCGCCCATCGCGTCTCGCGCGGGAATCGCTCCAGCACGCGGGCGAGCGCGTCGGCCACGTCGGTGGGCATTGGCGTGCCTTCGATCGTGCGACGCGCCGCCGCGCTGTAATGCTCGATCGCGGCGTGCTCGTCAGGCGCGAGACGTGAGATCGACTCGAGTCCCTCATCCCACTGGGCATCGAGTCGCATTGCTGCGGCGCACATGCCGCGATACGCCGCTGTCGTCAGGCAGACTCCGCGTGGGACATGCACGCCGTCGATCCGCGCGAGCTCGCCAAGGTTCGCTCCCTTGCCGCCGGCGCGCACGACATCGGTGCGACCGAGGTCGCTTAGGTCGACCATGTACTCAATCGTATTGTCGGTGGAAACTCGCATGAACTCCCTCCACACTCGGTATGCTCAGCGACGAAGAAGGGGCGTCGCCGAAGGCGCGCATGGTAGGGCATACCCCCGGGCTTGCCACAAGCCCGGGGGGTGACTACATCCTCATAGTGGGAAGTGTGGCGTGCGGCATTACCCCTTCCGCACCGCGGCGATGGCGTCAGCAGATATCCCCGCGGATTGACCCCTTCCCCTACGGACGCGATGTCGAGGCGTTCGTACTATT
>CAZWVG010000377.1:0-4748 GCA_964637355.1 uncultured Gemmatimonadaceae bacterium
GCGTGCTGGTTGTCGTCGAAATTGGCGATCGGGAGCGAGATCATCGGCGCGCTGAGCACCTGCTCGAACAGGTACGCGGGACCGCTGGCCCCCACGGTCGGGTTGACCAGCGGCGCCTCCTTCGCTCCATCGGCGATGACCCCTAACAGCGCCTTGCCGAACGGGCCGTCCATCGGCACGCGGGAGGCCGGGTAGCCGGAGTCCCACTCCAGCCGCGCCACCTTCGGATGCGCGCGCCGAATCTCCGCGGTCACGCTGTCGTTCGTCACGAAGTATCCCTGCTTTCGGATATGCGCCTCCACCAACCGCCGGACGCGTGCCGGATCCTGCGCGGGGACCAACCGCAGGTCGAAGGAGGCATAGGCTTCGGTGGCGATCGTGTTGGAGCCGGTCTCGCGTACCCCACCCACGCGAATGCCGCGCACGTTGAAGGCCGGCAGCATGATGCGTTCGGCGAGCAACGCATTGTTAGCCTCCGAACGCCCCAGTCCCAGTGCAGCGCGCAGCGTCGAGTCGTACCTGGGCAACCGCGCGATCGCCGCGCGTTCGGCAGGGGTGATCGGCTTCACGTCGTCGTAGTAGCCGGCCACCTTGATGTGCCCGTCGTCGTCGCGCATGCTCGCGATCAGCGTGGCGATCATCGCCCCCGGATTCGGCGCCCAATTGCCATAGTGTCCGCTGTGCAGGGCGCGCGTGGGACCGTACACCGTGAGCTCGAAGCCCGTCACGCCGCGCTGTCCGAACGACAGCTGCTGACGCCCGCTCTGGTGCACCGGGCCGTCGCAGAAGATCCACCCGTCGCCGGTGAGCTGCGACTTGTACGTACGCAGGATCGCTTCGAGGTGTCCCGAGCCGGCCTCCTCCTCACCCTCGAAGAACACCTTCAGGTTGACCGAGGCGGAGAGCTTCGCCGCCCGCATCGCATCGATCGCCGACAGGATCGCCATGATCGACGCCTTGTCGTCGCCAGCCGAGCGGCCGTAGATGCGATACTCGCCGCCGACCTTCCCGCTCCCCGTGGGGATCGGGACCACCGTCCCCCCCTTGTGCACCTCGGCCGTTCGCAGCACCGGTGACCAGGGCGGGGTGGTCCACTGCTTCGGGTCGACCGGTTGTCCATCGTAGTGCGCGTACAGGATGAGGGTGCGCGTTGCCCCGGGCGCCGGGAGTTCGGCGTACACCGCGGGGGGCGCGCCGGGCACGGTCAGCAGTCGGCGATTGCCAAAGCCCCGCTTCTCCAGCATGGACAGCAGGTGGTTCGCGTTGCGCCAGATCCCGGCCGAGTCGGTGGCCAGGTTGGGGAGCGACAACAGCTCGGCGAAGTCGGTGAGAATGTCCCCCTCATGCCCCTCGCGATACACGCGGGCGGCGGCGCGTGCGGCGGCGCCGTTCACGGACGCGGGCGCCTGCGCGGCAAGGGGAAGCGGGGCGAGTGGGGCGCAGGTCGCGACGAGGAGAAGTCTCCAGCCGAGGCGACGTCCCCGTCGTACCGGACGACGTGAGGTGAGCATGTGACAATGGGTAAGACGTGGTGCGCGAGCGGGCGGAGAGCCCCGGGCGCCGGTCAGCTCTCGTTAGGGCGGCGCACGGGGATGTCGAAGTGGAGCACATCCTCACGCGTGCCGAGCTTAGTATAGAGCGCGATGGCCGGCGCGTCCTCCTCTCCCGTGTCGGCCTGCACATAGATCACCCAGGCCCCACGCTCGGCCGCGATCTCCCGCAGCGCCTCGATCAGCGCAGTCGCGATCCCCTGCCGGCGGTATGCCGCGAGAACGGCGAGATCATAGATGTAGATCTCGCTCCGTTCCTGCTCGAACTTGCGCAGCTCGTAGGCTGCGAGCCCTCCCACGACCGCCGTATCGTCCAGCGCGGCCAGGGCAATGAACGCATCGCTGTCGAGCAGCCGGCGAAGATAGCCCTCGCTGGGCGGATGCTGTGTGTAGTTGGTGGGATCGTCGAATGCCTCGGCGAACATTGCCGAGAGCGCCGCCATCAATCCCACGTCGGCGGCAGCCAGTCGTTTGACCACCACGCTCACGGGGATGCCAGCCGACGCTTCGGGGCGAGGAGGAGCGCGGCGCCAATGGCCACCAGCGCGAATCGCCAGGTGAGCGAGCCGCTCCACCCCGGATTGGTCCCGTGCTCCACGTAGATCGCGATGCGTTGCGAGGCGGCGACGGCAGCGACGCCGAGTGCGGCGGTGAGGAGCGCCGCGCCGATGGTGGTCGCCAGCCCTGGGCCCGTTCGCCAGAACAGGACGGCGGCCGCGGCGACGAGCGCGGCCACGCAAACGAGCGCGACCGGTTGAGCGACGCGAAAGATGGTCGCGGCCCAGTCGCTGTGGGGCTCCAGTGAGCAGAGCCCCTGCGGGCCATCAGCCCACCAGCAGAACTCCTTGACGACGATGATGGGTTGGAGCGGCGAGCGCCCCATCGAGCGTAGCCCCCACTTCACGCGATCCCCCTCGATCGTCGCGGCGCCCCAGCCGTAGCGCGACGCGTCGAGCATACAAAGCGCGGCGAGCAGGAGGACTATCGGAGCGCGGAGGCGGCGGGCGACCGGGAGTGCCGAAACTGTCGACGTGGTCATCGTGTACTCTCCGCATCACGAGTAGGCGTGAAGCTGCACTTCGTGTGTCGATCGAGCAATCGATTCGACGCAGACCGGCATGCACGCAGTACGACTACGGCCGGTACACCCGAAACGTGTTCGACACCGACGCGCTCTCTGGCAGAATGGTGCCGACCGAGTCGCGCAAACGCAGATGCACGCGCCAGTCGCCCTCATACGCCGAAGAATTGACCCACATCGTATCGCGGTGCGTGGTCTGGGGCGCGATGCGCCTGCTGTAACTGCGCCATGCAGCGGGGTCGGGCCATAGACAGATGCGCGCCATCCCGAAACTCCCGTTCCAGCCGCCAACCGGGTGGTAGAATCCCTCGACGCTCCCCGAGCAATGATCGTCGTAGAAGTCCTGCTCGGTATCATTACGAACCGTGATGATCACGACATCGCCGGGCTGGTAGTCGGCCCGATCCGTCAGGATTTCCGGCAACGAGTGGCGCACGAGCGGAGCCGTTGCCTCGCGGCAGGCAAGTGAGGCGAGGGAGAGACTCAGACAAAAGAGACGACGCAGCATCGTCACCGCATTCCGGAGACCTTACCGGGGGTGACCCCGGTGGACCGACCGAGGTCACCTACGCATGCATTGCTGCGTGTAACGATCGAGCGGTCGGCGCTCCCCGCTCCACCCTCAACGCATGCTCAGCTCGCGCTCAACGCGCGCTGATGCGAATGATGTACGCCGCCGGCAGCACGATCGCCCCAATCAGCGCGCTCTTCAACGCCGACGACTTGTTGCGCGCTCGCGCCCTCGTGTTGTAGCCGTCGCGGTAGCAGGAGGACACCTCCTGCGCCGGCACGGAATCGGGCGCTGCCCCCGAACTCCCGGCGAGCACCGTCGCCCCGGCCACCCCGAGGAACGAGAAGGCGACGCCCGAGGCAAATCCCCCAGCTCGCCACCCGCCCGTCGAGTGCGAGCTCTGCGCCACGATCTCGCCGCGCCGGTACGAGGAGTCGCACGCATCGGCGCTGAATCTTGGCGCGGCAGTCGAGCGGACTGCGCTGGGCATTGCCTGCTGCGCCGAGAGCGTCCCCAGCGGTGCGAGCAAAAAGGCGAGGGCGACGAACGAGATTCGGACCATGCGGCGTCTCCTGCGTGTGATCTTCTCGAATCGCGCCGCACCCGGGACACGGACTGGATGCGCGGGCACCACCCCCATCACCCACACCCCGACCCATCCTCATCGCCCCCCACCGCCCCCCAGGCGCCTGCGATCCAGCTCGTGAACCGGTGCTGATACGCGCGCTGCGTCCACTTTGTGCCCTTCCTGACCGCGCGCGCCAACGCACGATGACCTGCGCGCAGCGATCGGGCAAGACGCGGCGCGTCACGAACACCAGCGTTTCGCTGCGCCCGCCGCGCGCCGTTCGCACTCTTCAGTCGTCTCGACGACTCGCGTCGATGTTGATCATGCCTCCTCGAGCCCCCGAATATCCAGCTTTCCCATCGACAACATCGCCTGCTGTACACGCTTAGCCTTCGCCGGGTCGGGGTGCTGCAGGAGGCTTCGCAACGACCGCGGAACGATCTGCCACGACAGGCTGAACTTGTCCTTGAGCCATCCGCAGCGGCTCTCCTGGCCTCCGTCGGCCGTGAGGCGCGCCCAGAGCCGGTCGATCTCTTCCTGCGTGTCGCACTGCACCATGAGCGAAAACGCCTCGGTGAACCTGAACATCGGCCCGCCGTTGAACGCGTGATACGTGCGCCCGTCGAGCACGAACGTCCCCGACATCACGTGCTTCCCCGCGCGATCGATGCGCACGACGTGCGAGTTGGGGACGAGCGAGGTGTACAGCGTGATCGCCTCCTCGGCATTTCCGTCGAACCAGAGGAAGGGGGTCACCT
The DNA here is from genome assembly GCA_964637355.1 of uncultured Gemmatimonadaceae bacterium. Lineage (GTDB taxonomy): Bacteria > Gemmatimonadota > Gemmatimonadetes > Gemmatimonadales > Gemmatimonadaceae > SCN-70-22. The sequence goes on from CAZWVG010000377.1 coordinate 4,469, forward strand.
CGTGTCCAGCGTTGTCGGGAGTCGGCTCGTGCGATGTCATGATCGGATCCTCGGATGGTCAGGACGGAATCGTGCTGCGTGCGCCGCGAATCGGCGCGCCCAACCTCAGGTCGGAGCCGCTCCCCCCAATTCGACATCGCCCGAAAAGAAAAACGGGCGCGACGGTAACTTCCCGTCGCGCCCGTTCTCGTGTCGCTCTGCTTGCTTACGACACCGTGGCGTTCTGCAGGTCGCGGATCGACTTGATCAGCATCTGCACCTTGGCGCCGTCGCACGACGA
>CAZWVG010000378.1:0-4739 GCA_964637355.1 uncultured Gemmatimonadaceae bacterium
TGGAGAGCGTCTTCAAGACGCGCGCCGTCTTCCTCGAGGCGGGGATCCGCGAACTCCTCGACGATCGGCTGGGGAACGGACTGGCCCGCGACTTCTACGAACATCCGCTGATCTTCGCGCTCTACCGCGGCGACTACACGCCGGGACCGGAATCGCAGCGCGCCATCACCGAGCAAGCGCAGGGGAAGCCCAACGTCGAAACCCAGCCGCGCGAACGCGTGACTGGCGGCGATCTCCCGACCTACATCCCATCGGCGCTCTTCTCGACCGCACTCGTCGACCTCATGGTGCGCGGACCGGCGACGAACAAGGACGACGACACCTCGACGCGAACGATCACGCTCGACACGCTGCGCGCCGGGATCGAATTGATCTCCAGCGCCCGCGTGCGGCGTGCACTCATCATCGCGCTCGACGACGCCAAGGGCGACCTCGACGTGGCGCGTCATAACATCGAAGGATGGTTCGATGCGTCGATGCAAAGGGTGTCGGGGTGGTACCGGCGACGCACACACTACTGGCTGCTCCTCATCGGTGCGCTGTCGACACTCGCCCTCAACGTCAACACGATCGCCATCGCCCAGCATCTCGCGCGCAGCAAGGCGGCGCGCGAACTGATCGTGGGCTATGCCGACTCGATCCGCACCGACAGCGCGACGGCCGCCGCTGCTCAGGGGAAGACCGTCGCTCCCGCCACGCCAAAAGAGGCGAAGGTGACGCTGGACGCGCGCCTCCGCGCGCTGCGATCGCTCGATCTCCCGATCGGGTGGGAGCATGCCCCCGTCGAGGCGGAGCGCACCGGCTTCTGGTACCTGCAGGAGATCGTTGGTCTCCTGCTCACCACGCTCGCCGTCTCCCTCGGCGCCCCCTTCTGGTTCGACGCGCTCAACAAGGTGATGACGGTGAAGACGACGGGGGGAGGAGGACAGAAGAAGGAGAAGTAACAACCCCCCGTCCCCCGTCCCCCGTCTCCCGTCCCAAGACTCACTCCCCGCGCAGCGACTCCATCGGCGCAACGCGCGAGGCGCGTCGCGCGGGGACATAGCTCGCCAACATCCCGACTGCGATCATCGCCGCCGACATGGCCACGAAGGTGATCCAGTCGAGCGGCGCGACGCCGAAGAGCAGACTCTCCATCAAACGCGTCGTCCCGAGCGCAACGACGATTCCGATTGCCGCTCCCACGCCGACGACACGCGCTCCCTCACCCACCACCATTCGCCGCACCTGCTCGGCGCGCGCGCCGAGCGCCATGCGCACGCCGATCTCTCGCGTGCGCTCGGCGACGACGTAGGAGAGCACGCCGTACAGGCCGATCGTTCCGAGCAGGAGGGCGAGCGCCGAGACGACGCCGAGCGTGAACATCGTGAAGCGGAGCGCGACCATCGAGTCGGCGGCGAGTCCGGCCATCGTGTAGACGCGATACATCGGAGCTTCGGGAGCGACTTCGTGCACCAGCGCGCGCACCTCGCTGGCGATCGTCTCGGCGCGCGCCGTCTTGAGGACGAATGCCGGTGAGGAGATCGCCCAGCTTCGCGGCGTCGGCCCTACCAGTGGAAAGTAGACGAGCGGTTCGGCGGTCTCGCGCAGGTCGTTCTGCAGGACGTCCTCGACCACACCGACGACGGTGTACCAGGTCGAGTCGTTCCCTTGCTGCAGCCGACGCCCGATCGGGTCGAGCCCGGGCCACATGAGGTCGGCCGCCTTCTGGCTGATGACTACCGTTCCCTGCGTCGCTGCCAGGTCACGCGGCGGGAACGCATGTCCGGCGCGTACCGCGATGTCCATCGCCGAGAAGTAGTCGCCAGCCGCAAAGGTCAGGCGCATGCGCTTTCCTTCGTTCACATCGCTCGTCCCTCCGTCGGCGCGGAAGGGGACGAGCGACGTCCCCTCGTTGAGCGGGAGGTTCTCCACCAGTCCCACCTGCTCGACGCCCGGTAGCGCGCGCAGGCGCTCCATGAAGTCCATGTCGAAGCGCGCGAACGACGGTCCATCGTTGAGCGATGGGCGTTCCGGCGCGATCTGGAAGGAGAAGAGGTCCTTCGTCGAGTAGCCGGGATCGACGTCGCGGAGCTTCTGGAAGGAGCGCACGAGGAGCCCCGAGCCGATGAGGAGGACGAGCGCCATCGCCGTCTGCGCGACGACGAGCCCGTCGCGCACCCATCGCCGCGAGCGCGTGGCACCACGCCCTCCCTCGCGGAGGCGCGTGAGGTCGGGCGCCGAGGCGCGCACCGCCGGGTACAGCCCACAAACGAGCGCAGCAAGCAGCACCGCGCCCGCGGTGAAGGCTATCGTGCCACCCGTCACGTGCACCGAGTCGAGTCGCGGCACACCGGGAGGCGACGCGTGCACCAGCATCGGCAGGGCAATGAAGGTGAGCGCGGCAGCGAGGGCGCCGGCGATCAACGCCACGACGAACGCTTCCGACAGCTGCAACCGGATGAGCTGCGAGCGCGCGGCGCCGATCGCGCGCCTCACGGCGAGATCCCGCTGCCGCCCTTCGGATCGCACCAGGAAGAGGTTGGCGACATTGGCGCAGGCGATGAGGAAGACGATCGCGACCGCGCCGAAGAGAATCCAGATCGCGTTCGCCGCCGGCCCGAGCATCTGTTCCTTGAGCGGGCGCACCACCGCGCGATGCTGCTCGATGAGGCGCGCGTAGTTGGGCGTGCCGCCGAAGCGCTCGGGAAGCTGCTTCGACAAGGCCGTGAGCTCACGCGCGGCCTGCTCCGGCGTCACCCCCGGGGCCAGGCGAGCGACGAGCGGAGAGCCAAAGCGCCCTGGCGTGATCCCGTCGGGACGGACGACGCTAGACATCCAGAGCATCACGCCATCGCGGGGAAACTCGAAGTCGGGACCCATCACGCCGACGACTGTGCGGCTCGAGCCCGATACATCGAGCGTCTGTCCGAGAATCGTGGAGTCGCCACCGAACCAGTTCTGCCAGAGCGCGTAGCTGATCACCGCCACGTGGTTCTCGTCGGCATCGACGGGGAGTCGTCCGAGGATCGGCCGAGCGCCAAGCGTGGAAAACAGGGAGTTGGTCGGTTCCGACATCCGCACCCGCTCGACGCGCTCCTTCGTGCGCAGCGTGGAGGTGAACGAGTTCACGGTCGAGACGTCTTCGATCGTGCGCGCGCGTTCGCGGTATTGCACGAGGAACTCCGCGGCTACGCCGAATTCGTCGGGAAAGTCGGACCCCGGCGCAGTCGCCGCGATGTGGACGAGTCGGTCAGCGTTTGCGTAGGGAAGCGGATCGAGCAGCACTGTCTTCACCACGCTGAACAGCCCGGCGTTCGCGCCGATCGCCAGCGCCAGCGTCCCCGCGGTGACCATAGTGAATCCGGGGGAGCGCATCAGTGCGCGTGCCGCGTGGCGCAGGTCGCCACCCCACTGCTCCAGGAGTTCTCGCATGTCCTTCTTCCTCCGTGGTGTGATGCGCGGGTTCACCCACGCGGGGTCCCAGTGCTCGGCGAACGCGCCCCTCGCCAGGTCGAAGGCGGTGACGGCAAAGCACCACCACAGCTGCAACGCTCCCTGCGCGTGCGCGCGTGCGAGATCGCGCTGCACCTGCTCTTCCATCTCGCGCGCGAACTCGTCACGAAAAGCGCTCGGGAATCGGGCGATGAGCGCGAACAGGATCGCGCGATACGCCCGCATCACGAGCGCCCCGGGAGTGCGCCGAGTCGGCGCTCAGCGATAGCCGCGACCTCGCGCATGCGGCGCGTTTCGGCGGTCAGCGCACGGCGACCGGCGGCGGTAAGCGCGTAGTAGCGACGCGCATGCCCGGGGTGCGGCGGGGGCGACTCGTCAGGCTCGGCCTCGAGGACGAGCCGAGCGCTCATCAGCCGCGCAATCACGCGGTAGAGCGAGCCGGCACGCGGCTCCTGCGCCCCCCCAGAATCGGCGGCGACCGCGTCGCTGATCGCGTACCCGTAGAGCGGTCCGCCGGCGAGCGCCAGCAGGACGTGATACTCCAACGTGTTCATCGCGCGTGGTGCGGGAGGTAAGAGAGCGGACGTGCGTACGCGGATGTGCGTGCGAGAGCCCTTCCGAACGCGTGGTGCATGCACGTGGTGCATGCACGTGGAGCATGCACGTGGAGCATGCACGTCGAGCAGTCTGACGCTGTGCGCTACCCGAGGCGGTCAAATACTCCGTCTGCGTATTTACGGGCACGGCGACGGAAAGATTCAGCACGGTTCGCGAGAGGGCTCGCGAGTTCTTCGACACATCCACCGCCCCAACGGTGTCTTGGCGGCGACTCCTGGGGGAGCGAAAGCCAGAGGGCCGCCGCGAATCGTGTTCGCGGCGGCCCTCGTGAAACCCTGCGCCCGGGTGCGCGGCGCTTACGGCTGCGTGATGCTGAAGCCCGAGATGTGCGCGTCGGTGTTGTGCCCGAAGCGGACCCCCGCGTAGCCGTCGAGGCTCTTCACCTTGCCGGCGCCCGTGACTTCGGCCTTGGTGTAGCTGGCGACCGTCGTCCCGTTGATCATGCAGGAAACCTTGTCGCCCTTCACCTGCATCGCGATTTCCTGCGACACCGGCTGGTCCTTCCCGGCGGCCTTGTGCACCGCGTCGTTGGCGTCGCCGGCGCGGCCGGTGGTCATCGAGAACGTCCCGCGCTCGGCGGTCGACGAGAAGCCGCGGAAGATGAAGTTCCCGTTTCCATAGGCGGCGCAGTACAGGAACTCCGGCTTCTCTCCCTCGAGATCGTTGCCGGCGATCATGATGCCGTA
>CAZWVG010000379.1:0-4725 GCA_964637355.1 uncultured Gemmatimonadaceae bacterium
GCTTGTCCCAGAGAATCGGAGCGAGGACCCCCATCGCCACGTTGGTCACGATCAGGACCACGCCCTCGACGACGTACGGCTTGTACCAGAGCACCACGGCGATGAGGATGAGGAACCACGCCCCCCAGAGCCCGGTGTTGAAGGCCAGGAGAAGCGAGATCGCCGGCGACGCCGCCAGCAGCAACAGGCGTGCGGAGACGCCCGCCCAGAACAGCATCGCGAAGAAGATGCCGACGAAGACCATCCCGGTGCCGAGGTCTGGCTGCGCCATGACCAGGAGCCACGGGACGAGGACGACGACGCCCGGGAGCCACAGCTCGATGAGCGAACGTGGTGGATCGCGCCGCGCGGCGAGGACGCGCGCGAGCATCAGCACGACAGCAACCTTCGCCAACTCGGCCGGCTGCCCGAGTCGCACGCCGCCTATGGTGAGCCACCCCTTCATGCTCGACGCGGTCCCCGCGCCACTACCGAAGAGCAGCGTCACCAGCAGCAACAGGACGGCGAGGATATACGCCGGCCAACTGACCCACTCGATCAGTCGCACCGACGCTCGGCTCAATACCCAGGCCGCCACGAGTGCGACCGCGAACCACCCTAACTGCCGCTTGTATGCCGTCGCCACCGCCGTCTGCACGACGTCGGTCTGCCCGGCCGAGTAGACGATCGCCACACCATACGCCGAGAGCAGGAGCGCGATGATGACCAGCGGATAGTCGGCGAAGACGCGCTTGATCAATCGTCCCCCTCGATGTCGACGGGCTGGATGGTCGGGCGCTTGAGGTAATGCTCCACGATCTTGGAGGCGATGCGCGCCGCGGCGTAGCCGTGCGCTCCCTGCCACAGCATCACCGCCACCACGATCTTGGGATCGTCCTTGGGCGCGAAGCCGACGAACCAGGCGTGGTCGATCTTGGTCTCGTTCTGCGCCGAACCGGTCTTCCCTGCGAGTACGACGCCCTGGATCTGCGCGCTCGCCGCTGTCCCGCGCCCCGACACCACGTCGCCCATCGCATCACGGAGCCCCGCCAGCTGCGCCGGCGTGAGGTTCATGATCTTGGTGCGCTCGGGATTGCGGTGCACCACCTCCGGACGCGCCGCCGAGCCGTCGGTCGCCAGCGCGGTATAGAACCGCGCCATGTTGAGGATCGTTTGTGTGTTCTCCCCCTGACCGATGGCCAGGTTGAGCGTCACCGCATTCGTCCAGTTCTTCGGCCCGTACAGCTTGTCGAAGTACTCGACCGCGTACGGCCAGATCGGGGTCGTTTCGTTGGGGAGATCGATCCCGCTCTTCTCGCCGAACTTGAGCTGCACCCCGCCGGCGAGAAAACGCGAGAGCGTGAGCCGAAGCCCAAGCTGGTAGAAATAGACGTCGCACGACTTGGCGATCGCCTGCGCGAGCGTCACCGCGCCGTGGCCGGCGTGGTCCCAGCAACGGAAGTATCGCCCGCCGTACGTGTACCCTCCCGTGCATGGCTGCGGCATGCGCGTGTCGAGATCGACCAACCCTGCCTCGAGCGCGACGACCGAGGTCGCAAGTTTGAACGTGGAGGCCGGCGGGTAGCGTCCCTGCATTGCCTTGTTGTACATCGGGCGGCGGTCGTCGGTCGTCAGCTGCTTGTAATACTCGGTCGAGACGCCGCCGATGAACCGATTGGGATCGAAGGTCGGGGCGCTGTGGATCGCCAGCACCTCTCCCGTGTGCGGCTCGAGCGCCACCACGCCTCCCACCAACGTGTCGCCAAAATAACCGGCAACGAAGCGTTGGAGATCCATGTCGATGTTGGTCTGCAGCGGCGGGGCGGTCTTCGCCGGCCGGTCGGGGCGCGCCGCCGCGTCGCGTACCACGCGCCCGCGTGCGTCGACCTCCACGAAGCGCGACCCTTCGACTCCGCGCAGCTCCTTCTCGTACTGCTTCTCGAGCCCGTTGCGCCCGATCTGCTGCCCCGACTTGTACGAGGCGTAATCGGTCGAGTTGAGTTCGGTCTCGTTGATCTCCCCCGTGTAGCCGACGAAGGCCGAGGTGATCGGTCCTTCGGGATAGCGACGCTTCGGCGCGGCCTGGATGATCAAGCTGGGAAACTCGGTGCGATGCTCCTCGAGCACCGAGACCTGGTCGAACGACGCGTCCGCCAGCACCACGGTCGGGCGGTTGGGATCGCGCCGAAGCCGCCTAACGGCGGACTCGATGTCGGCCGGCGTGAGCCCGATGATCGTCGAGAGGCGCGTGAGCGTGGAGCGCAGCGAATCGGCGCTCTGGCTCAGGATCGAGACCGAGTAGCCCGGGACGTTCTCGGCGATCAGCACGCCGTGCCGGTCGTAGATGTTGCCACGCGCGGCCGGAATCGGCACTTCGCGCAACCGGTTCTTCTCCGACGAGAGCTGGTACCGCTCGCCCTCCAGTACCTGCGCGCGAAAGAATCCGCTCGCCAGCAGCGTAAGCGAGAGCGCCGTCATCCAGGCGGCGAAGCGCCCGCGACGTTGGATGTCGTTCGGATGTAGGCTCATTCCCTGCTCATGACGAAGGAGCCTCCAGCATGCTGCGGAACAGGAGTAACACGACGACGCCGGTCACCGCCGTCATCGCCGCGGCGAGCGGCGACCAGAGGAAGATCTGCGTGGCCATGTCGTACACCCCGCCCTGACGCGCGGCCACCACGAACACTACATCGAAGGCCCACTTCCCGACAAAGAAAAAGAAGGCGTGCAGGAAGACATTGTCGGAAAAAAACACGGCCTTGAGCCACGAGGCGCCGAACCCGACAATCGACATCGCCAACGCACCGGCGCCGAACGTCTCCGGATGGAGCGAGTCGCCGATGAGCCCGAGCGCGAAGCCGACCACGGCGGCCACCCCGGGGCGCACGCGCACCGACACCAGCAGCATCGCGATGACGAGGAAGTCCATCGAGACGCGCCACCCGAGGAGCGGGCGGACGAAGTAGTGCATCGCCACCAGCGCGAAGAAGAGCGCTGCGGCTCGCAGTGTGCGCTGGACGCTCACGGCGTCTTCCGCGTCGTGTCGCGGCGCACGGGAGGAGCAATCGCCGCGCTGCTGTCGCGTCCCGCAGAATCCGCCGGATTCGGGAGTCCCAGCACGGTCCGCAGCGAATCCATCTGCCGCTTCCGCTGCGCCTCGGCCAGTGCCGCCAGGCGAGCGAGCGAATCGCCCGATGCCGCCACGCCACGCGCGGCCGAGTCGGCGCGCGCAACCGAGATCCAGACCGAGTCCATCGGACCCGCGGCCACGCGCTGCGGGGTCAGGATCATCACGTTACTGACGTCGGGGGGATAGACGGCGGGACGCAGGAGGTACGTGCGGGACCACGCCTCGCTCGTGTTCACGTCCCCCATCACGACCCCGATCGGGATCCCGCGCGGAAAGACACCGCCCAGCCCCGAGGTGAGGATCAGCGTGCCGGGCTTCAGGGCATCACGAAAGGCGACGCCGCGCAGTTCGAGCAAGGAGCGCTCAGGTTCCTCGCCGAGGTGCGGCCGCACGATGCCGAACGCCGTCCCGTCGGCCGCCATCGCGCTCGCCCGGAAATCGGGATGCGTCCAGAGAATGGCGAGACTCGTGCTCGCATCGACCGTCGTGACCTGCCCGATGAGTCCAGCCGGCGCGACGACCGCAGAGCGCGGCTGCACGCCGTCCTCGGCACCGCGGGTGAGGATGAGCATGTGCTCGTCTCCCGTCCCGCGCCCGTGCAGCGCCTCCGACGGGAGGAAGCCCCATTGCAGCCGTCGGCTGAGCGAGAGGAGTCCGCGCAGCGTCGCGTTCTCCTGTGCGAGCTGCCCTAACTCCGCATTGCGAAGCACCAGCGAGTCGACCTGTGCGGCCACCGCATCGCGAGCGGCAAAGGCCGTGCGCGCCCGCTCGGCGCGCTCCTGCAGCGCGAGGAGTGGCGCCACCACGGTGCGCCTGAGCGACGAGGCGATCGCGTCGCGGATGGGAAGCGGGAGGACTGTCGCCAGGAGCGCGAGGAGCGCGCAGGTGGCGAACAGCGCCGTATCAGCGCGCGAACCCGAGCGCGCGGCACGAGCCATCGGGCCCCCGCCCTACGACGAGAGGACCGACCAGTACTTCTCCTCGTCGTCGAGGATCCGCCCCACGCCACGCACGACGCAGGTCAGCGGATCCTCGTCCACGTGGATCGGCAGGCCGGTCTCCTGGCTCAGCACGACGTCGAGCCCGCGAATGAGCGCGCCACCGCCAGTCATCACGATCCCGCGGTCGACGATGTCGCTCGACAGCTCCGGAGGGGTGATCTCGAGTGCGCGGCGGACGGCATCGACGATCTGCTGGATGGGCTCCTGAATCGCCTCGCGGATCTCCGACGAGTGGACGCGCACCGTCTTCGGGATACCAGAGACGAGGTCGCGCCCCTTGACGTCCATTTCGCGCTCGTCGCCCACCGGCGCTGCCGACCCGATCGTGATCTTGATCAACTCCGCCGTCGGCTCGCCGATGAGGAGGTTGTAGTTCTTGCGCATGAACTGCACGATCGCCGTATCGAGCTCGTCGCCCGCGGTGCGGATCGACGTGTCGCTCACGATGCCGGAGAGGGCGATGACGGCGATCTCGGTCGTCCCGCCACCGATGTCGATGACCATGTTGCCGGTCGGCGTCTCGATCGGGAGGCCGACACCGATCGCCGCCGCCATCGGCTCGGCGACCATGAAGACTTCCTTGGCGCCGGCGCCTAACGCCGAATCGCGCACCGC
>CAZWVG010000380.1:0-4692 GCA_964637355.1 uncultured Gemmatimonadaceae bacterium
GGGCGTGCGCGCCGGGGGCACCGCATGAGGGCGCGGGCGCCGCGAGTGACGTGTCTGCTCGTTAGGCGAGAAACTGCGCGGTGAAGGCGGGAAGCGCCGCGAGGAGACCGGCCGGCGGGGCACCCGCGAATTCGTGGAAATCGCGCACCAGGTGCGATTGGTCGAAGTAGCCGCTCTCCGCCGCGACGTGCGCAAACGTGCGCGGGTTCGCGCGCCAGGCGCGCAGCACACGCTGGAAGCGAACGATGCGGGCCAGCAGCTTGGGTGAGATCCCTACCTGTTTCGCGAACACCCGCTGCAGTGTTCGTGAAGACACGGCGAGCGATTCGGCCAGCGCCTCGAGATTCACCGCGCCATGCGACTCCCGGATGGCGACCACCGCCGCCGACACGCGAGCGTCCGGTGGACGACGCTGCCGGACCAGTCGCTCGAGCCATGCGCCCGTCAGCTGCACACGCCGCGCAGTCGCTGACTCGCGCGTCAGAGCGTGCGCCAACTCCAGAATGCCACTGGGCGGAAGCGCCTCGATCGGCGTCCAGGTGTTGCTGATGGGCGCGAGAGCATCACAGACGAGCGCCGCCCCGTGCGCCTCGAAGCGCACCGCGAGCAGGTCGACCGCACCCGTCGGCTGCACCACGAACGGACGCGTGATCTGCCCGACCAGGAAGGCGCGCGGCTGGAGGATGCGCGAACCGTCGGGGGCGACGTACTCGAATCGGTCGCCGATGCAGATGATGAGTTCGGGAGATCCATCCGGGAGCGCCGCGTCGCCGTGTCCCTCCTCACCTGCATCTGCATCCGGCGATGCCGCGCCAGCACTGGTCGGCAAGTCGCGCAGCGTCCACAGGCACCGTACGTACGGCGCGGCGGCGGGAGGGGGAGGGAATTCGCGATACTCCATGTCCGAAAGATCCGCGGGCGTGTCGTATTTGTCCAAGTCGTCAGAAGTCGCGGCGCGTACGTTCCGGCCACGCTAACGTATCGCAACGCCTACCTACGCCCAGATCGCCCATGCTGACGATCCGTCCTCGCCTGCTCGCGGTTCTCACCCTTGCGATCCTCGCCGTGCTCGGCCCCACCGCGCTCCGCGCCCAGTCGCCTAACGATATCCAGACCGTGCGGTGGATGGCGGGATGCTGGGAGCGTCGCATAGGCACGACGGTGATCGAGGAGCAGTGGATGCCGCCGCGCGGCGGCGTAATGCTGGGGATGGGGCGGACTACCGTCGGCGGGACGATGCGCGAGTTCGAGTTCCTCCGCATCGCCCCGGTCGAAGGTGTGCTGACCTACCTCGCTCAGCCGGGCGGCGCGCCGGTCACGCCGTTTGCGGCGAGCGCGGTCTCGGACACGATGGTCACCTTCTCGAACCCGGCGCACGACTTCCCGCAGCGCGTGATCTATCGTCGCCGAGCGGATGGCGACTCGCTTCTCGCGCGTATCGAGGGGACGCAGGGGACGCAGGGGACGAGCGTGAATGGGATCGACTTTCCTATGCAGCGCGTCGCCTGCGTGGTGCGGCTCCGCCGCATTAGTGCGCGCGCGGGTGGTAGCCGGGACCCGCTTCACCGGATATCGCTTGCCGGCGAGCGTTGACCCCGTGATCCCCGAAAGTCCCTAGTCTGCCCCCGCTGCGTTGCGATCGACCGCGTCCTGCCGCGCCCGCGCCAGGCGCCAGTCGATTGCCGGGGCGACTTCCTGGTCGGCCAGCTGCAACGACGCCATCGCCCGCTCCACCACGGCCAAGCCTAACGACTCGGGGAGCGACAGCCCGAACGCCAGCTCCGCCTTCCGGCACAACCGCTCCTCCCTCGCTCGGTCCCGCCCCTCGGCGCGCACCCCCATCCGGTCGACCCGGGCGTGCATCCCCTCATGGATGATCGACGACGCCACCGGGGCCGCCGAAATGTCGCGTCGGGCGAGGAAGGTGAGCTCGGTGACGCAGACGCGCTCTCCGGGGATGTAGGCACCGCGACAGGGGAAGCGGACGATGTGGATGTGGCGCACATCCCGTTGCAGGTGGCGGAGACGCCACGGCTGAAATTGCTCGATGAGGGCGAGCGCCTCGTCCAGCCGCTCGAGCACCGCCGGCGTGGCGATGTCGGGACGGGAGTTCTCCACCAGCACGGGGATCCCGCGCACCAGGTGCATCGAGGGGACGATCGGTGAGTTGTCCATGCGCGCCTCCCGGGTCGGATGGTTCAGCCTACCCGATCGGTCCCGCCCCCCGCCAGTCCACGCCTCAACTCGCCCTGAGAATGTCACCGCACTTGCGCGCCCGCCGCGCCCGCCCGACATTGCGGCCATGGCAATGACCGCCGCCTCGCGCACCTACTTTTTTTGGTACTTCGGCTTCCGGGCTCCCGGGGGGCGAGGTTCGCGCGCGTGACCAGGCGGTAACGGTCCACCAACAGCGTCGAAGCTCCGGCCCCCGGGAAACTCCCGGGGGCCTTCTTCTTGCCCCATACCACCGCCGCCCCAAACCGAGGCCCGCATGTCGAACACGCCGCTCGTCGCCCGCTCCAAGACCTCCTCCCAGGCAGGGACCGAGGTCTGTATCGGAGCCGTCCACCGGGACGCCCACCCCGTCACCGTCGGCAACGGCGGCTTCGTCGTCGCCGCCGGCCCGTGCTCGGTCGAAGGGGAATCCATGCTCCTCGACACCGGGCGCTCGGTCCACTCGGCGGGAGCGCGGATGCTCCGCGGCGGCGCCTTCAAGCCGCGCACCTCCCCGTACGCCTTTCAGGGGTTGGGAGCCGAAGCGCTCGAGATGCTCGCCGAGGCGCGTCGCGTGACCGGGTTGCCGGTGGTGACCGAGGTGCTCGACGTTAGGCAAGTCGAGCTGGTGGCGAAGCATGCCGACGTCCTGCAGATTGGCGCGCGCAACATGTACAACACCCCGTTGCTTGCCGCCGTCGGGGAGATGGGGTTGCCCGTCCTCCTCAAGCGCTCATTCGCCGCGACTATTTTCGAACTCATCTCGGCCGCCGAGTACATCGCCGTGCGAGGGAATATGCAGATCATCCTGTGCGAGCGTGGGATCCGCACGTTCGAGTCGGCGACGCGGAATACGCTGGATGTGGCGGCCATCCCGGTCCTGAAGAAGGAGACGCATCTTCCGGTGTTCGTCGACCCGAGCCACGCTGCCGGCAAGGCCGAATTTGTCTCTCCGCTGGCGTACGCTGCGCTAGCTGCAGGGGCGGACGGATTGATCGTCGAGGTGCACCCCAATCCGGCGAGTGCGCGCTCGGACGGTGACCAGTCGCTCACTCTCCCGGCGTTCGAGGAAATGATGCGCGTGCTGGGGACGCTCGCCACCGCGCTCAATCGCACCGAGCCGGCCACGCAGGCTCCCGCCAAGGTCATCCCGCTCGAAGTCCCCACGCGTCGCGCCCCGTCCGCTGCGACGGCGCGCACGGGCCGCACCAAGCGCGCAGGGCGCGCCGGATGACCGAGGCGGAGTGGCGCGACGCCGCCGATCGCTTGCGGGAGCGGTTACGCCCTAATGGCGGAGAGCAGGCTGTCGTCGCCTTCCAGGGCGAGCGTGGCGCCTACGGGCATCTCGCGATCGAGCGGCTGTGGGGAGCGCGCGCCTGGCTCCTCCCATGCTGGACTTTCGCCGACGTCATCGCTCGGCTCGAGCAGGGGAGGGCCGAGTTCGCGGTGCTCCCGTTGAGGAACGAGATCGTCGGCGAGATCCCCGGAATCCAGGAAGCGATCGAGGACGCCGAACTGGAGATCGTCGGCGAGCTGCGCCTCCCCGTGCGCCATTGTCTGCTCGCCCTCCCCGGCAGCGGCCTCGACGATATTACGACCGTCTTCTCGCACCCCGTCGCACTCTCGCAGTGCCAGAAGTTCCTCGACGCGCACCCCGCCATGCGCCCACGCGAGGCCAACGACACGGCAGGGAGTGCGCGCGACGTCGCCGCGCGCGGGCGCGCCAACGAGGGGGCCATCGCCGCCGAAGGGTGCGCCGAGCGGTATGGGCTGCATGTGGTGGCGCGCAACGTGGGCGACCGGGAAGACAACGCGACCGTGTTCGGAGTCGTCCGCCGCGCCTGACGACCTGCCAGCGTGACCATGCAGAGTGCTCCGCGTCCCCGAGCAGGGGAGTATGTTGGAGCACGCGAGGAGTGACGGGTTCGCCAGGGTTCGCACCGCGCGCGCGGGCGAAGGCCTGAGACTGGCACCGCCCGCGTCGTTTCCGCGTTGGTCACGCACCGAAGAGGGGGAGCGCGATGCCACGGACGGTCAAGCAGCGGGAAGTCGGCGCGGCCAAGCTGGAAGACGGCGTGCGGGAGCGACTGGACGACCTGCTCGGCAAGACGAGCCGCACGTTCGCGCTCACGATTCCGCTGCTCCCGGAGCCGACTCGGCTCGATGTGACGATCGCGTACCTCCTTTTTCGCGTGGCCGACACGCTGGAGGACGCCGTTCACTGGAGCACGGCGCGGAAGCTCGAGGAGCTCGAGTCGTTCGCCGCGTTGCTTGAGCATCCGTCTGAGGAGCGCGCCGCTGAGTTATCGCGGGCGTGGGGGGCGGAGCCGCCGCTCGATCACGAGGGGTATCGGGAGCTGCTCGCGGACTTTCCGCTCGTTATGCGGGCGCATCACGCGATGGCGGCGAGTTCGCGGGTGATCATCGCGCGGCATACGGTGCGGACGGCGAGAGGAATGGCGTCGTTTGTGTCGCGGG
>CAZWVG010000381.1:0-4663 GCA_964637355.1 uncultured Gemmatimonadaceae bacterium
ATCGCCAGGAGCAACTCCACCACCTCGGCGCGAATCCCCGAGCAGCCGCGCGCCAACACGTTGGCGCGCAGGAGCATGATCGCGCGCGACTCGGCTTCGCTCAGACGGGGCCCGACCCCTACCGAGTGGGAGCGCACGAGGTTCACCTGCAGCTCGGCAAGGCGGTCGTGTGGGATCGCCACGTCGGAGAGCTTCCCGAAGCCGGTCGTCACGCCGTAGACCACTTCGCCGCGTTCGACGATCCCGTCGACGATCGCCCGCACCCGCGTGAGGCGCTCGCGTGCGACGGGGGCGAGCGATACGCGCGCGCGATCGCGTGCGACCGCAACGACGTCGGCGACGCGCAGCGATGCTCCGTCGATCACCACCGCGGCGTCAGGCATGCAATTCGTTCCGGATCATGAGGTGCGGGAGGGCGTTCGGGGCGCTCGCTCGTGCCGCGCGCCCGGCGCACGCGCGGAGCTCATGCGCTCCTCACGCGGTGCTCCCGTGCTACGCTAGAACGAGCGGTTGCCGACGTAACCGCGCGGGTACTGCGGCCGGTCGTAGTTGAACTTGAGATCCGGCTGCGCCTTGAGCGCGATGAAGAAGTTGAACGAGAAGTTGCCGTTTGGCGAGCGCGAGAAAGCGAAGATCGCGTCCCAGTCGTGCAGTTCACGCTGCAGGGAGACGACGTGCGACGCGAAGCGATTGCGCTCGATGTCGTAGCTGGTCTGCCACTGCGCCGCCCACTTGTCGGTGACGTGGAACGACATGCTCCCCTGCACACTCGACTGCGGGGGCTGGCGAATGACCGGGCCGCCGTTCGTCGTCGATTCGAACGGGTTCGTGGTCGAGCCCGAGGTCTGCTGCTGAATGACGCAGGCCTCGTAGCCGAGCGGGTTGCTGAGGCGATACTGCTCGCAGAGGATGGTGGGATCGAGGTCGATGACGTTGTCACCGACTGGGGGGCGCTGGCGCGTGGACGAGTACGAGAGGTTGACCTTCCACCCCTGTCCCTGCGGGACCTGCATCTGCGCCGAGTTGACACTCCCCTGAATGGGGCGGTTGGCGACCATTCCACCGCTGATGCCGCGATCCTGCCGGATGCCGTTTTCTCCACGCTGCGTCGCATCGCGCTGCTGTGCGCGCCGCTCGTCGGCATCGAGCATATGAATTCCGAGCAGGCGAGCCATCGCGCGCACGAGCGGGGAGTTCGCGTCGAGGCTCATCGTGCTGCGAATGCCGGTACGGTACGGCTTGAAGACCGCGGAGTCGTTGGCCGGCGAACCTTGAAAGAGCGAATAGCCCACGCCCAGGTCGAAGCCCGGGAGGAGGTCCGATCGCGCGGTGTAGTCGAACGTCTGGTTGCTCAGACCGATCTTCGACTTCGACTTCTTCGCGCGCACGAAGTCGTAGGAGAGCGTGGTGAAGGTGAGCGAGAGGAGCTTCACCTTGCGCGATTGGTCGGTCCCGCTGGCACCGCCACCGAGCAATGCGCCACCCTGCGGCGCGGCACCCGGTGCGCCGGGCGGGCGAGTGGTGTCGGGCGGCACGCTGTCGCTGACCGCCGCCGCTTCCTTCGGACGAAGCTTCGCCTCGAACGCCGTGGCGAAGCCGAGCGAAATCACCGACTGCTGGTTGTTCCCCAGGTACCCCTGCGAGATGTTGCCGTTGGCCGCGAGGAACTCGTTCGACACGTTCCCCTTCGGGACGTAGTTGAACGTCAGCTGTGGCTCGATGGAGTGTCGAATGCGCTCGATCGGCCCAAACCCGGGAAAGAAGCCATAGAACTTGGGCGTCATCGAGACGCCGTAGCTCGGACGCATCGACTGCGCGACGAACTTGCCGCCGGTGCGCTCCGATCGCACGATGAGCGGCGAGCTGCCATCGACCTTTTGCAGCTGGACCGTGGGGGTCAGGTTCCACGAGCCCTGGAAGAAGCTGGGGAGATTGAATCCGCCGCTCCAATCCAATCCAGTCCGGTACGTACGCGCAAAGACGCGCGTCGACTTCGTCGTCGTGTCGGTGACGTCGGTGTAGACCGTACGACTCTCGGGAAAGTCGTTGAGCACGTCGGTCACGCGAACGGAGTTGCTCAGGTTGAAGCCGAAGATCTGGATCGGCGTTTCGAAGCTGACCGATGAATTCCGCGTGTTGCGGCGCACCTTGGCGCTATCGAGCGCGTTGGTGACGGGATCGCGCGAGTACAGGTAGCGGAACTCCCCCGCCTGATCGATGTCGAAGCTCTGCGTATTGGTGACGTTGAGCGACGGCGTCCAGGTGAAATTCTCCCCGAGGCGAATCGGCTTGCTCGTGACGGAAAACGTGGGGAAGTCGCGGTCCAGCTGGCTGCGTCCCGGATACTGCACCTGGTTGCCGCCGATGTTGACCGAGAGCGGCCCGCGCCCCGTCGAATAATTCAGCGACGAGCGGATCGTCTGCAGCGACTGCTGCGGATTGAACGAGATGTTTCGCTGGATCGTCGTGTTCGTGACATAGTTGAACGTCGCGTTCAGGCGCGTGCGCTGCGAGAACTCCTGCGTGTGATTCCAGGAGTACTGCTTGTTGGTCTGTCCGTTGCGCAGGTTCTGGTACGACGTGGCGATCGTCCCGGTGATGAAGCGGTCGCGCCAGCGATACTGCATCTGTCCCGTCAGCTTGACGTATCCCGGGTCGAACGCGGTCGCGCGGGCATTGCTTCGCCAGTCCATCGACACCTGCGCGTCCATGTAGTCGTTGAGCGCGACGTAATAGCCGATGTCCTCGATGGTGCGGCGCAGGAAGGGGCTCTGCCGGAAGATCTGGTTGAAGCCGATGCGCGGCGGGATGATCCCGCTGCGCCTCCCGGCGCGCATGTCCTGGAAGACGAACGGGAGCCACATCACCGGAATGTCGGCGATGTAGAGCACCGCGGGGCGCGCCACCATCACGTTCTTGGAGATGAGCTTGAGCTCCTTCGCCGCGAAGTGATAGTGCGGCTCCAACTCTTCGCAGCTGGTGAGCCACCCGTCCTTCGCGTAGAACGCCGACTGCCCGGCGTCGGTCGAGTCTCCCTTGAAGGCCGCCACGTTCCCGTGGACGACCCAGCGCTGCCCGCTCTCCACCGCAGTCGTCACGTCGCGTACCACGCCGCGACGATTGTTCACGTCGTAGCGAATGCTCCCCAGCGCGATGATGTCATCCTGTCCCTGCGACGGGTCGCGCAGGAGCAACGTGTCGCCGCGCGCGATCACCATGTTCGTCGAGTCGTTGAACTGGATGGTGTCGCCAACGAGCGTCGCCGAGTCGCGCTGCACCGCTGCGCGCTTCCCGACGAGGTTCATCGTATGCTCCTGCGCCTTGAAGATGACCACGTTCCCCTGATACCGGGTCACGTTGTAGCCAGGCTTTCGAAGCAGCGCTTCCATCGCCGAATCGGGCGACGCCCACTTCACCTCGAGCTGCGCGCTCGCCGAATCGAGGCCGCCGCGGCCAATCGACTCGCGCGTGCGAGTGGTGTCGCTCCCGGGGCGGCGCAGCGTGTCGCCGCGTGCGCGCGCGATCGAGTCGGCGCGAACCTTCGCCAGAGAATCGGCCCGCGCTTTCGCCCCTACTGAGACCGGGCGCTGCGCTTCGCTCGCGCGCGTCACCCCGCACAGACTCACCACCAGCGCCAACCCACACGCTAGCGCACGCTCCCACTGCTTCACGCGACGGCTCCCGACTCCTCGGCCAGCTGGGCTTCTTCCTTTCGCATCCTCCGTCGGTACACCACAATCGAGCAGATGACGCTCAGTTCGTAGAGGAGGTAGAGCGGAATCGCAATCGCGAAGAGCGAGAAGGGATCCTGTCCCGGCGTGATGAATGCCGCCGCGACCAGACAGACGACGACCGCGTGACGCCTGAACTTGTTGAGGAAGTTCGGCGTGACGATCCCAAGCGCGGTGAGCGCGAGGACGGCGATCGGGAGTTCGAAGACGGCGCCGAGCACCAGCGACAGCGAGACCGTGAAGTCGAAATACTCCCCCGCCGTGATCATCGGCGTGAGCGAGTTGGTCTGGATGCTGTAGAACATCTGCAGCGTAATCGGGATGATCCCGAAGAACGCGAGCGAGACGCCGGCGAGGAAGAGGAGCGCGCCGAAGATCAGCACGGGGATGATGACCTTCTTCTCGTGCTTGTAGAGCGCCGGCGAGAGGAAGCCCCAGACCTGCCAGACGATCACCGGCGAGGCGAAGATGGCGCCGAGGGCGAACGCCATGCTCATCGTGATCTTGAAGGGGTCAGCCGGGTGCGTGTAGACCAGCTGGTGCCCGTTCAGGTACGGCAGGATCGGGCGTTCGAGAATGAGGATGACGTCGAACTTGAGGAGAAGGGAGAAGGCGATGATCACGCCGGCGACGAGCGCCATGAGCCCCCACAGGATGCGCCACCGCAGTTCCTCGAGGTGATCGAGGAACGGCATCTCCCCTGCTTGCTGCCCTACCTGTGCCATCGATGTCTTTCGAGAGGCCTAACGATTCGTGCGCAACCACTCGCGGGCGAGGTCGGCTTCGTCCGAGGTGGGATACTCGCGCACCACCCGGTCCATCGCCGTTCGTGCATCCGCCTTCTTTCCCTGCCGTGCCATGGAGAGCGCCATCTTGTAGAGCGCCGTCGCCGCGCGCGGTGACCGCGGATACTTGGCCACGACCGCCGCGTA